>CBDUPW010000234.1:0-11464 GCA_965369205.1 uncultured Polyangiaceae bacterium | reverse complement strand
GCCACACCCGAAGAGACGAAGCTGGTGGAGCAACACCAGAGTCACACCCTGATCGCCCCCGCTGCCAGCGTCTCGCAGTCCGCTTGGTTCGAACTGCTGTGCCACCCGGAGCAGGAGCTTGTTACGGGGCAGATCTTCGCAGTCATTGCCCCCGCCGTACTGCTTGGACGCGTCACGGCCATGCGCCGTGACGGCAAGCTACATCAGGTGCGGCCAGAGTCGAAACAAGACCCGATCAACGCCACCATCACGGCCGTGCGTGCGTTGCCCTGGGGAGCGGCGCTGCTTGGGCTTCCGGTGCCTCCAATCTATTTGGACAAGGATCGCGCTGTCGGTTACGAGCACATTCCCGCTGTGCCACCCGTGACGGTGATCGGGAATCAGGTCTTGAGTGGACGGACCCAACTGGAGCATGCCTTCCTGGTGGGTCGCCATCTTGCGATGTATCGAGCCGAGCACTTCGTCAAGACGCTCTTTTCGGCGGTGCCGGATCTGGAGGACTTGTTCCTGGCGGCCCTCACGGTGGGGAGTCCCGGGTTGCCCATCGCGGAGGATATGAAGCGAAGAGTGGCGCCTATCGCGGCTGCCATCGAGCCTGTGCTCGAACCCCAACAAAAGGACGCACTCCGCGGCTATTTCCTGCGGTTCGTGGAGGACGGCGGCCGCACGAACCTCATGCGCTGGAGTGAGTCTGCCGACAAGACCGCTTGCCGAGTCGGTTTGCTGCTTGCAAACGACCTGTGCACCGCGCGGGACATCTTGGGCGCCGAGGAAGGTGCTACGGGGCCGCTATTCAAAGACTTGATCGCGTTTTGCTGCAGCGACCGATATCATAAGCTGCGCCGCCAGATTGGCATCGCCCTAGACGGTTGAATGGACATGCCTCAAGCAACCAAGCCTAAAAGACTCTCTGGTACGCGCTTGAGATCCACGAACATTTCGGCATATCAGGCCATCTTTGCGATTATCCCGGGGATTGTGCACGGGTGCGCGATGGTCCGAGTAAGATAGCGATTGCCGTCCATGGTCGCAGACGTCTTTGGCATTGTCGGAAACATCATCGCAGGGGCGTACCGGGTCGAAGCAGTTGTCGCCGAAGGTGGCTTTTCAGTCGTCTACCGCGCTGAACACCAAGGCTTCAAAGCGCCGGTTGCGCTCAAGTGCCTGAAGCTGCCCGAGAAGCTCTCGGCGGAACGCCAGACCGCGTTCCTCGGGCAGTTTCGCGCGGAAGGTGAGCTCCTGTTTGAGCTTTCCGCGAGCATCCCGACGGTCGTGCGCCCCTTGCACATCGACGCGCTCACTACGGATGACGGCACCTTCGTGCCGTACATGGTGTTGGAGTGGCTCCAAGGCGAAACCCTGAGCGAATTAATGGAGCGCCGCGGCAGTCACGGCCGCGCGTCGATTCCGATCCGGAAACTCGTTCGTCTGCTTGCCCCCGCGGCGGATGCGCTTGCTCGCGCGCACAACTTCAGCGGGCGCGCCGGCTCTGTTTCCGTCGTGCACTGTGACATCAAGCCCGAGAACATCTTCATCGCGAAGGTGGGGGGCGACGAGATGGTCAAGGTCTTGGACTTTGGCGTCGCAAAGGCACAATCCGTGGCTAGCCAGGTAGCGGGTCGCGCTACCGGCCGCCGCGCCGGCGCGTGGTTTACTCCGGCGTTTGCCGCACCGGAGCAATGGAGACCGGAGCAGTACGGCGCGGTGGGGCCTTGGACAGACGTCTGGGGCCTAGCGCTGACCATGGTGGAAGCCCTTGCCGGACGCGCGGCCCTCGACGGCGATGCCAATCAGATGATGGCGGCGGCGTTCAACAAGGACTCGCGCCCAACACCCAAGACACTCGGCGTGGCTCTGGACGCGGCCGTGGAACGCGTATTCGCCCGGGCTCTGTCGGTGGATCCTCGCGAGCGCCAACGCGACGTCGGTGTCTTTTGGGACGAACTCACTGGCGCACTTGGCATGCGTGAAACGCGCTCCCGGGATGCGCGGCGGGAGGCGGGAAGCGTGCCCCGAGAAGAGGTCATCGAAGCGGCGATCCCCGCCGCGGCGCGTGCCGCTCCGGCTCCGCCCCGGCCGCCGCCGGCCCGCCCCGCTCCGCCCCGGCCGGGAGGGCAGACGCGTGCGACCCTCGGGATCGACGACCCGTTCGCCGAGGACGATCTGGCGGTTGGGCCGGCGGGACTCGGTCCGGATCTGGAGGCGCCGCTCCCCAGCGTGCCGGCGCCCGCTCCGAGCGTGGCGCTGGGCTCTGAGTTCGGTGGCGAAGCGCCGCTGCCCAGCATTCCGCCCGTTCCGCCAGGCGGCGGTTTTGGTTCGGAGGCCGCTCTGCCGAGCATTCCGCCGGCTGGCCAAGCCGCCGCGTTGCCCGCCGAGGCGCCCCAGGCGGTGCCGAGCTTCGATTTCGAGCTCGAGGCGCCCCCGCCACCGCCCAGCTCGGCCCGGGGCGGCCGGCCGCCGTCGCCTCCAGCGCCGGCCGCGCCGGCCCTCGAGCGCAGTTCGCCGCAGACGGCCGAAGAGCCCCCGCCGCAACGCGCCGCGTTCGGCGGCGAGGCGCCGCTTCCGTCGGTGCCCATGCCGCTCAGGACTTCCGACATCGATTTGGACGATCGCGGGCCCAGTTTGCCGACGCGGGCCGAAGCCCGTCATGCGTTTCAGGCTCAGATGGCCGCCGCCTCGGTCGAGACCAAGCCGCCGCTCCCATTGCTCAAGATTGGGCTCGGTTTGGTCGGAGCGGCTATCGTGATTGGTCTTGGAGGGCGTGTTTATCAAGGCACTATGGGGGAGGCCCTGGCGGCTGGGCCGGTCAGCGCAACCCTGGTCGCCGGGCTCCTTTTGGCAGCCGGCTTGGGCCTACTGGTCTTCCACCTGCTCCCGAAGGACCACTGAACCCCAATCTGATAGGGTTGGGCGAAGTGCGGGGAAGATGCTGAGGCGACGAAGATGACGGAAGATGTCTTCGGAATTGTCGGCAAGGTCATCGCTGGAACCTATGAGGTGGAGCAGGTGGTCGCCGAAGGTGGCTTTGGCGTGGTGTATCGCGCGCACCACGGAGGCTTCCGGGCCCCGGTCGCACTGAAGTGTTTGAAGACCCCGCAACAGCTCAGCTCAGAACTGCAGGCGGAGTTTCTCGAACAGTTTCGCGCAGAAGCGGAATTGTTGTTCAGGCTTTCCGCCAGCATCCCGACTGTGGTGCGGCCGCTCCACATTGATGCGGTCACCTTGGACAACGGGATGTTCGTCCCGTTCATGGCCTTGGAGTGGCTCGAAGGCGAGACGCTCGAGGCCATCATGGAGCGTCGGCGTGATAACGGGGACGCGCCGCTGGGCTTGAAGAAACTCGTACGACTTTTGACTCCGGTCGCCCGCGCCCTGGAGCGCGCCCACAACTTCATGGGCCCTGACGGACCGATTTCGGTTGTGCATCGTGACATCAAGCCGGAGAACATCTTTGTCGCACGCGTGGCCGGCGAAGAGGTCGTGAAGATCCTGGATTTCGGTATCGGTAAAGCCAAGAGTGTGGCCAGCCAAGTCGCCGGGCGCGCCAGTCAGACCCACAGCGCGCTGTCGTCATTCACCCCCGCATATGGGGCGCCTGAACAGTGGGTGCCCAAGCGGTACGGCCAGTCCGGCCCGTGGACCGACGTCTGGGGCTTGGCGCTGACCATGGTGGAGCTGCTGGCCGGGCGCACCGTCATCGATGGCGATCACGCGGGCATGATGGGCACGGTCTTGGACCAAAACCGGCGCCCGACTCCGCGAAGTGAAGGCGTTGATGTGCCCGACGCAGTCGAGCAGGTGTTTCGCAAAGCACTGGCAGTGGATCCCCGAGAACGTTATCCCGACGCGGGAAAGTTCTGGAACGCGCTTTGTTCGGCGGCGGGTGTGCGAGGCGATGCTGCGGACGAGTATGTGCCGCGGGCGCGGGATGCTCGCGCCGAGGGCGGGCACGTTCCCCGGGAAGAGCGCGTCGAGGCCGCGGTGCGCCTCGCGTCCAAACCTCCGAGCAATCGCGCCCCAAGCTCTCATCGGGAGGCGGAGACGATGTCCGCCTCCGCTCTGGCCCCGGCGGCCGTACCCGAGCTGGAGTTGGGGCAGCCGCCGCCGGCGAGCCGCCGGCGTACAGCGTCGGGCGCCGTCATGCCCGCCGTCACGGGTGAATTGGATTTGGACGATAGCGCGCCGAGTGTGAACTTGTCGTTGGACTTGGCGCCGGGAGAGCGTCCAGCGCAGCGTTCGTCCAACAGCGCTCCCAATTGGCCGATCCCGACGATGCCTGGCGGCGCTGCCGGATCCGGTTCGGGGCCGCCGGCGGCCCCCCCTTCCCAGAGCGGTGTGAATCATCCTGCCGTGCGCTTGGCGATGCCGTCTGGGTCAGGGCTCGAACCTCCCTTGGACGATGCGCTCACCGGGGTGCCCCGCTCGCGCAGTGCGAGCGGCACGCAGGCGGCCGTGAGCAGTCCAGTTGCCAGGTCAGCAAGCGGTACCGCTCACCCGGCAGTGCGCGTCGACGGGCCGGCACCGTGGTCGCCGACGTTGGCAGTGTCGAGGCCGCATTGGTCGCCGCCGCCGGAACCGCCAAGTAATCCGCGCTGGTCTGTGCCGCCGGTTGGCGGCGCGTCGGAGCCCCCACGCTGGTCGATGCCGGGCGCGCAGCAGGCTTCGCCAACGCCAGAAGCCGGACTCGGGCGGCGGTTAGCGCCTGGGATCGTGCTGCTCTGTGCCAGCATCGTGCTCACCGTCGTCGATCAAACCTACGCTGGCTCTTCAGGCGAGGTGCTGACCTTGGGGCCCCTGCGCGCTACGTGGCTCGCGGCGCTACTCATGCTGATGGGGGTAACAGCCCTGGGGTTGTCATTGGCGCGGCATTTCCGCCCCTAGGCAGGTTTTTTCGTGTGGCCTGGTCCGGACCAGGAAACTTCGCTACGCTACCGGATAGGAGAGGGGTTATGTCGACCGAGACGCGTCCGCACATGCCAGAGCACCGCCGACCTGCGGCGAGCCGTCCGGCAAGTATCTTGATTTGCGACGATGAAGCTCGCTTGGCGAAGCTGACCGCTCAGCTTCTGGAGTCTCACGGCTTCGACACCTTCGCCGCAACGGATTTAGCAGCCGCGCGCAGACATTTGGCGGATGCGCCCGTGAGTGTGATCGTGCTGGACGTCAACCTGCCCGGGGAATCTAGTCACGAACTCCTCGACTATCTTGTGGAAATGGGGCTCCCTACCCGAGTGCTGTTAACGAGCGGACTCGCTGAGGACGACGTTCCCGAGGCGCTCTTGCGGCACCCCGCGGTCGCTGGATACATCGGCAAACCGTATTCCGTCGACCTAGTGGCCGAGCGTCTGCGCGAACTACTGCTCGACAGCTAGCGGATTCTCGCAGCGGAGATTGCCGTCTCGGGGCGCGTTGGCTATGGCTGCCCCATGGCGGTTCGCAAGACGAAGAAGCGCAAGAGCAGGGAAGGCGCGCTGCGGCGGAGTGCAGCGGCGCCGCAGCCGGCGGACGCGCTGATCGCGAAACTTTCCGCGGCGGGCGTGACCCGCGCGAAGGTCGGCGGCTTCGACATCGACGGCGTCCTACGCGGCAAGTACATCAGCTTGGACAAGCTTGCCTCTGCGCTGAAGAAGGGATTCGGCTTTTGTGACGTCATCTTTGGCTGGGACATCGCGGACGTGCTCTACGACAACGGGCGAACGACGGGATTCCACACCGGCTATCCGGATGCACACGCGGAGCTCGACGCCAGCACCTACCGCGTCATTCCCTGGGAGCCGGATGTGGCAGCGTTCTTGGCCGACTTCCGAACGACGGACGGCAAACCACACCCCGCGTGCCCGCGCTCCGTGCTCAAACGCGTGATCGAACGCGGGGAGAAGCAAGGCTACCGTGCGCGGTTTTCGGCCGAGTTCGAATTCTTCTTCTTTCGGGAGTCTCGAGAGAGCATCCACGAGAAAAGCTTTCGCGACCTGCAGCCCCTCAACCCGGGCATGTTCGGTTACAGCTGGGTCCGCGCTGGCCAGGACCACGCGCTCATGCACGACCTGCTGCACGATCTCGATGCCTACGGTATCCCCCTGGAGGGACTGCATACGGAGACGGGGCCGGGAGTGTACGAGGCGGCCATCGCCCACGACGTGACCCTTGCGGCGGCCGACAAGGCAGCACTGTTCAAGACGGTCGTGAAAGAGATTGCGCATCGACATGGGCTTGCCGTGACGTTCATGGCCAAGTGGAATGCCGACTTGCCCGGCGCGAGTGGCCACTTGCACCAATCCCTCTGGCGCGAGGGAAGGAACGTGTTCTACGACGCCCGGGCGCGTCGCAATCTTTCCAAAACCATGCACGCATACGTCGGGGGCCAGATGGCCCTCATGCGAGAACTCACGGCCATGTATTCGCCCACGATCAATAGCTACAAGCGCTACGTGCCCGGGGTATGGGCACCGCTGGTTGCGTCCTGGGGCGTGGACAATCGCACCTGCGCGATTCGGCTGATCGATCTCGGAAGTGAGTCGGGCCAACGCGTCGAGTACCGGCAGACTGCCGCGGACATCAACCCGTACTTGGCGATGGCCGCTTGTTTGGGCTCGGGGCTCTGGGGAATCGAAAACGGCCTCGAGCCGCCGCCCGAAGTCCGGGGCGACGCCGGCAGTGATGGACCCCTCCGATTGCCCACCACCCTTGCGGAAGCGACGCAGTTGTTCCAGAAGAGCAAAGCGGCGCGGACGCTATTCGGTGCGGACTTTGTGGACCACTACGCGCGCACCCGAGATTTCGAAGTGCGGTGTTTCGACCGCGCTGTGACGGACTGGGAACTCAAGCGCTACTTCGAAATCATCTAAATGGCTGCGCCTATGCCGCCCTGCTGAGGGAATCGATGCCACTGCAAACATGGAACTACCCAACCAAGATCGTCTTCGGAGTCGGAGCCACCGGCCAACTTGCGGATGAGGCCAAGCGTCTAGGCGTGGGCCGCGCACTGCTCGTGACCGATGCTGGGGTCGTAGCGGCAGGGCTCGCCGATCGGGTCTCGGCGGCGCTGGCGGGTGCCGGAGTGGAAGTCGCAACGTTTTCAGGAGTTTCCTCGAACCCGACGGAAGATGAGGTGGAGGCCGGTGCGCGAGCCTTCACAACACACGGCGCGGACGGCGTGGTCGCTCTCGGTGGCGGTTCTCCCATCGATGCAGCAAAACTGATCGGTGTTCGAGCGCGCAGCAATCGCTCCTGGGAAGAGCTCGATGACGCTGCTGGGGGTGGCGTGCACGTGCCCGAGGATTTGCCGCCCGTGTTGGCGCTGCCCACGACCTCTGGGACCGGCAGCGAGGTCGGTCGCGCAGCAGTCCTCACCGTGAGTTCCAGCGGCAGAAAGACGGTGGTGTTCCACCCGTCCATGCTGCCGCGAGTCGCGCTCTTAGATCCGGAACTTACCCGCAGCCTGCCGCCAACGGTGACCGCGGCCACGGGCTTCGATGCCCTCACTCACTGTGTCGAAGCCTATTTCGCGGTCGGGGACCATCCCATGGCCGACGCCATCGCAGTGGCTGGGGTGGACTTGGTGGCGAAACACCTCTCCGCCGCCATCGAAGATGGCAACGACCTGGACGCCCGGGGCGGAATGATGAAGGCGGCGATGATGGGCGCCGTGGCGTTCCAAAAAGGGCTCGGCGCGTGCCATAGCATGGCGCACCCCCTCTCGAGCGAGCACGGCCTGCACCATGGGCTTGCCAACGCGCTGTGCCTTCCCGCGGTCGTCTCCTACAACGAAAGCGAGATCTTCGAGCGAGTGCTGCACATCTCGCTCTTGCTCGGGGGCGACGCCGAGCCGGGTGCGTGCGCCACGCGGCTACGCGGGTTGCGACGACAGTGGGGCTTGCCCGCGTCCTTGCGAGAAGCCGGCGTGGAAAACCCCGACCTGCAGCGCCTCGCCAAGCTTGCGATGGACGACGCTTGCCATCGCGACAATCCGCGGGCGGTGACCCTCGCGGATATGCAGAACTTGTATCAGGCCTGCATGTAGGTGCGGCTGCGTTCAGCTCCGACTCTGTGCAGGGCGCGTCCGGATCGAGATGTCACACCGATGGCGCCAAGCCGGGATCTTGCAGCGCACGGGGTGATGCCCGAGATCGACAATAGCCCGTGTTTTTGCGGGGTGTGCTGCCTTGGCACGGTGAGTGCAGCGTCCAAGGGGAACCCAGACGCGTGAGCTGTCGGAAACTTTTCCATCCGGCGCTTTCCGTGGCAACGCGGAAGACAGATCCAATCCGTCGTTCATGCGTCAGGGGGAACAGCCATGCGTTACAAGCGAAGAACCAAGACAGAAGGACGGCCGCTCGGAACAGGCCTGCTTGGGCGCGCCTGGCGACAAAGGCGTCGTGGCGAGCATCGCGGCGCCATGTTGACTCTGCGCGAAGCCTGCAATCGTGACAGTGACAGCGCGCGGCTGTGGACGCTCTACGCCGCGGCCTGTGTGCGCGCCGGGCGTCGTGAGGAAGCTACCCGCGCGCTCAAGCAGGCGCTGTGGATCCGACAGCGCAGCCACGACGACGCGCGCGCAGAGATCACCCGCGCGATACTGACGCGCATCGAGCAGGGCGAAGCGTCGTTGCGCGTAGCAGTTTCCTGACGAAGCTCAGGCCGGGCTGCGCCAGGCAAGGCCGGACGCATCAAAGCTACGCAGGGTGTTGCGCACGCAGAAGGGGCAGAACCAGGCGACGTCAAAGCGCTCCTTGTCCGCACCAATGCTGTTGGCCGGCGCCGGCCGCTCCAAGCGTCGACGGCGGTCCTTGGCCCAGCCCCTTTGCACGTGGCGGTTCTCGTCGAGCTCAGCAAATAGCGCGGCTTGGCACTCGCAGGAGGAATGAATACTCGCGGTTTTCAACGCTGTCCTTCTAGCCCCGTCCGCCGGGCTTGGTCAAGGCGGACGCCACTCCGCAGTTGACGGCCCTCTTTGCGGAAGTATGCTGCGTCTCCTTTCGGCGGGACTAGCTCAGCTGGTAGAGCACAAGCTTCCCAAGCTTGGGGTCACGGGTTCGAATCCCGTGTCCCGCTCCGATACGCGGGGTCGATTCTACCGAATCGATGCACTAGCATGCGGCCGTGTCGCGGTTCGCCCATCTATTGTTTCTCGGGAAGCTCGACGCGGATCGCCGCCGTAGCCTCACGGCGATGGCGCAAGCGTCAAAGCTGGAGCTCGCCAATGTGGAGACGACGCCCGCCGCGCTTTCCTGGTTGGAGCAGAACGAACCGGCGTTGGTTGCGTTCGATACCCGGGTGGCACGCGCGGACAAAGTCTGTGAAAAGGTCCGTTCGAAGCCAGCGCTGACTGGCGTGCCGCTGATCGCACTCGCCTCAGACATTAGCGACGTGTTCGTAGAAAAACTGTACTCCATGGGCGCGGACGACGTGATCCCAGCAGATCAGAGCGTCGCGCTCCTCTCTCGCTTGAAGCGCCTTCCCCTGGGGGTCCCGACTGAGTCCACCAACGCGCGTGGACGCGCAGTTGTATGTGACCGCGACAAGGCGCGTGGCGCGGTATTCGGGCGTGTGCTGAGCAATGCTGGATACGACGTGAAGCTCGCTCTAGATGACGTTGCGTTGCGCTTTTTTGCCCAACAGAAAGACGTGCGTCTGATCGTCGCTAGCGCGGAACTCGGGGTCGAGCGCGAACTTATCGAGCATGCACGCAAGTCTGGCTCCGAAGCTGTCTGGATCGTGACGGCGCAGCGCAAGGACATCGCAGATGTGCGGGACCTGCTCGACGGTTTGGACCGCGTCTCGGTCATGGGGGCATATCTGCCCCCAGAAAGCGTGCTTTTTTCGTCAAACGAAATGCTCAGCGGAACCGACAAGGTGGCCCGCCAGAGCCCGCGATTGCTTTACGGTACCTGCGTTTGGTTCCGGGGCGCGGGCGCCGACGACGACGAACTGGGTCTTTCGTACAACATCAGTGCTGGCGGGTTGTTTGTGCGGACGTTGCTGCCGCCGGAAGAAAGCCAGGTTTGGCTCGAATTGCGTCCCCCGCGTCAGAAGCGCCGCGTGCGACTCGCGGCGAAGGTTGCATGGCGGCGGGGCTTCGACTTGGCAAGCATGGCTGCCGCACCGCCGGGTTTCGGCGTGCAGATCTTGGACGGCTTGGGCGATGACCGCCAGCAATTCGTCGAAGGGTTTCACACTCTGATCGATACGCCGCGCAACAGCGCGCCGTCGATCACGGTGCCAAAGAATCTCCCCGAGCTCGTCGCGCTGTCTGCGCCCCTGGGCGTCACGGTACGGGATTCCGCGCAGCCCGAAGCTCCGAAGGTGGTGCCGCCGGCAGTAGCGCCCGTTGTCGAAACCCCTGAGGTGGCTGGACCGGTGGCGGCCGAGGGCGCCACGCCGGATGCGCGCGTCGCGCCGCCGTCTTCGGCGCCGCCGTCTCCGACATCGCCGGCCAGGGCTGCGGTGGCGGCGCCGACGGAACTCGAACCCGCTGCTCCGGTGCAAGAAATGCCCGTGGCGCCCGCGGCGCCGGCGCCGCAGTCGCAGCCCGAAGCCGCTACCAACCTGGGCGCGGCGCTCGCGCCCGAGGAACGCGTCGCGGATGACGATTTCGCTGCTGGCGTGCCCAAGTCTGGGAGTCTGAAGCTCGTGTGGGTGGGCCTGGGCGGCGGCGCTCTCTTGGCCGCAGGGTTCTTCGCCTTCGAATGGTGGAACTCCCGGGCCGAGGACCAACGCGCGCGGCCGCCGGAGCTGGATGCGCCCGCAGAATCTGTCGCCTCGGCAAGCGCCGGCGCGCCGCCCTCCGCGGCCGTGGAGCCGACCGCTGAAGCGACTGTGAGCGCGCCCGCAGCCGAAAGCGTTGCGGTACCCAGCGCGTCTGCGGCCGAAGTGGCCGGGGAGGATGGCGACGACGGGAGCCAGCTAAACTGGGGGCAAGGATACTTGATCGTGGAGTCTAGTGCGGACGCCGACGTATTCGCGACGGGCTTCAAAGTCGGCCGCACCAACGCGAAGAACCAGTCGAGCTGCGGATTGAAGTTCGTGCGACTGGGCAAAGGTGACCCGCCGAGTTGGTTGACGCCGGGCCAAACTGTCGACCTGAAGTGCAGAGCAATCACTCGCGTGAAGCTTGAACCGAAGCCCTGAGCCACCCGAGGGTCGCCTGCATATCCGGCGCGAGGGCGGAGCGAAATGTGAGCTGCTTGCCAGTTTGCGGGTGGACAAAGCCCAATTCCACCGCGTGTAGCTGCTGGCGCAGCACGTCGTCGTGTTCGCTGCCGGCGTAAACGCGTTCGCCGAGCAGTGGATGTCCGGCTTCTGCGCAATGAATCCGGATCTGGTGCGTGCGTCCAGTTTCGAGTCGGCACTCGATCAGGGTGGTGGCCGCAAACTGCTCGACACTTCGGATATGCGTCACTGCGTCGCGTCCGAAGCGTGCGTCGTCGGTACTGCCGCGGCGCCCATCGCCGCGGTCTTGCACCAG
>CBDUPW010000233.1:0-11557 GCA_965369205.1 uncultured Polyangiaceae bacterium | reverse complement strand
ACCTCCCTCACCCACCATTTTGATTACCGGCTGTTTCCACACACGCCCTTCGTGGCGCACCTGCACAGTCTGATCTGGTACCTGCTGTGCGTGGTTTCTGTCGGTGTCGTGCTGCGACAGTGGCTCCGACCCGCCTGGGCCGCGGGCGTCGCCACGCTGTGGTGGGCCATGGACGACGCCCACGGCCTTGCTGCAGGTTGGATCTCCAACCGCCACGTGTTGATTGGAACCGCGCTGGCCGCTACCTGCATCGCGTTGCATCACACCGGTCGCATTCAGGGCCGGCGCTTTGCGCAGCTCTGCTCTCCGCTGCTGCTGCTCGCTGCGCTTCTCGCCAGCGAGTCGGCGTTTGCTATCTGGGGCTACCTGCTCGCCTTCGCCTTGTGCCTGGATGACCGTCGCGGCGCCCTTCGTGCCCTCGCACCCCACGCGCTGGTCACCGTGGCCTGGCTTTCCGCGTTTCGCATGCTCGGCCACGGCGCTCGGGGTAGCGCGCTGTACATCGACCCGTTCGTCTCGCCAGCTGGGTTTCTTGCGGTGCTGCCCGAGCGGGCCAGCGTGCTGCTGCTCGGTGTGCTGGGGTTGCCCGCAGCCGACGTATGGCACAGCGCAGATCCGACGCTCGTGCTGCTACTCGCCCTTGGCGGCGTCCTCGCACTGTGTGTCCTGTGCGCCCTCACCTTCCCAAACCGACGCGCGGTCGCATTGGCGCTGGGCTGTGTGCTTTCGGTGGTGCCTGCCGCGGCCACCTTCCCGAGCGACCGCTTGCTGTTCTTGCCCGGCATCGGTGCCCTCGCCCTGGGCGCGCTGGTGCTAGTGACCGCAACCCGGCAACCCAGCGCGGGAAATCGGATCGCCGCTGGCTTTCTTGTGTGCGTGCACTCGCTGTGGGCGCCGCTGCATTTTCCGAAGCGTTCCTTGGAGATGGCAGCGCTGCACGCGGCCGTGACCCGAGCCAGTGACAGCGCCTACGCCCAGGTGCCATCGGAGAAACAACGCCTGGTCGTGGTCAACGCGCCAGACTTCTATTTCTGCAAGCTGCTCCGCGAAACACGCTGGACGCGCCCCGCTCCAGCCGCACCGATCTTGTGCCTCGCAGGCAGCTTGGGCGAACTACGCCTGACGCGAGTCGATCCCAACGCGCTTCGCGTAGAACTCAAGGGTAGTTTCCTGGACCGGCCCTTCAACCGCCTGTACCGCGACGCAGAGCACCCCTCATTGCCCGGACAGAAATGGTTCACGGGGGTAGCGGGCGTCGAGATCGAAGCCGTGGACGCGCGCGGGGCCCCCACTCGCGTCTTATTCCGATTCCTGGCGCCCCTTGAGGACCCGCGTTGGGCTTTTGTGCGCTTTGAGTCGGGACGCTACGTTCCCTTTGCGCCGCCGCCCGTCGGCGACAGCGTCACACTAGACCCGCTGTCCGCCCGGTGAGCCACAGCGTGAACGTGAACGCAAGCCAAGCCAGGCCGAATACCAACCGCACCCAGTTCCAGCCCTTCTCCGGATCCTTGCGCACGGGAATGGTGGCGCCCAGCAGGAGCAAGAACGCGAACGTGCTGTGCACGAAGAGCATGCCGTAGATCGCGGCGAGCACCGCTGCGCCGCGAAACATGCGCTCGGTCCCGTCCGCACCCAAAAGCACCGCCGTCGTGCGAGTGCCCGCGGCGGCGTCGGTGTCGTGGTCTCGGAGCACTTGCAGCAGCTCGAAGCAAGTCGAGAACAGAGCCAGCTGGCCCAAAAGCACGAGTCCGGCATGGCTGGAGAGGGGAACGGCGGCCAAGGGCATGGCAGCGCCCCAAACGGTCATGGACAGCACGTCGAGCAGCGGGCGCCCCTTGAAGGACGCCGAATAGGCCCAACACGTGCCCGCGCCGAGCACGGCGGCCAGCAGCATGGCCTTGTCGACAGCAAGCGCGAGGCCCACCAAGCAAAGCACCAAGAACCACTGCGCGCCAATGGCCTCACGCCGATGTTCGATCAAGTAGCGCGTCTTTTCCGGCGCTCGGCCTTCGGACAGGTCGCGCTCAGCGTCGTAGTAGTCGTTGGTGGTGTACGCGAGCACGTTCAGCAGAAATGCGAACAACACGCGCAGAGCCGCTTCGCCCAGCGGCAGCCGCAGCGCCACAACCAGGGACGCCGCCGCGAAAAGATTCGCCATTTCCAAGCGCTGCAGGCGGTACACCAACACCTGCCACAGGATGCGGGCGCCCGCTAACATCGCTGCACCGCACAGCTCCAGCCACGCTGACCCGCGGGTGCGACTTTCACGCTGCCATCATTTCGGGATGGGCCGCGGTTTTCAACGATAAACGGCAGCCTCGCTCGGAAGTCAGGCCGGAAGCGAGTGGCTGTGGCAGAGCCGGCGGCGGCCAGGACTGAACAGCTGCGACAAAGGGCGGAGGCTTTGTCATCCGTGCGGCTTCAGGTCATAACCGACCGTCAAAGCGGCGGTACACACGACTCGCATGGACACAGACGTCTTGGTCATCGGAGCCGGCCCCGCCGGCGCAGCAGCAGGGATTGCGGCGGCACGTGCGGGCGCGTCGGTGTTGGTGCTCGACCGCGCGCGCTTTCCCCGCGACAAGACCTGCGGCGACGCCATCTCGAATCGCGGCGTCGAGCTGTACCGACAGCTGGGCGCGCTCGACGCCATCTTGGCGGGCCCCCATGCCCGGGTGACCACCGCCCGAGCCATCTTGCCAAGCGGCGCCACGATTTCCCGGGACTACTCTGATTCCGGCTTGATCGTCCCGCGCCAGGTCTTGGACGACGCCTTGAAAAACGCGCTCTGCCAGTCGGCCGCGGACGTCCGCGAAGGTGTCTCCGTCAAGGCCGTGCGCGCAAGCGAGCACGCAAGCGAAGTAGATACCAGCGCCGGCCGACTGCGCGCGCGGGTCGTGATTGCGGCCGATGGCCCGGGCTCTGTGGCCTGGCCCGCCCTTGGGCATCGTGCTCCCAAAGCAAAGGCCCTGGCGGTCGCCCGCACTGCATACTTGAAACACGTCGACCCAAGCGGCGCCGACGAAACCAGTGAGCACTATTTCGAGCGCTTTCTGCCAGCAGGCTATGCCTGGTCGTTTCCGGCAGTCGCTGGCGTCAGCAATGTCGGCGTCTACCAACGCGCGGACACATACGGCAAAGGCAGCGTGCACCTAAAGGCATTGCTACAGACCTTCTTAGACGCGCATCCGGAGCGCTTCTCCCGGGCAGAGCAGGTAGGGCCGGCCCGCACTTGGCCCCTGCCCATCGCGCGGCTGCGTCTGCCGCCGTCCGGGGCGGGCCTGCTGTGCGCCGGAGACGCAGCCTGTTTGGTGGATCCCTTTACGGGCGAAGGGATCTGGCACGCCCTGGCGTCGGGCATGTTGGCCGGTCGGCACGCAGCGGGCGCAGTCGACCGCGGCGGACTGACGCTCGCCGCGGCACTCCGTTACCGCGTCGAGCTCGCTCGAAGCGTCGCCGCCCCGGCCGCCGCGCGTCGACTGCTGCAGTTTGGCATGGACCGCATCGTGGGATCTGGCGCAGACAAGCTACGCATGACGCAGACGCTCCTGCGCCTGGGCTACCGCGGCGGCCTGCTCGAGGTCGCCAAGCGGGTGTGAGTGCGGGAAGCGTGCACCCGCACCGCCCTGGGACCCGACCCAACCCAATCTCGGCTGATCCTCGGCTAATATGCGTTGTAGATTTCGAAGCTAGGCGGGGGACGGTCGACGCGGATGAAGCCGACGCGATCGCCAACGACTTCCGCGCGTTCAATCTTGCAGTCAGGGCGACAGGCAAGGCTCTCCATGAAGTGGAAACGAAGCACGACGCTCGGCCCGGTGACGTCCTGCAGGAAAATGTGGTTCACACGCTGCTCGCGCACGCGGCCCGCGCCCTGAGCGAAGTAGTTAGGCTCCTCACGAGTCCGATAGACCCGGTAGCCCATGACGTTCTTGACAGGCTCAAGCAAGTCTCTGCGCGCGTCCACGGGGCCATGATCGCCGCCAAGGATCACGAAGCCCACCGCGTAGTCGCGGAAATAATCCCTCAGCGCTTGCTGCCCAATATTGCCTTCCTTTTCCCGACGGAACAGGTGCGCGTCCACATGCGGCACGTTGCGTTCGGTGATCCCGCCTAGCACTGGCACATTCGCGGCGACGACCAGGTATTCACCCAGCACCCAGTCGTTCGTCACCACTCGGCCGCGCCCCTGATGCTCTGCGCGCAGAAAGTCCCGCACGGCCTTTTGCTCGGGGAGACCGCCATGGTGGCGCATGGTCACGGGTTTGGGCTCGTTCAAGCCGACCAATGGCGAACTGAGTAGATCGAAGTTGCTGCGTTCCACCTGGGTCGGCAAAAGCTCCGGCACGTAATGCAGCACGGTGCGTACCAGGCGCGGGATGGCCAAGAGCGACACGACAAGCAGCGCCAACTGGGCGCCGGGGGGATACCCACGCACAACCCGGGGCGACAGCACTTGCCACAAGAGCACCGCCGCGGGGACCGCTGCGGCGTACATGCCCGGCCCGATGTGGCGATAGGGCTGCGTCTGGCGACCGAGCCAGAAGTACGCGGAGCCGTAGGCGAGCACCAAGCACGCGCCAACGAGCCACGCCAGGGGGAAAAAGCGCGGATCCTTCTGGCGCTTCCAGCGCAGCAAACCAATGGCGGCCGCAACGAAGCAGAGCGTGCGGACCGCCGTACGCATGGGGCCGCCGGTTTGTCGGCCGTCCTTGAGCAAATCGAAGCTGTCGTAGACGACAAACGAGAGCGTCGCATTGAAGAAGGTGTCCACGTCCCCGACGTAGTGGCCGAAGCGCGACGTCACAGGCGCCCACACCAACGCGGTTGCCGCGCCCAATGCGACGGCCGCACCGAGCCACAACATCGACCGCCAGTGCAAGTGCCGCGCGTGCACGACGACCAGCGCGAGGCACACCGGCAGCAGCGTGATGCCAGCAAAGGGATGCACAATCGCAAGCAGCGGGGTGAGCACGCAGAGCCACGCAAGGTGCCGCGGCTTTTGATCGCTGAGCGCGCGCCAGAGGAGCGCGACAAAGACGACGATGGCGTAGCTGGCGAAGGACCACGTGATCATGCCGATCCACCAGGACCAATGCATGAAAGAGTCGAAGAACCAGAGCCAGAGCCAGAGGCCGTGCAATACCAGCGTCTGCCAGCGCGTCAGTCGCAGCAGCGCGCCAACCAGCCACGCGGCAAGTGGCATGGCGAGGTGCACCAACAGAATGAACAGGTTGAAGGCTAGGCCCCAGGGCACGCCCAAGGCGGAGAGCCCGATCACGAACAGCTCCGTGCCTTTGCTGGTCAAATCCTCGACGACGCCCGCGGGTTGCCCAGCAAGCACGAAGGGATCGTAGGACCACAACGCGCCGTGCTCGGCGAAGGCGATGCGCGCGCGATCCACCTGGTAGACGTGCAGCGCGTAGTCCACGGTAGACACGGGCTCTCGCCCGAGCAGCACGCGCAGCGGCGCGAAGTGCAAAAGCAACGCGAGGTGCGCGCAGACTAGCGCCGCCAAAGAGAGGAAGAACGCCCTGCCCGGCGTGGAGTCGTCTCGACTAGAAGCGTCGGCGCTTTCCGCCACTGCTGCCGTATACCTTGCGCCCCGTGAAAAATCGACGATGCTGCCGGCCTTCGTGTCTCAGACGTCGGATCGTCCGGGCTGGGGGCATGCCCGCTGGTTGCCCCTCGCCGTTTTCGTGGTCGCAGTCGTCGCGACGGCGGCCCTGCACGCGCCGACGCTGCATTCCGGACTCGTTGCGGACGACCATTTGCAAGTCGCGATGCTCGAGGGGAACTACCCCGTGGCGCGTGCACCCTGGGACCTATACGCCTTTTCTCGCGGCACCGAAGACATGGAGCCGCTGATGCGCCGCGGTGTACTGCCTTGGTGGTCGCATCCGGATCTGCGTCTCAGCGCGCTGCGCCCGCTCTCAAGTCTGACGCTGTGGCTGGACGTGGTCCCACTGAGGCTCTCACCCTGGGCCCGGCATCTGCATTCGCTGTTCTGGCTCTTCGGCTTCGTGGGCGTCGCACACCTGCTTTTCCAACGCCTGCTCGAAAAGCGCGCGGCGCTCATGGCAACGTTGATCCTAGCCGTCGATCCAGCCCACGTCTGGCCGGCAGGGTGGCTGGCAAACCGCACCGCTCTGATCAGCGCCACTCTTGGACTCATCGCGCTTCTCCTGCACCTGCGCCATCAGGAAAAGCGCACGACGGCCACAGCCATCGCCGTGCCGCTGGTATTCGGCTTGGCGCTGCTCTCGGGAGAATACGCGCTGTCCATCGCCGGCCTCGCCCTCGGCTGCGAGTTGCTTGTCCGGGGCAAGAACTGGCGTGCGCGTCTGCGGAGCCTGGCGCCATGGTTCGGTCCGGCGCTGCTGTACTTCGCGTTGCACAAGCTGCTCGGCTATGGCGCCTACGGCTCGAGTGTGTACGTGGATCCGATCTCCTCACCGCTCAAGTACCTGCTGGCAATCATTCTGCGGTTGCCGGCGCTACTGGCCAGCGAGTTGTTTTTGCTGCCCAGCGAATTGGTGCACGGCGCACTGGTGCTCAGCTTTGGGCCTTCCCTCCTGATCGTGGTGCTGCTCTGCGCGCTGTTTTTCTTGCTCGCGGCCCTCGCGCTGCGGGGACAGCCCGACGCACGGCGAGTCAGCATCGCGCTGGGGGTTGGGCTGCTGGCCAGTTTGTTGCCCTTGGTTGCGACCCTGCCGTCGTCGCGGCTGCTGGTCGTCCCGAGCGTCGCAGGAGCGGGCCTTTTGGCGACCGTTGCTTCAAGTTTGTTGTTCGCGCCGCGGCGCCAGCGGCTGGTCCGATCCGGCGCGCTCGCCTTCGGCGCGGCGCTATTGTTGTGGCACCTGCCCCTGGCCGCAATGCACACGCGCATCGCCTCTGCAGCGTGGACGGAGCAACATACGCGCATCGCCGAGCTGGTCGACAGCGCAGAGCTGCGCGCGGACGCCAACAGTTGGGTCCTACTCAACGCCGCGCAGCCGACGGCCATCTACTTGCCTTGGATGCGCGCCCAGGCGCAGCGGCCCAACTACGCGGTGCTGACCATCTGCCCCGAGCCGATCCGGGTCCGGCGCGTGGGCGCGCGCGCGATCGAGCTCGTCGCCGGGGAGCGCGGCATGCTGACGGATCCGGCGTCACGGTTGTTCCGCGGCTTGGAGACGCCGTTTCCGACAACACCCGTCGAGACGGGGGATGTGCGGGTGCAGGTGCTCGAGCGCACCGAGTTCGGCGTGAAACGCATCCGGGTCGATTTCGCGCGCGCCCTGGACGATCCTGCGCTCATGCTCCTGGCACTCGACGGAGGTCGCCTCAAGCCGATCTCACTGCCCGAAGTTGGGCGCGAAGTGACGATCGAGGGCCTAGCGCCCGTGCGGCCGCGCCCTTGAGCACCCGTGCCTACGTTGGCGCGCCCTGGAGCACCCGCGGGGCAAGGCCGAGCGCCAGTAGGTACACCGCCGCGCCGGCGAGCACCGTGACCGTCGCTCCGAAGTGAAGCGCCAAGAGCGTGGACAGCACGGTCCCAAGCACACTGGTCCCGCCGTTGACCGCCCAGAACCAGGCGGTGCGCCGTGGCGCGCGGGCGGACAGGGCGCGTAGCGCGGCGGGCATAGGCACCCCGAGCAACACGCCAATGGAGAACACCACGACAGCCGCCAATGCGCCGCGCCCTTGGGGCGACCAACCGCGCGTGGCGTCCATCAATCCGGGCAGCAGCAGCGCGGCAAGGCACACGGCGCAGATCAGCACTAGCATCGAGCGACGCACGGTAGCGGCGGGCTTCGCGGCCAAGCTGCGACTGCCGATGGCGCCCCCAAGCAGCACGGCAACGATCACGACGCTCAGGGACAACGTCGGCTCGCCGAGATACGGGCTGATCCGATGCAGTAGTCCCAGTTCCACCAGCAAAAAACCCACTCCCAAACAGCCGGCGAACGCCAAGTCCGCCGCCGCACCGGGTGCTGAGTCGCCGCGCGCCTTTCTTCCCAAAAGCAGCGGCAGCACGATGAGTAGCAGCGCGAATAGCACCGAAAGAAGGAACACCTTCGCGAGCAGGATCAGCCCGTTCCCGAATAGGTGCAGAGGCGTGGGCGCCACCAAAGCGATTGGCAGATCCTTCAACCGGTTTTGGTAGAAGAAAAACGGTCGATCGTCGCTGGTAGCGGTTGTGTCCAGGGGGAGAGTTCCGAGAAACTGCTGCAGTGCCTGGTCGTCCGCTTCGGTCAGAACGCGGCGGATCAGTCCGTGTTCAAAGAGCGGGCTTTGCGGCGGCGTTCCGGGGGCGTGGACCAAGGTAAAACCAAGACGTTGCGACTCCGCGTGCACCGCTTGGAGGGTAGCGGCGTCAAAACCGTCCGGCGCAACCAAGAAGTTATAGAGGCGCGCTTCGCGAACGCCGAGCCATGGGGTTTCCACGACGACCACGCGCTCAGCGACGGAACCGCCTCCGAGCGCGGAACGCGCAATCGTCGCGAGTCGTGTGCCCACCCACAGATCCGGCAGGCTGACGCTCGAGACGCTCAGCACGCCCTTGGGAGCGAGGGCACGGAAGAAGTCTACGAAGGCGTCGCGGGTGTAGAGCGCGTTTTCGCTGAGGGCGTACGCCCCGGCAGCACTGGCAGCACTGGTATCCACCATGGACAGGTGGACGACGTTGAACTTATCCGCGCTGCGCCTGACAAAGGAGCGCCCGTCTTCCACCACTGTGCTGACGTCATCGCGCCCATATAGATCGCCCACCATGGCGCGATGACTGCCGCGCATGATTTCCGTGGCGATGATCGGATTCACTTCCACGGCGGTGACGTGTTGGGTGCCGCTGGACAGCGCCGCAAGCACGTCCTTGCCACCCCCCGCGCCAATCACGCATGCGCTCTCTGTGCCCGGGCGCACCCGGTAGACAAAGGCAGAGAGATCATGGGTCACGTAGTCGACCTTCTTGAAATCGCCGTCGAAGGCCAGCAGCGGGGTCATCGCGTTCATGTCGATGATCAAGGTCTTTTGCGGCGGGATCGAGCCGCGATACTGCGGGGACAGGCCCCAGCCCTTGAAGTCGGCCGAAGGCAACACGCTCACGAGCGAAAACGCGTTCCAGCGCATCAGCTCCGGCTGTGCGCGACGCACGTCGATGCCCTTGGCGACGCGCAAGCTGAGCACGCCGTCTCCAAAAATCGTCAACGCGGCAATCCCGACGGCCAAAGCGCCAAGGGTCGCGGCCAAGGCGCGACGGCGAACGTCCACAAGGAAACTCAGACCCGCAAGGCACGCGAGCCCGGCAAAGACGCACAGTAGCTGGGGAGCCGGAAGCCACTCCGCAAGCAGCAAGGTGGCGACGGCACCCAGGCCAGCCCCCAGCAGATCCCAAAAGTAGAGACGCGAAGCGTGCGCCGCGTGTCGCGTAAGCGCCAAGGACACCACGAGCCCGCCACAAAAGAACGGTACCGCGGCGAGCGCGAACAGCAGCAGCAATTTGAGCGTCAGCGTTGTGAACACGCCCATGGCGCCGCCAAACCAATCCGGCGTCACGTTGATGAACGCGAGATCCACGCAAACTAGCGCGACAGCCGTGCCACCGGACGCCAGTGCAAGCACCCGCGGCACGTCCTGCCATTTGTGGTCGAAGTAGTGCACCGTCAGCGCCGCAAGCCCTAAGCCAAAGAGCGCGACGCTGATGGCAAAGAAGGCAAAGTGGTACCAAAGCACCACCGAAAGCAGGCGTGTGAGCGTGAGTTCGCTACCGATCAAGGCGCCGGAGATCAGCGCGAGACCGATCGAAAGCGTGCGACTCGGGGGCGCGGCGAGGGGTGGCATGTTCACGGAGGGTCCGAGTCTGGTGTCGCTTCGGCGCCGGCATCCAGCACTGCCGCGTCGCCGACGCCGGCTTCGGGCATGCGACCGATACGGCCGCTGATCTCGGTGCGCGTGGCAGCGAGGAACGTCGCGGATTTCAGGGCGTCGTCCTCATACCAAGAGAGCTTCAGACTTCCCGTGGTGGACAATTTTCCTTCGGTGACCACGGCAGTCATGCGGTCGATGGTGATATGCCCCGTGCCGTCACCGCGGTACTGCTCCACGTCCGCCCGACGCTCCGGAAAGAGCGGGTGTGGGACCTCTTGTTTGGGCGCTTCGTGGCGCACCCGCAGACTGATGGTCACGCGATCGCCCCGGATCTGCGTCACGCTCATTTCGCAGATTTGCCACATGGTTACGCCGGAAAGCTCGACGGATTCGCGAAAGCGCCACTTGCCACCGACACCGACGGCCTTGGGCGGGAGCCTAAACGGGAATCGGCGTTGGGCGTCGAAGGAGCGGTCGAGCACCTCCTTGACCTCCTTGCTGAGCTCCTTGCCCTCGAGGGCTTCGGTGGTCACCTCGGCGATCTCGCCGTCTTCGCCGATCAGCTGTCGGGTGGACAGCCCTTTGAGCGTCGCCAGCGCCTCGTTCATCGAAAGCAGCGCTGCGGGCGGGATTTCGGCGCTCTCGGCCCGCGCAGTCTGGATGACCCCGCGCTCCTCAACGAAGCGCCGCTCTCGGCCGCCCAGCTTCTTGACGATGGGGTTTGCAGTCCCACGCAGCACCTCGAACTCGAAGCCCGTGACCGAGGTCGGGGATTTGACCGTCGGTCGACCGACCACACCGAGGCTCACCTCCCCGGTCAGAGTCAGCCCGTACGCCAGCCCCGCCCAGCGGCCGACCTCCAACTTGATGCGAGGCTCCTTGCCCTCGGCGAGCATCTCGATGCCCGAGGCGTGGCGCTCCGTCGCGCCCGCGTCCTGGGCACCGGAGCGCTTCCCACACGCCCGCGCGCAAGCAGGAAGGCCGACGGCGATCAGGGCGACCAGCACCCTGCGAGTCCACATGTCGGAGACGGTAGACCAAACATGCCCGGAAAAAAGCGCTAATGTCACGAATATGCTTTGTCGGCGGAACTCCAGACGCATGGGCATGGTGCTTGCGCCGCTTCTCGCGCTCGGGTGGCTAACGGGGTGCGAGGACGATCCGCCGAAAGCGCGCGCTACAGCGCCCACAGCGAAGGACCCGGCCATCGAGCTAAAACCGGTGCCGCCCGAAGGCGACTTGACGCAACTGCTGGAGGCGGAGCAACAGCGCGCGCGGGCGGAGGGTCGCACCCTGTTGGTCTACGTGGGTGCGCCCTGGTGCGAGCCCTGCCAGCACTTCAAGACCGCGGTGAAGCGCGGCGACCTCGACGCGCGTTTCCCCAAGCTCCGTCTGCTGGAGCTCGATCGCGATCAGGACGAAGAACGCCTGGCTGCAGCGGGCTGTCTGTCGCGGATGATCCCGCTTTTGGCCCGGGTCGAAGGCGGTCGCTGTTCCGAAACCGCCCGCATGGAAGGCAGCATCAAGGGAACAGGCGCTGTCGCAGAAATGACTCCGCGCCTCGAGGCGCTACTCGCCCGACCTTGAGGCGAAGGCCTGCCACGCGGCAAGCTCCGGACCGAGCATGCGCGGAGCCGACCGCAGCGCCTTGAGGTCTTTGGCGCCCACCAGCAGCATGGCCATGCGCAGTTCGGTCTCCACCTGC
>CBDUPW010000232.1:0-11597 GCA_965369205.1 uncultured Polyangiaceae bacterium | reverse complement strand
TGCTTGCAGCGTGCTCGTCTGCGCCGTGGCTGCCGCCTGCGTGTCGCCGGGCAGTGCATTGGTGGCCGTCAGCGCGAGGCCGCCCGCTGATAGTCCCGAGCTGGTGGCGCCTTGGCACGACGCGAGGGGAGTCAGTGTCGCAGCGCTCACGACCAGCGGCGAGGGGCTGCCGGATGACTGGTTGTCGAAGCCCACGCCGTACAGCTCACCCGCGCCGGCGAGGGTGCCGCCACTGAGTCCCGCGCTGTACGTGGCACCCAGCCCGAGTTGCGATTGCAGCGCGCCGCTTGCGGACAGCTCGAGCAGCAGGGGGCGCCGGGTGCTGCCGAACAGCGTTATCCCGCTGCCCGACGCGACCAGTCCGGTCGCTCGCGTCGTCTTGCCTGTCGCGCTGACCGTGCGCGACCATTTGAGTGCGCCGGACGAATCGACTTGGAACGCCACCGCGGCGGTTGCTTTGTCGCTCGTGTCCCCGGGGCTGGCGACATGCCCCGCCACGACGACGGAGCCGTCGGAGCGTGCCAGCGCATCCGCGAGCGTCACCGCCTGGGAACTGGACTGCATGGGGCCCGAGAATGCGCGACTCCACAGGATCTTGCGCGCGGGATCGAGTCGCACGAGCAAACCGTCGACGTCGTTGGGCGACGTGAATTGCGCCGCCGTGCCGACGAGGGTCAGGTCACCGTTCGGGGAACGCACGATGGATCGCACGTCTAGACCGCGGCCTGGGCTGTCGTAGTGGTGTTGCCACTGGATCGTGCCGCTGCCGTTGATCTCCACGAGCCAGCCGGAATAGACGGTTTTGATGCCTGCAGTGCCACCGAGCAAATAGCGATCACCGCCGATGGCGAGCACAGAGGAAAAGCCCTCCAAGCTGTTGGTGCCGATGGACTTCTGCCACACGGTCTTGCCCGTGCCATCGAGGCGGATGACCCAACCGTCTTCCCAACGCGCCGGGCTGTGGGAGTAGGTTGCGCCAACCACGAGGATGTCGCCGCTGTCCGTGAGCGTCACGCCTCCCGGCGTTTCGCGGTCGGTGCCGCCTAGGGACTTCGCCCAGCGAATGCCGCCGTCGGCTGCGATGCTGATCACGGCCAAATCGGAATCCCCCGCGCCGTAGGCGCTGGTGCGCCCCAGCGCGACGATGCCGCCAGCTGGCCACGCGACGGCGTCGATCAGTTCCGTGTCGCCGGCCGTGTTCAAGGTGCGGACCCATGCGGTCGCTGCAGATCCGCCGGTGCCTCCGCCGCCGGTGCCTCCGCCGCCGGTACCTCCGCCGCCGGTGCCCCCACCGCCGCTCGCGGCCGCACCCGCACTGCCGCCTGCGCCGGAACTACCGGCTGTCCCCCCGCTCGCGGCCGCACCCGCACTGCCGCTGCTGCCGGCTTGCCCGGCCGTGGCTGCACTGCCGCCGCCGCCGCCGAACCCGCCGATGCCACCGAACCCGCCGCTCGTCGCGCCACCGGACTGTGTGTTGCCACCGGAGCCCGAGTCTCCACAACCACCGAGCAGCGTGACCGCCACGACCCAAGACGCACCCAAGACGAAACGCGAGTTCATGGCGGCGGAACATAGTCGACGATCGGGTGCGGTCAACTCGCCGTTTACGTCGCGCCCAACGCTTCGCCCTCGCGCAATTTGTGCCGCGATGGTGCGCCCCAGGCACACCACCATTTCCGGCGTCATCCGCGGCACGTCCGCTTCGGCCCGGATGCCGTCGGTGTCGCCCACCGCGTGCGAAGCGTTCCAGCAATCCTGCAATCTTTGCCGCCGCTCCCTGTCCTTTGCGACGCCGTCGGACTAGCGTTCGAGATGTTGTCGACGTCGCTGGCATATTGGGTGCTGACGCTGCTGTGCGTTGGCACCAGCTTGATCTGGTTGGTCGTCTTCTTGAGCGCAGCGCGCGGCGTGTTTTCTCTGGAGCGCCTGGCGGAAGTGCGCCCCGAAGTGCCCGACACCTGGCCCAAGCTCTCGGTCGTGGTGGCGGCGTGCAACGAAGGCGCCACCATCCGCGAGGCGCTGTTGACCCTGAGCGCCCAGGACTACCCAAACTTGCAGTTGGTGGTCGTCAACGACCGGTCGACGGACGACACCGGCGCCATCGTCGACGCCATTGCCGCGTCGGATCCGCGAGTGCACGCCGTGCACGTCACTGAACTGCCGCCCGGTTGGCTGGGCAAGGTGCACGCTCTGCACGTGGCGACGCAGCATGCCAGCGGGGAGTGGATCCTGTACACCGACGCCGACGTGCACTTCGAAAAAGGCGCGCTGCAGAAAGCGGTGGCGTTGGCGCAGCAGCGCAGCGTCGACCACCTGGTGCTGATCCCGCAGCTGCGGGCGGGCTCCTTTTGGCACGAAGTGACGCTCAACGCCTTTGGCGTGATGTTCCTGAGCACCCTGCGCCCCAAAGCCGTGCACGATCCCAATTCGGATGCCTACGTCGGCTCCGGCGCGTTCAATCTAGTGCGCCGCTCGATGTTGCAGAAGACCGCGGGCTTCGAGTGGCTGCGCATGGAAGTGGCGGACGACCTTGGACTGGGTCTGGTCATGCGCCAGGCGGGCGGCAAGACGCAGCTGGTCTTGGGCGTCGCAGAGGTGAGCGTGCTTTGGTACCCGAGTCTGCGCGCCATGGCGCACGGCCTGGAGAAGAACCTCTTTGCCGTGACCGGTCAGTACAGCGCCGTGCGCGCCATGCTGCGCTTGTTGCCTCTGCCGCTGCTCTTGCTCGGGCCCGCCCTGGGTCTGCTGCGGGATCCACCGCTGCTCTGGCCCATGCTGCTCGTCACCGCCACCCTGCCCATCTTGGCCTGGTCTCTGCGTACCATCGGCCAGCGCTTCTGGCCGGCACTTCTGACGCCTCTCGGCTTCCCGGTCTTGGGCTACATGCTCCTGCGCAGCATGGTCAAGTGCTTGCGCATCGGCGGCATCGAGTGGCGCGGCACGCGCTATCCGATGAACGAGCTCCGCGCCTTGCAGCGCGTGAAACTCTAGTTTCCTGCTACTCGTCTTTGATCGCCTGGATCATCTCCTCGAGCGCAAAGACGGTTTTCGGCAAGATCTGCTCAGGCGGGAAGTATCTCTCGATGAGTGATATGGCGTCTTCGCAGTTTTCGACGCCCAGGTAGCGCAAGAGAAACCGCACGTCGCTTTCGTCGTGGAACTCCGCGCCGAGTCGCATGGCGACTGCTTTCATCGCGAAGAGGTACTCCGCCGTTGCTGTCATGACCGTCAGGTGTGACAGCGCCAGAAACGGCTCGAAGCTGCCGGATGCACTCATGACCCCCCGGGCGGCGTCGTTGAGCCAGTCTTTTGGGACTTGGAATGCGTCGGCGACTTCAGCCGCGAGTTGGCGCAGTTCGGACTTGGGCAGAAAGACTGCATCCACGTCCTTGGTGGAGGGTCGGGCGCGATGGACGAGGCACAGCACAGCGCCTCCGACAACGAACAACTGACCCTTGATGCAAGCGTTCGACAAACGCTCGTTGAGGGCGTCGAAAAGCGCCAGGATTTGGTCTCGCGACAGCGCGTTCATACCCGCGCACCGATCGAGGCATCGATGAACAAGTTGCGTCTTCTAAAGATGGGTGGACTCTCAAGTAGCAGATAGAGACGGAGCGAGCGCAGTTGCGACGCAAACCACGGTCGTGCCAGCGCTGGGACCTGGGTCGTCCATTCCGGCGTCGGCAGGGACTTCTGGTGCGCGGCGGACTCGACCATCGCGGCCAGATAGTTTGCGGCAAAAGGGGTCAAGATAGAGCCAGCGCTTGCCCCAACAGCCGGCTCCCACTCCGCGGCCGTCAACGACGACAAGAAGTCATTGAGCTCCGCGAGGGACAATCGTCGTTCAGACTCGTCGCGCGCGTGGGCCAACTGCTCCACCAACGCTTCGAACTGGCTGCGGGGCGACGTCGGCAGTGCCCGGGCAAGGACGTAGCTGGATAGATCGAGTCCGGCTTGCTGGGCTGCGGCGCGCAGCGCGCGCTTGTCGGCCGTGCTGATGCGGATCTGCAGCTGGGACGTTTTTGCCACTGCGCCAGACAGCCTAAGCCCGCGGCACGCCGCTGTCAATACATCGCGTATTGACATAGCATGGTCCCAAAAAACACACCGCTGCCCGCGTGAAGTGGGTGCACGCGTGGGATTAGGGCCCCGGCGCCGCCCTGGGCCACGACCCAAAAAACAACCGAAGGGAAGCGGGCTACTTCAGGTTCAGCAGGGCATCGACGCTGAACTGCCCGCCGTTGATGGGCGCGACTTGGCTGCCCTTGGCGTAGGCGTCGAAACCGGCCCAGCCCGCTTGTTTGTAGTGATCGAAGTTTTGGCCGAGGTTGTCGTTCAGGTCCATTTGCACGTCGATGCGCACGTCCGCGTGCCCGGGCGGCAGCAGGGAAAGCAACGCGTAGGCGCCGGGCTGTTCGTCGTGGCGCCCCAGTGGGCTGCTCTCGGCTACGAGCTTGTCGAAGAACTCCATGGCCACACGGGCGTGATATGACCGGGGCATGGCCGAAACGGCACTCATCACGGGAGCGTCCGCTGGGATCGGAAAAGAGCTTGCTACCCTCTTTGCCAAGGACGGCATCGGGCTGGTGCTGGTGGCGCGACGCCGGGATCGCCTGGAAGCGCTCGCGTCCGAACTGACCGCGGCGCATGGCGTTTCAGTGCTCGTGGTGGACGAAGACTTGTCGGATCCGACGAGTCCGCCGCGCATCGTGGAAGCCGTCGATCGTGAAGGGCTCGTGGTCGACTACTTGGTGAACAACGCCGGCTTCGGCACGAGCGGGCCCTTCGCGGAGCTCGATCTCGAGCGCGAGCTCGGACAGATCCACGTCAACGTGATGTCCTTGGTGCACCTCACGCGCTTGATCCTGCCCAGGATGCTCACACGCGGGCGCGGACGGATCTTGAACGTTGGATCGACTGCGGGCTTCCAACCCGGGCCCTATATGGCGGTGTACTACGCAACCAAAGCCTTCGTGAACAGCTTCACTGAGGCGCTCTGGTACGAGTTGAAGGACAGCGGAGTGACCGCCACGGTGAGCTGCCCGGGCGCGACGGCCACGGAGTTCGCGGAAGTTGCGGGTAACGAGAAGAGCAAGCTCTTCAAGCTGGGCGCGGCGTCTGCGGACCAGGTCGCCGCTGAAGCGTACCGCGCCATGCAACGCGGCAAGGTCATGGTGGTGCACGGGCTGAAGAACAAGCTCGCATTGCAGAGCCTGCGCGTCAGCCCTCGCGGCACGGTGCGCAGCTTGACCGCAACCCTCAACAAGCGCTGAGGCTCAGCGCGCGCGCACGATGGCGAAATCCGTCCAGCTGCCGACGAAATCCGGCGGCGGGCGTTTGCCCTTCTTCAGGGTGAGCTTCGCGGAGCTGCCGTACACGTAGTAGGTGCCCTGATCCGTTTCGACCTTAGCCCAATTGTCCTTGGTTTCGACGCTGGCTTCCGCATGTTGGAAGCTGACGGCAAAGCGCTCTTCGCTGCTGTCGACGCCGCTTTCCTGCTTGTAGGACTTGCCCCGAGCAACCTTCCAATCCGGAACGCTGCCCGCGTTGGTCGCGAGCAGCAGCTGTCCGTTTTCGGCGCTGCAGATCAGGCTGAAGCGCCGCTGCGGCGGGCGGCCCATGTTGACGGCTTGCACGCGGATGCGCTGCCCCTTCGCGAACGGCACTGCGAGGCCCGCGGGCCAGGCGATTTCCAATGGCGCGCGCTTGTCGCTGTCGTCCACTAGCTCCGCGACGACGCGATCTTTGTCTCGGCGCAGCGAGTCTATCAAGAACAGCGCGCCGCCTTTCTTGGTGGTTGGCGCACGCAGCGCTTGCAGTGCGCCGCTGAGTTCCTCCGCGGGTCTAGAAGCCAGCGCGGCGGGCTCTTTTGGCTGCGTCTCTGGCACTTCGCTGCTGATAGGCGCCGCGCGCGGGGCCTTGCCCAAGCGCGGTACCAGCGTGTCGGCGCGCAGCTCAAGCACGCTGCGCTCGCCCTCTTCGCTCACCACCACGATCAGCCAGCGCTGCCCCGCGCGGAAGGCGCCGTCGACATTGGCAAAGAAGCTATCGACGACCTTGTCCCCGGCTACCACCCGGGTGGCGATGGGCCCGGTGTTGGGCGGGCGGAAGCGTTGTTCGAAGGAGAGATCCAGCCCGGTGAACTTCGAAGTCTTTTCGACCAGCTTGCCGTCGAGGCTGCCCTCGAAAAAGCCCGAAGTCGGAATGGGCTCGCCGTCCGCGGTCATGGTCTCGGAGGCGTCCATCCAGCGCGCATCGGGCACTTGGCCCATCAGCGCAAGACGTTGCTCTGCGGGATCGCCACGGCAGCCGTCGAGCTCCACGGCATCCACCCAGCCCGTGCCCCCACTGATCTTCACCATGGTCGCGGCGGTGCTGCTGCACGCGCCGCGAGTGCCCACCAGCGTGAAGGACAGGGGCGGATCGATGGGATGCGCGTCGTTGATCTCGATGGCGAGGCCGTGGCCGATCACGACGGGGTTCGATCGGGTTGTGGGCGGCGCGCTCGACGGGCCGAGCATGACGTAGCTCTTGCCCGTGGCTTCCAGCACTTCGAAGACCGCGTCTGCTCCAGGGCGCGGCCCCGGCGCGGGAGTCTGTGCGGGCTTTTTCGCCGCGCATGCGGTGAGCATCAATGTCAGCACGGCCGCGATTTGTGGGCGCATATGCGGCAATTAGCCCGGCCCCGGATGCCCGTCAAAGGCCGGCGCGCGCCGCGCAGCGCTTAGGCCCAGGTTTTTGTCGCCCCGGCGTGGCTACGCTACCCTGCGGGCTCCGTGAGGGTGGTGCGAAGAGTGATGCAAGTGCTGTTGACGATCACGCTCGCCTACGCGGCGGTCTGTACTCTGGCGTACGTGGGGCAGCGCAAGCTGCTCTTTCCCGCGCCCACCCGCGGCGATGTGCCCGTCATGGACGGCGCGACCATGACGAAGGTCACCGCGCCGAGCGGACGCATCGTGCACGCCTTGCATGTGCCGGCGCCCGAGGGCGCTCCCACGCTGGTGCATTTCCACGGCAACGGCGAAGAGCTGGCGGACTTGGTGCCCCTGGCCTGGTCGTTTCACCGCGCGGGCATCGGATTCTTTGCGGTGGAGTATCCCGGCTACGGATTGTCCAAAGACCAGAAGCCGAGTGAAGCGCAGCTGTACGCGGACTCCGAGGCGGCGCTTTGGCATTTGCATAACGGCCTGGGAGTGCCCACCGAAGACGTCGTGCTGCAGGGGCAGTCTCTGGGCAGCGGCGTGGCCACAGAGATGGCCAAGCGCGGGCACGGCGCGCGCCTGGTGCTGATCAGCCCCTTCACCTCCGTGCCCGATGTGGCTGCGCGCACGCTGCCGTTTTTGCCCGTGCGTATGCTGATCAAGGATCAGTTTGCGAACCTGGAAAAGGCACCGAAGATCGTGCTGCCCGTGCTGGTCGTGCACGGCACCCAAGACGAGATCATCCCCGTAGACATGGGCGAGGCGCTTTCCAAAGCGTTCCCCAATGCGTCGCTCTTTTTGGCGGAGGGCGCGCACCACAACGATCTGTTCGTGCAAGATGGCCGCCGCGTGGTGGACCGCATTGCAGCCTTTGCCAAGGGGGAGTACGTAGAAGGCTGAACGCTTCGATGCGCCTGACCCTTCCGCCTCCTTCTGCACTTCTGGGCAACGTCCAGTCCACCAGTGACCCCGTCGCCAAACGCGCGGCGACTGCGCTCACCCAAGCGTTGAGTGGCATGGAGTACTCGGAGCCTTTTGCCGGGGCTCACGCGCGGATCTTGCGTGCGCTCAGCGGGCACTCTGAGCCGAGTGCAGCCCAGGAGCTGGGCGCGCTCTTCGACTATTGGGCGTCCCGCTCGCCGGGCAATCCTCGGGGCGACATGCGCTACCGCTGGGAGCTGAGCCATCGTCGCGGCGTGCGCATGCCGGACTACGCGCCTGACGAGACTGCGTGGCGCGCTTGGCGCGCTGCCGAGGCGCCGGTGCTCGCGAAAGATCCCTTTGAGTTCGAACAGCGTCTGGCCACACCGATCATCCTGACGGAAAACGCCGAGCTGCTCGCCGAAGCCGCCGAAGCCGGAGACGAAGTCGCCCAAGAGCTGCTGGATGAAGTCAGCCCGGTACTGCGCCGGGACTTCGCGTTTTTCGTACAAGGTCTCGACCCGTGGCAGGACACCTTTGCGCTGTGGTGTCTGACGCGGCGCTTGCGCGTTCTTTCCATGTTGCACCCCATGGCCGTTGCCATCGCGACGGGCTACGCCGCGGGTGCCGGGCGCGATCACGGGCCCGTGCTGGGGATCCGTTTTCCTTTCCACAAAGCGCCGCTGGTGTCCGCCAGTGCGCAGCTAGCCTCGGCACTGCTGGCGCTGGGTTCCGACATGGACCTGGTGGCATCGCTGGTGGACTTCGTGCGGGACGCAGAGCTGCCCGACGGCGGCTGGGGCGACGCTAGCGAAACGGCGGATGTGTTGACCAGCTTGGTCGCGGCGGATCTGATGGCCCGCATCGACCCCACCTACGACGTCAGTCGCGTGCAGCGCTATCTGGAGGGCGCCCAGGGCAAAGACGGCCTGTGGCGCGCCCTGGGCCCGGAAGCACCTTGGCTCAGCGCCGAGATCGTCGCGTTCTTGATCGCGACGCGCCAGCCCTTCCCGCTGCGCTTTCGCTGGCCCTATTTGCCGCCGGCCAATCGCGATCAAAAGACGCGCTTGCCGTTTTTCGCGTACTTCTCCGATCTGTGCGGGCTGTTTTCGGCGCTGCCGGGACTCGCCCAAAGCGAAGTCGAGCTGGGCTTCGTGGACTTGGTCGGCTTCCGCGCCTTCAACAACGCCTTTGGTCAAGAGCGCGGCGACCAAGTGCTGCGCGCCTTCGCCGAAGAGCTGCTCACCCTCGACCACGTGCGCGCGATCCGAGACGGCGGCGACGAGTTCATCCTCGTGGCCGCCCCAGAGCGCCGCGGACTGCGCGTGGATTTGGATGGCTTCCGTCGTGATTGGCCCGCGCGCTTTCGGCAGCGCTTCGGCGAAGATGTGCCTCCCGTCGCGCCGCGGATCTTGGTCTGCCGCAGTCGCGCGGATCGTCTCATCGCTGCCCGCGAACAGCTCGGGATCCGCATCACCGCCTTGAAATCCGAAGCCCACGGCGAAGACGGGATCCTGCGCGACTTGGGCGTGCTGGAGTAGCGCGCGCCCAAGTCGCTTCTGCCAAATGGGGCATTCCGACTAGGTACACGTCGCGGGCCTAGGGCGCGAGACTCAGCACGAAGGGCTCGGAAGGGTGGGTTGCGTTCACCGGGCCGCTGGGTCACGCGACCGGCGCTACCCGGGCGCGTTCGATTCAGGGCTGCCGTCGCCCCCCGTGGCCCAATGCGGGACGCGTGGCCCAATGCCGGCACACCTGCGCGACCCAAAATAAAAACAGCCTCAGTTATCGGCGGTGAGTGGTGGGGCTTGGAACGCGGCGTTGCCGACGCCGTCCTTCTGTACGACCTGCTCGAGCCACGCCAGGCGAGGGTGCACCACGTGTTCGATCTTGCGGTGGGGCGTGCGACTCATCACGGCTTCCCAGCTTTGGATGCGCGGCTTACCCGCGTTGCCTGCGAGCAGAATGGGCACTGCGGTGACGGGGTCGCGTTCGTAGACGAAAAAGGTGTGGTAGTGCGGATGCGCGTAGTGGTCCCAAGGCGCCAGACCGCGGATCACGACGATGTCGCCGGGCTGCATGCGTGCGCGCTTGTCGTGCAGGAACTTGTAGAAGCGCTGCTTAAACAAATACGGCAAGCGGCGCGAAGTGGGTACGTTGTAGACGTCGAAGAGTTCGGTCTGCTTCTGGGCGAAAGCAACGAAGGACGGCACCTGGCGGCGATCGCTTTCCATCATGTCGTCAAAGGACACGGCCCCGGCGGTTTGTGTCCGGGGCTTTCCCTGCGCTTGCCACCAAGTGCCGGAGCTGCGCTCGAAGGTCTCGGTAATGAAGTCGATGCAGACTTGGGGCGGCGCGGGGCTGCCGTCGCTCAGGAAGACCGGGTAGCGGTCGTAGTTGAAGACGTAGCTGTCTTCCCCGGCCAAGTATGCAGATTTCCAGCGTCTTTTGAGGTGACCGTCCTGCTGGCCCCATTCGCTCTTGGGTTCGTCAAAGGGCAGCTGCTCGCGCACTTGCTCCAAGATCACGTTGCGCATCACGGTCAGCACGCGGGCGCGCACATGCGCCTGGGCTCGGGCGGCCTGCAGCTTGGGCGTGTTGGCAGCTTCGACGCTTTCGCAGACGGGCGTTAGGCGCGCGCCGTCGCTCTGGAAGAGCACCGTAACCGGAACGTCGTCGTAGCGCACTTCCGCTAGCAAATGCGTTTCGGTGCGATGCAGCACCGACATGCTGTCGAAGGCCAGTAGGTGCGCCATACTGCGCACGTCTCGATGCAGCACGCGTTGTTTGTCTTCGCCTGAAACACGCACGCGATCGAAGAGCAGTACGCGCGCGGGTTTGCCGCTGTCGACGCCGCTGGCGTACACGTAGCCCGCGTCGGACTTAGCGATTTGTATTTCTTCGGCGCCGCGCTCGATGATCAGTTTGGGTTCGTTGAATAGGTGCTTCAGTTCGACTTTCTGCCACAGCGACCACGACAGGTCGCCCGTCTCGGCGTAGAGGTAGCCGTCCCGCAGCAGAACTTGGCGCGCGATCTGCGGGGCGTGCGCCATCTGCTTGATGAAGTAGTCCACGGTGTCCCAAGGGAAGCGGCTGTTTGTCAGAGTGCGCCGGTAGCCTTCAATTTCGGGGCGGGTGGCTTTCGGCCATTGGGGCGGCTCGACGAAGACCACCGGCTCGCCTTTGGAGCGCGCGACAATTTGCGCGCGCTGCTGGTCGAGTTTGGGCGTACCGGGCAATCCGGGCTCGGCGCGAACCGACGCGATGCGCGCGTCGCAGTCGAGGGCTTGGGGCACGGGTTGGCGGGCTTGGGCGCGCTGTGCGGCGCGGGTCACCAGGTTGCGGACGTCCGGGATCACTCGGGAGAGCCGGGACGGCTGCGACGACTGCGGCGACTCGGACGGCTGCGACGACTGCGACGACTGCGACGACTCGGACGACTGCGACGACTCGGACGACTGCGACGACTCGGACGACTGCGACGACTCGGACGACTGCGACGGTGCGGACTGCGACGGTGCGGGCTGGGGTGGCTGCGACGGTGCGGACTGCGACGGCTGCGGCGGCTGCGGCTTTTCGGCGCAACCGACGGTCGCGGTGAGCAGAGCGGCACAGAGAGCTAAACGCATGAAAATCCAAGTTAATTTTGACAGCTCGGGGGCAACTGCGCAAATACCGGGGTTTTCAGGCGCTGGGAGCGGGTGCACTCTCCCCGGCCGTGCCTCGCGTCGCCGCATATGCAGTGGCAGCGGCCATCGCCGTCTTTGCCTTCGAAGCCTTCGCCGGAAACCCCCTCGTGGTGTTCCCGCCGCGGCCGGAGCGATTGCGCGCGGTGCGCTATGCCGAGCACGATCGCAAAGCCTGTTTGGCGGAGTTGGAGGCGCGACAAATCCCGTTTCGGAAAGGGCCGCCCGTGCCCACCATCGACGCGCCCATTCGCCTGTCCGGACCCATGCGTGGCGTGCACTTCGAGAT
>CBDUPW010000231.1:0-11639 GCA_965369205.1 uncultured Polyangiaceae bacterium | reverse complement strand
CGATACGATGACCCAGCCGCCGGTCGTCGTCTGTCAGCAACTGATAGGTGGCGTCGCGGACGAGCGCGTGCCGGAACGCATACTGCTGGTGGGCCGCAAGCCTCGACGTCGGCACCGTCGTGACGACCTCTTGCTCCACCAAGACCAAAAGCCACTGCTCGAGCTCTTGCGAGTTGGGCAGCCCTAACAGCGCGGCTACGCCGCTGTCCCAGAACGACTCGCCGAATACGGCCGCCGCGCGCAGCACCCGACGGACGTCCGCGTCTAGTCCCGCAACGCGGCTCTGCACGACCGCCAGCACGCTCTTTGGGATCTCTGCGCCGCCGCCACGGGCGTACGCCCGCAGGATCTCTTCCAGAAAGAACGCATTGCCGGCGGCCTGCTTCGCCAGCGCATCCAGTTGAACCTCGTCCACCGAACCGAGCACCGCCCGCGCCAACTCCTGACACGCTTCTTTGCGCAGGGGTGTCAGCTTGAGTTCGGTCACATCGCGTCGTGCCCACAAGTCGCCGAAGCGCTCCCGCAACTCCGGGCGCGCCACAGCCATGACAAGAAGCGGCAGATCCCCCAGGGCGCGCAGTGCGTCGTCGATCAGCTTCGCGGAACCGCGGTCCCCCCAATGCAGATCCTCAAGAACGAGAAGCATCGGTCCTGCCGCCGCCGCAGCGCCAACCAGTTCGATCCATGCCCTGGAGATCTGGTCGTACATCAGCGCAGCGTCTTGACGCGCAGAACGCATGTGCACGGATTCCTTCGCGGCCGGCGCGATGCCGATGGCCTCGGCCAAGAACTCGCAGATCCGGCGCAGGTCGCCCTTGTCGATGAAGCGGCTCGCGAGCGACAGCAGCTTCGCGCGCTGAGCCATAGCTGGTTCCCCTTCAGAAATCCCAGACGCGCCGCGCAATGCGTCGGCAATCATGCCAAAGGCGGAGCCATCTCGGGTGGCGTCTCCGCGGGCGTGCCACACGAGCAGTCGTGGATGTGCTGCAGTGGCGGCACGCAAGGCTTCGTGACGTACGCGAGACTTTCCGATGCCCGCGACGCCAGAAATGATCACCGCCCTTGCTCGCCGATGAGTGATGCACTCGGCGATGAGGGTCTCGAGGATCTGCAACTCGCTGTCTCGCCCGACGATCGGCGTCGGTTTCCCAAGCACGCGGCGGGGTTCTGAGTAGCTGCTCGACTCTCCGACCAGCACGTGCCCGTGGGGGTGCGGCTCGAGTTCAAACCGTGACGTGGCCAGTTGCGCAGTTGTGTCGTCCAGCAGGATCGGAGCGGAATCCGTGCACGCTGCGAGCAGATGCGCGCACTCTTCTAGGACCTCCCCAACTAAAGATCCCTTCTCCAGTTGGCCGGTATCTGTGACGATGGCCAGCGGTAGCCCTTCGAACCCTTGGCGTAGTTCCAGGGCACAGCGCAGGACAGGCTGTAGCTGCGCCAGGTTTCTCGTGCCGACACGCCAGGAGAGCACGAAGGTACCGTCCATCAGGTGTTCGACCAGTGCGCCGTATGGTGCGGCAATCGCGCGCACGCGCGTCTCCGTGACCGCACGGGTTTCGCTGCTGCGTCGTCGGGTCTTCAACATCAACACGGTAAATACGGCACGTTCCGCACGCGTCAGGCGCTGCGCCGGAACTTGCAGCCCTGAGGCTTCGACTTGGTGCAGTAGGTCCGTCAAGTGATGAGCGACTTCGCTGGCGTCGCGAGGCCGACCTTCGCGGTCCTTTGACAACATGCGAGTCACGAGTTCCGACAGAAGGGGTGGCGTTTCGACACATGCGTCCGACAATGATGGCGTTGGCGAGAGAACGGTCTTCGCCAACACGGCCATCGGGCTCTTGCCTTCGAAGGGGCGCTTCCCGGCGACGCATTCGTACAGCATCGCACCGAGGGCAAAGACGTCCGCGCGCGCGTCCACCTCCTCGTCGCTGCGAGCCTGTTCCGGCGACATGTAGCCGGGGGTGCCCATGAGGGCGCCTGGACGCGTTAACGTCGGATCCACTCCGGAGTGCCTGGTGAGCCCGAAATCGAGCACCTTGATGTCCGACGGCGCTGCCGCTCCGATCATGACGTTCTGTGGCTTGAGGTCGCGATGCACGACGCCTGCGCGATGCGCATGTGCCACGGCTGATGCCACCGCCCGGATTACCGCAAGCGCCTCGGCGACATTCAAAGGCCCTTCGGCGAGCCTGCCCGCCAGCGTGACACCGGCCACCCACTCCATCACCAAGTAGCGACCCAGGACTGGATGGCAGCCGTGGGCGATGTATCGCACGATGGCAGGATGCGTCAGCATGGCTAGGGCGCGCGCCTCCCGCTCGAAGCGCATTGCATTCACCTGCTCGTTGAGCAGCACCTTGATGGCAACCGGGCCGCTGCTCGTGAGGTCCTTGGCGCGATACACCACGCCCATGCCGCCGTGCGCAACGCGTTCGCCTACCTCGAAGCGCTCATCCAAGAGCGTGCCACTCCAGGAAAGCTTGGTTTCGCTCGTGACCGGTGTCTGGCCGACTAGCGTCGTTGCGCGCTGTACGCTTTCGCGCAGCGCGTTCGCCAAGGTGTCTGCGCTCTCGAAGCGCTGCGCCGGAACCTCTGACAAGCAACGCGCAAGGACCGGGCGCAAACTGGCGGGCATTTGCGCCAGGTGACCGAGAGCGTTGTCCCCCGTCGTTGCTCGGTCGATAAGCCTGAACAGGAGTCGTCCGAGTGAGAAGATGTCCGAACGCGACGTTGCGGACTCACCGGCGCGCTGCTCCGGGGACCGTTCGCGCAGGGCCGCAATGATATCTGGGGCGTCACTGGCGGCGGCCAACCCCACATCCGTGATGATGGCGCTGCCTCCCGGATCCAGAAGTACGTTCCGTGGCTTCAGGTCACCGTGCGCCAGGTTCGCACGGTGCACGGCAGAAAGCGCGTCACAGATCGACAAGACAATGGACACGCACTCGCGGATCCCGAGGGTCTCGGTGGCGGATATGATTTCAAGATTGTGGCCGGGCGCTAGATCTTCGGTGATCAAGAAGCCTTCCGCGGACCGATCCAAGTCGTACAGCTGGCACACGCCGGGATGTGCAACGCGTCGATGCGCCGCTACCGCACGCCTCAGCGCCGTCTGGGCCGAAGCGCTAGCGTAGCACTCCAAGCGCACAACTTTGACAGCGACGGTCGTCTCCAAAGAGAGATCTTGGGCCTCGTACACAGCGCCCAACGGACCGCGCCCCAAACAGCGCACGGCGCGATAGCGACCCCCCAGATGAGGTAGCGGATCCGCGCGGGTGTCGTCCCCAAGGTGCAGGCGGCCGAGCTCCGCGACCAGTTGCCGGCACTCGCTGCACTCGTCCAAATGGCGTGCGGCACGTACTCTCACTTCCCCTGCGGCTTGCCCTTCGGCAAACGCCAAGGCTTCAAGCTCGTCTAAACAGTTCGCCCCCAACTGGCCTTAGTCCTCCTCGGCGAGCAGCCGTTCAACGCTGATGTGCAGACGGCTGCGCAACGCGCGGTGCAAGCTGTCGTATTCAGAAGGCCGCAAGTGGAGCTGCTCCGTCAATCGAGCGCGCGCCTCTTCGAGCAACTGTTCACGGATCTTCGTCAGCCAGCGAGAGATCGTCGAAGCGTTGACCCGATGCAGTTCCGCCAGCTCGTCCAGGGTGAGCCTGTCGGTAACGTACATGCGCAGCAAAGTGCGCTGATCGCCCCGCAGCTGTCGGAACGCCCACTCCACAGCTTGCTCGAAGTCATCCTTGTACTGGATGCGGATCTGTTCCAGCTCCGCGTCGTCGGTTCCATCGCTGAGCTGCTCCAAAAGTAGGCTATCGGCCCGGCGCTGGGGCGGCGCGCGGCGTTTGCGCCGCAACGCGGCCCTTGTCACCACCACCTTGAGCCACGCCGCTAGAGAACCGCGACCGCTGTAGCTCGCAAGCTTGGGTCGACGCGGCGGCTTCGGGACAAATAGAGAGGAGCGTAGTTCTTGGATCAGCTCCTCTCGAAGCGACTCCTCGATTCCGATCTTGGCGAGCACTGCAGCCGAGCGGGGCATGTACATGCGATCGAAGACAGCGACGGCCTTTTCACTTCCTGTCACGCACGCGGCACAGAGCCACAATTCGTCTAGGTGCAGCGCCTTCAATTCGGACAGCAGCTCGCCCTCTGGCTGCAGCGCTTGCGCCACGTGTTCTAGCCAGGGGCGGCTCTCCAAGTGCACACCTTCATAGGCAGATTGTGCCGCGACCAAGGCCTGTGACAGACACGCTTCAATCGCTGCAGCGGTATCAGCACTTTCTATCCCCGGGCGCGGCGCGGCACCTGTCGCTCGAAGCAACTCCGTCGTAAGCGGGTACTCGGACGCCATATCCCTTGGGGGCTATGCTACCACGCGGCCGCGCGGCATGCGGCCTGCACGGGCGTCGCGCATAGTCCTCTCGACGTGGCGCGGAATCTGGAACATGGTGCAAAAATGGTGACTCAAGCCCAGTCTCACGCGAAGGAGCTGGAGCGAACGTACTTCGACGGCGAAGTGATCGTTGAAGAGGGCGAACGGACCCGCGACATGTTCGTGATCCAAAGCGGCGAGGTGCGAATCAGCAAGCGCGTCAAGACTCAGGATGTCGAGTTGGCCCGCCTGGGTCAGGGGGATTTTTTTGGTGAGATGTCTCTGCTCGAGTCGCTGCCGCGAGACGCCACAGCGCATGCCGTGGGCGAGACACAGTTGCTCGTAGTCAGCGCAGGAGCGCTTTTGGTGCGCATGCGTCGAGACCCAACTTTTGCATTCGAAATGCTGCATCGCCTGAGCGGACGCCTGCGCACACTCAACGCGCGACTAGTTCAAGTGCTGGAGCAGACGGATATCGGCGAAGAGAAGCTGGCACAGCTCTTCTACGCCAATACCAGTAGCGAGGATCCGCCCGATCCATGATCATCGAAACTGAACTCGATCGCTTGATGATCGTTTCAGATCTGCACGTCGGGAACCCGTTTTCCTGGGCCAGCCGTCGATTCGGGCGCTTCTTGGAAATGGCCAGTCGACAGCGTTGCAGCGTTTGCATCAACGGCGACGGTCTGGAAATCCTTCAGACGAGTTTCGCGAATCTTGCGAACGACACAGTGAGAATCATCGATCGGATCCGCCGGTTGGTGGATACCGGCGTCAGTGTCTATTACGTGGTCGGCAACCACGACATCGTCCTGGAACACTACTTGGAGAGCTGGAGCGAGATCCGGATCTGTCCCTTCCTCAACGTCAAGAGCGGTGGTCGCCGTATTCGTGTGGAACACGGGCATCTCTACGACCCATTCTACGTCAAGCACCCAGCCCTGTATGACACACTGACACGTGCAGCTGGCCCGCTTCTGCACCTGTATCCGGACGTGTACCGCGTGTGGTCGTCTTACCAACGCGTCAAAGATCGGTTCGGTCGTCGTGGGCAGGAGGAGCAGCGCTCCGTCTATCACGAGGCCGCGGAAATGCTGCTCAAGCGCGGTTTTGACGGCGTCGTCTTCGGCCACACGCACAAAGCGGAGGTCGTCGAGCTCAGTCCCGGCAAGTTGTATGTGAACTCGGGCAACTGGATGCGCGGATCGCCGTACGTCGAGATTTGCGATGGCAAACTCAGCCTCGAGCGTTTCGAACTCGAGTGAACCACCACAGAAGCTAACGTAGGCGCGGTAGGACGAAGAAGAAGAACACCGCCGCACCGCTGGCGAGTACTCCGACGCCAAGCACCAACAGTGCGACCACTAAGAGCTTGCGAGACTTCTGTGGCGGCGGCCCAGCGTGGGATAGCGGAGTGTACTGCTCGCCGTGCGCGAGCGGCCCGTGAGCGTGTTGAACCGGGTAACCCGCTGAGGCGAACTGTCCATTGGGCGCTTCGGCTGGCGGCAGCGGCGCGACTGGCGCCGGTGCGACTGGCGCCGGTGCTGCGGTGGGAGCCTGGTTTGGGTCTACGGGAGCCGTGTAGTCCGTCAGCAACACCGTGCTCGCCAGCCCGGGGCTCTTGGGCTTTTCAGGTTCTCGTGCGGGCATAGATTTGGTGGACATGACGGCATCTACCAAGTCAGCTCCTAGCGCCAAGCCGTCGGGGTCGTCGGACTGGAGGTTCTCCACCTCTTGCACCAGCCGCGCGCGGCCCTCCAGCTCGGTCGCAGCATGCCGCTGCACCCATTCCCCCACGGCGCGGGGCAGAGCGAGCGTGGCGCATTCTTGCAGGGCAGTCGCCATGGCCTGGGCCGTGGAAAAGCGCTTGTTCGGGTCCCGTGCCAACCCTTGCATCACAACTTCGTCCAGCACAGGACTCAGCCAGGGCGCGAAGCGGCTGGGTGGGGGCACCTCGCCGGAAACGATCAGCTTCATGCTGTCAGTCGCGTTCTTGCGAGCAAAGAGGCGGCGGCGCGTGAGCCCTTCCCATAGCAGGACGGACGTCGAATAGATGTCTGAGCGACGGTCAAGCCCCTGCCCTTGAAGGTACTCCGGCGCCATGTACGCAAGCTTGCCTTTGACTTGACCGCTATTGGTCGACTGCAGACGATTGACGGCTTTCGCGACGCCGAAGTCGGTGACTCGCGCGACGCCATCGACCCCGACCAGCACGTTCTGCGGTGAAACGTCGCGATGTACGATATCCAGCGGCGCGCCCCGCTCGTCCGTGGCCACGTGGGCAGCATGCAGACCGTTTAGCAAGTCCACCACGATCCGCGAGATGACTTCCGGCGGTGGGGCCTGGTCCTTTGCGTTGATGAGCAAGCGCGCCAAGGTTTCACCGTGCACGTACTCCATCACCAGGAACAGCTCACCTTCGAGTGCGACCACGTCAACCACGGGCACGACGTTGGGGTGGCGGATGCGCGCAGCGATCCGCGCTTCGTCCAGCAACATCGAGACGAAGGAGCGCTCCTGGGTCAATTGCGGATGCAATCGCTTGATGGCGACGGTGCGTGAAAAGCCGACCGGCCCAAGCAAGCGGCCAAGATGCACACTCGCCATTCCGCCGGCGGCCAAGCGCGCGTGCAGCGCGTAGCGCCCGATCCGGCGCGGCGCATTTTCAGGCGGAATCACTCTGCGGGAGAGTATCAGGTTCGCGAGAAGGATGGACGGGTCGGTTGATGTACGTCAGAAGTGCCCAGGTGGTGCCGCACTGCCGCGCCGACTTGTTTGCCGCGGAACCACAGCCACGGAGCGGTTCCGGTTGGACTTTCGCGTGCGCCCGCGCCCATCATGTGCCGGCACATGTGGGATCAACGCTACTCCGAACCGGGTTACGCCTACGGCAGCGAACCGAACGAATACTTGGCGGCTCAGGTCGCGCAACTGCCAAAGGGCAGAGCGCTGTGCTTGGCGGAAGGCCAGGGTCGAAACGCTGTCTTCTTGGCAACCCAGGGCTTCGACGTGACTGCCGTCGACCAATCCCGCGTGGGACTCGAGTCGGCGCAGGCATTCGCCACTGAGCGCGGCGTCCGCATCGTGACCGAGGTCGCAGATCTGAATGACTACGATCTGGGACAGGACACCTGGTCCGCGATCATCTCCATCTGGGCGCATGTGCCACCGGACGTCCGCGGGCGGTTGCACTCAGCCTGCGTGCGTGCGCTTGCCCCCGGCGGCGTGCTGCTGCTGGAAGCCTACACTCCGGCGCAGGTCGGTCGCGGCACCGGTGGACCTCCGGATCCGGCGCTCTGCATGACTCTGGAAGCGCTGCGCGACGAGTTGCAGGGCCTCGAGTTCCTGCAGGCCCAGGAGACTGAGCGTGACGTGGCAGAAGGTAGGTACCACCAAGGCCGCAGCGCCGTGGTGCAAGTGCTGGCGCGCAAACCCTTAGCGACCTGAGCGCGCGAGCCTCGGCTGCGTTCCCCTGAAACACATCCCTTGCACCGAACCGGGGACTCTCGGTTATCATCGAAGACATGGGGACGTCTTGGCACGTAGATCTGGCCCGCCACCTGGAGGTCGCGGCGAGCATGCTGCGCGAAGGGCGCGAACAACACGCCCGGCGTGAGCTAGCGACGGGCATGGGCTACGTCCTGCACGCCGCGACCCAGGGCGACGATGAAGCGTTTCAGTGGCTCAATCAGCTTCGCGCATCCGTGGACGACGCATCGCCGACGAACTTGCTCGATCTCGACAAACTTGAAGAGTGACGGGCTAGGGGCAAGCAAGACGCCAGGCGTCTAGGTCCCACGTCTTGATCAACGTGGAGAAGCCCTGGATGGCCGTGTTTTTACACACGCTGGTCTGCTTGGCTGCGCCCTGCGAGGACTTGTCCACGTACTCGACATGAAACACGGCTTTGTTTGCGTTCAAGAACGGCGTGAGGGTCTTGCATTCATTGAAGGATAGGCACTCTTCGTTGAGCGCCCAGTCGAAGTGCGCGACGAGGTCCCCGACAAGCTCGACGCTGTTCTTCAAGCCCACGCTCAGTCCACGTGCATGGGACTCTTGCGCGAGGAACTTATTGTAGTCGAGCTGATCGCTCTTGCTCAGGGGAAAGCCCGTGTCGTTCGAATAGCCGTCCACGTTGTCGGGTTCGACGCCATCGCATTTCTTCTGCACTGCGAGATCCAGGCGAGCCTTCATGATGTTGCGGACGTTGGCCGAACGTACGTCAAGCCAGGTCTCTCCCGGCCAGTTGTCCAGTGCCTTGCCGTAGTCGGACTTTTGAAACTGCCCCGCATCGGAGCGCCAGTCTTCCCGACTACCCGCGGAGAAATAGCAGATCACGACGCGCCCCTTAGCCTGCAGCGCCTGCACGGTGGCGGCAGAATTGTCGAACAGATCGATGTCGTACATGGCGACGTCGACGCTTTGATCCAGCGTGCCAGTCAGCTGCCACTGCCAACTGGTCCCAGGCTTCGGACTCCAGGGAGTGCCGCTCGCACCTCCTGTGCCGCCACCCCCCGTTCCCGAACCGCCGGCGCCACTGCTCGCGCCGCTGCCAGCGCCGCCCCCCGCGCCGGCCGCTGAACCGCCCACTCCGCTTGCTCCGGCACCTCCGCCGGACGCGCCGCCGGTTCCGCCGCTTGCGCCAATGCCGCCCGCTCCGGCGGCTCCGCCCGACGCGGGACTACTTTGAGAATCATCGCTGCCGCAAGCGGCCGTTAGTCCCAACGTTACAATAGCGATGAGGCTGCGTAGCTGCACGCCCCAAATCTACCACAGAAGGTGGCGCCCGCACCGTCAGGAACTACTGCGCAGTGATCGTCCAAACATCGGGACCGATGATTTCAAGCACTTCCACCGGGCCTCCGTAATAGGACGACATGCCGGTATCCACCCGATACAGCTTTTCATCGCAATCCCAAGTGATTCCGTTCAGCTGCGGGGTGTGAGCCACAACCATGCGTTTCACGCCCACGCTCTGCAGCACTTGGTCTAGTTGAGCGCAGTCCGTCGCGCCCGCTTCTCCGTATGCCCTCGTCCACACCACGCTGTCGTCATCGTCCAACAGCGCCGGGAATTCGAGCTCGTCCCATAGCAGCCAAGCGCGCGCATCGTAGTTGACTGCTTCCAACTGGTCGGTGAACGCGGGCACGACCCCTCCGTGCACAAAGAGCGTGTCACCGACGATCGCGACGGTGTTGTGCTTGGCCAAACGTCGCGCATAGGGCCCACCTTGTAAGAAGGCCGCCGCACGCGGCTTTTCCTTCGCTGGCACCGCTGCGAGACGCGGGTCGCTCAGATCAAGCCCGGGAACATCGGTGAAGGCACTGAATCCTCCGGGTGTCACGTAGCTGAAGTCCCAATACACGTTCATGAACTCGTGATTGCCGAGCACCCAAATGAACTCGCCACCTGCCGCCTTAGCTTGAGGCGCGAGCTTCTCGAACAGGTCCAAGATCTCCTTTTCGCCGTCACCGCGGTCCAGAATGTCGCCGAGTTGCACGACTACGGTATCGCCACCAATCCAGTTTTCGCCGCCGTCGAGCACGCCCGCGACCTGCAGCGCGTCCCGTGCAGCCGTCGCATCGCCATGCAAATCGCCAAGGGTCACCAGCCGCGGAGCCTTGGCGCGGCGCAAAGACCACGGCTCGATGAACCCCGCCTGCTTCGCGTGCTTGAAGACCGCGTCAAAAGTCTTCCGACCCACATATGGAATGGCGTCGAACTTGCTCAGAGTTACGATTTCACGGTCGTCCCAAGAGCCTAGCTTCTTGTCTTTGCCAACACGCTTTGCCGCAATGCTATTGGCGGAGCGCCTGCTGACGCCCATTTGTTGCAACGCAGCCAAGTCCGACTCGTTGACTACGCGCAGGATGCCAAGGGCTTCCGGCGTGCCGTCGGCTACCCCGAATGCGTCGACCTTTCCGCTTGGGTCCAGAAAGGCGTCGTTTTCGCCATCTTCGCCGGGAGCGACCGCGTCGTCAGACTCAGCAGCACCGCACGCCACCAGCGCGAACGCCATGAGCCCGCTCTGGGCGGCGCGCCAGGCTTTTCTGAGCGACATCCGATTCATGATGACCTCTTCTTGCAGCGCTCGCCCAAGCCGACGCGAACTCCAAGTCTATGGATACCCCGTGGCTCGGTCAATACGCAGGCAGCTGGAGCGCCGCCATGACCGACTTCACCAATCCGCGATGGCGGCGCCCCAGGTGAAGCCGGAGCCAAACGCGACCATGGCGACCTTCATGCCAGGCTTCAAGCGGCCGTCCCGCACGGATTCGGCAAGCATGATCGGAATGGTGGCGGCCGTGGTGTTTCCGTAGCGCTGGATGTTGTGCACCACCTTCTCCTCAGGCAGTCCGATCTGCTGGGCCACGTACTGGTTGATGCGCATATTCGCCTGGTGGAAGAAGAACAGGTCGATGTCGTCTTTGGTCAAGTTGTGCGCCATGCAGGCCTGCATCAGTACGCCAATCATGCGTTCAACTGCGTTTCGAAACACCAACTTGCCGTCCATCTGCGCCCACATGTGGCTGGGTTCTACCTGCCCCACGCCGTCGGCGTTGGTGGGGATGAATGGGCGCTTCTTGATATCCCAAACCTTCTGAGACAGCGCGTCGGCGTGACGCCCGTCTGCCCCCAGATACCAACCACGCACACCGCGGTCTTCGTCGGTTGCGCTCACAACAACCGCGCCAGCGCCGTCTCCGAACAGCGAAGAGACTGTACGGCCGGCGGTGGAGAGATCCAGTGCTGCCGAGTGTGTCTCCGCTCCTACTAAGAGCACATGCTTGAGGCGGCCGGACTCCACCATGCTCGTTGCCGTCCCTAGGCCGTACAGAAATCCGGAGCACTGATTGCGAATGTCGAGGGCGGGCACGAACTTCGGCTGATCCCCGGAGCAGACTCCCAGCTTCTCTTGCAAGTACACCCCGGAGCCGGGGAACGCGTGATCCGGCGACAGGGTCGCGAACAGGATCATGTCCAGATCCGTCGGCTGGATGCCGGCGCTCTCGATGGCGTCTTTCGCCGCGTGAAGCGCCAGGTCGCTCGAGCCGATGCCTTCTTTTGCGAAGCGACGTTGCTCGATGCCGGTGCGCTTGACGATCCACTCGTTCGTGGTGTCGACGCCGTACTTTTCACGCAGGTCGTCGTTGGTCACCACTTCTGGCGGCACATAGAACCCAGTTCCCGAGATGAATGCGTTCGGCATTGTGAGATCCACATACGTTTCCCTGGGCGCGGGGCAAAGGATCTCGGTCAACGCCCGGAC
>CBDUPW010000230.1:0-11648 GCA_965369205.1 uncultured Polyangiaceae bacterium | reverse complement strand
CCGAGTCGATGCAAGGCGAGCACGGCGTCCACGGTGTCGAGGGGCGCGGTGCGCGCGCGGATTCGCTGCTTCATCACGCTGGGGTCGACGTAGCCGTAGCGGTGCGTGGGGGTGGACAACAGCTGGCCGTGATCACCTTTGAGCACACGCACAACAAGCTCGTCGGTACGAGCGATCAGGAAGCGCTCCACGACGGAGCGCTCGTTCTTGTCGTAGAAGTCGTTCTTGAGCTTTTCGCCTTTCGTCCACGCCAGCACTGCGCGGCACAGCTCGACCTGGAGAATGTGCTCCATGGCGGAGCGCTTGATCAGGGCGTCGCCCCGCTTGGAAACGGGGCCGGCGAGCTTCTCGAATTCGGGGTGCTGTTTGGGATCCGTGCGACTGACGAAGTCCAGCGCCAGCTCATATAGCTCGACGTCCGTCGGGTGCTCGAAAGCACGTGCGATCACGTCGAGCCCGTCCTCGAGGGTTTGCGGGTGTGCGAGCGCGTGATCGGAGCCAAGGGGATTGGAAGGTGTCCACGCTGCAGCCGCTTGAGGCGCGGGCACCTGTGCCTCGTCGGTGCCCAGCTCGCGACGCACGGTTGCGGCTAGCGCCGGCGCGACGTCCTGTAGCCGCGCGGCCAGGTCGGGATCGGACTCGCCATCGGCGGCCCGAAACAATGCCACCGCGTCCTGCTGGACGGCCGCTTCCGGATGGGTGAGGGCGATCAAACAAAGCTCCGCGATCGCATTTGCAAGTTCGGGATCCCCCTTGAGCAATCGTTCCAAGATCTTGAGGGCGCGCTGCACCGTGCCCTTGGCAGGTGCGGACATCACCGGTTCGACGGCGTCGACAAAGGCCGACGCCGCAAGACGTTTCTTCTTCGCCAGCACCTCAAGCGCCTTGAGAGCCCATGCAGCGGTCTGCGGAACCATCGGCTTGTACCAAGAACAGCTCGGCTGCCGACACAGCCCGCCTTCGCGGAGCTGCACGACTAGCAGAAAGGCAAACTTGTTTGCCTCCAAGATCTGGTCGAGGCCGCCGTCCGTTAGCCAGCTCGGCTTGAAACGCTGGATCGTCGCCAGTGCTTCCTCGCCATAACCGACCGAACCTTTGCTGCGATCGGGAAGTCGGCTCGCGAGGCCTGCCGGCGTTCCCAGCACCAGCGCGGCCAGCGCCGCACATTCGCGCTGTCCGTCCTGGCTTCGCCACACCCACTGGTAGTTGCTGCCCGTCGGGCGTTGTTCGTAGTCACCGACAAACCACTTATTGCAGCAGGCGATCGCCACATCGAAGGCTTTCGAACGCTGCGCCTGCGGCATGTCCTCTATGGCGCTCAGCGTCGCTTCGAGTTTGCCCGCGGTGAGCAGTTGCTCAAATGCTGCGCTCATGGGTTTCTCCGTTCGGCTTCCAGCTGGAGCGCCAGCACGTGTTTGCACGCGCCGCGGTCGCCGCCGTGTTTGGCGAACCACGGACAGGTACAGCGTGAAGCATCTGCGTGCACTTCGGAGCGATGAGTGATGTCGCCGCTGCGGATCTCCCCAGCGAGCGCGCCGTCTACATTCGACGTCAGCTGAACGCAGCCGCCCTCCACCAACTTCCGCGCGGCCTTGAGGCGCGGCTGCTGCTTTTCGATCCGTTGACGTGCCGACGCCAAGTCGACGGGCAACACGCGGTGGAACCACGCCCCGCGAGTGAGGTCGAAACCCACCGAACCCCAGATCCCGAGCTGAGCTAGGGCGCGCGACGCGACCTCTGGCGCGAGGGACGCCGCGCGGGCAATCGTTTCTGGGGTGAGCTCGGACTGCCATTTGAGCTGTGCGCGCACTTCGGCGACATGTTCCGCCGGCGATGCCAAGAGGTCGAGCGCTTGCCCTTCGCCGGAAAACGCGCGCCACGTCACTCACGCTGCGTAGCAGCAGCGCTACTGTGCGCGGCGATTTGGCGCGCGCCTCCAGATACGGATGCCCCGCCTCGTCGGTGCCACTCGCCGCCAGCGCCAGCCCGCGACGCGGGTGGAACCCAGAGGCAAACGGATATCGATACGCGTGGTCGAGGGCCTCGGCCATGATTGCGATACTAGCCGAGCCGCGACCGTCGTTATTCGAACAGCGGTTTCGGCGCGGCTGCGGGCTTTGCGGGCGTCTTTGGTGCCGGGTCTTTGCCGTCTTCGGTGAAGATCGGTTTGGCGGCGGGGGTTTCCGTCGCGACGGGCTTCGGCGCGGCGGAGGGGGTCGCGGCGGGCTGCGGCGTCGGCGGAACGGGCGTGACGACCTTGAGCGCCAACCCGGGCGACGCAGGAAGCGCGACGGGCTGCGGTGTACCGGTGCCGGGCTCCGCGGGCACAGTGGCCAGCGCAGGCGGCGCAGCGAGATCCACTTTGCCCATGGTGGGTTCAGCGGGTGGCTGCGTGGTGGAAGTCATCAGGACGACCACCAGCATCAAGAGCACGCCGGCGATCAGGGCCACGGCGATGCCACTATTGCGCTTGGTCTTGGACGGCGCAGCCGCGGGCTGAACGGCCGGGGGCATGCTGCCCTGGCCGGCGTCTGGCTCGCTTGCGCTGGCCGGGCGCTGCTCCTTCTCGAGAGTGCGCAGGTTCTTGATGGTCAGCGCTCTGCGCGGGTCTTCTTGCGGTTTGACCTTTACCGTCTCGATTTCCATCGTGCGGTGGTCACTGACTTTGGGCAGGGGACGCGGCGCGGCGTAGTCCGCAGCGCGGTCGGGAGTCGGCCCGACCAATGGCACCTCGGCCACGGACGCGTCGAGTTCGTCAAAGCTGGGCGTGCCCACCTGTGGGGTGGGCGCATCAAAGGGCTTTTGCTCGTCGTCCTGACTCATGCGGGGGCTGTCGGATGCATCGCTCATCTTCCGGCCGTGGGCAAGATTGCTGCCCGCGGCGGACCGGGGCACAAAGCGTACACCCCTCGGTCGCGACCGGCGACAGTTGTGGACAAAAGCGCACCCCCGCTCGGAAGTCGGGCCGGGCGGCGAGACCACCCAGGCTCATGCCGCGGAAAGCCGAGGGGACCGCGTCTCTGGTGGGCCGGTGGGGGTAGCCGATGAAAAAAAATACTTAGCATGCATATCAATTTTTCTTCGAGCGAACCCCCCCAAGCCGGCACCCCCCCCAAGCCGGACCAACCCCAGGCCGCAAGCCGGGCGGTTCGCGATCACCCCCCGGGCCGCGCGAGCGTGTGTCCCGTGGAGGGCCCGGCGGGCGACGATGCGCGGGGGCCCGAGCGCCGGGCGACCCGAGCCCCGGGAAAATGCACTCCGATTTGGCGTCGACGGCATCCGCCGCGTGCCAGTTTGTTGAATGAAAACCAGCCAGTCCGAGTTGTTGAGCAGATATTGCACAACTGGCCCACTTGCACGGCCGATGGGGGCGGGTGCTAAATCCTCTTGGGCGATTTTGTTGGTGCGGGTGCAAACGGTGATGGAGCGATGGCTAGGTGCGGTGGGCGCTGCGGTGCTGGCGGTTGCGGCTTGTTCGGATACGGAGTTCTCACCGAGCAAACAGTCGGACGCCGGAATTGACGGTGGCGCTGGCAGTGGTGGCGGCGACGCGGCGGTGGCTTGTAGCAAGAACGCCGACTGTGATGACGGCAAAGCCTGCAACGGCACAGAGACTTGTGACGGAGACTTCTGCAAGGCCGGCACGCCGTTCTGCAGCAATGCCGATCTCGCCAACTGCGACGCGGTCTGCACCGAGGCCGCGAGCGGCCCGGCCTGCGCCACGGTAGCCAAAGACGCCGACGGCGACACGCACGGCAGTACGCTGTGCAGCGCGGCTCCGGGAGACGACTGCGACGACACCAACAAGGACATCTTTCCGGGCGCAACCGAGGCGTGCGACGGCGTGGACTCGGATTGCGACGGACTCGCGGACATCGACGACGGCTTTGGCCTGGGTGGCGTCGAGACGGAGATCGTGTCGTTGGGCGATCCGGAACGACCAGCCGCGGCGTGGTCACAACCCGCGACGCGTTTTGGCGTCGTGTGGCAGGACACACGCGACATTGCCGGTGACGAAGAAGTTTTTTTCGCGGTGGTTGACGACACGGGAAAGAAAGTCGGACAGGACGTGCGCATCACCAATGCGGCGGACGGCAGCCTGGCACCCCGGATCGCCTGGGGTCACGACGCGTTCGCAATCGCGTGGCAAGACGCCAAGGGTGGCAACGACGATGTGTACGTACAGCTCGTCGATGCGGTTGGCACTAAGAAGGGTCCGGAGATCAAGGTCACGACGGCCCCCGCCGATGAACTCGCGGTGGATATCGCTGCCACGCCGGGTGGTTTCATCGTGACGTTTACGGGGATCGAGTCGGGAGGCTTCGCGAGCATCTATGGCCAGCTGTTGACCAAGACCGGTGCCCTCGACGGCACTCCGAAGCTGCTCAGCACGAGTGGCTTCAACATCGGGGCACGGCAGGCCCAGCTCGCGAACAACGACGTGGCGGTTGGTTTCGTCAACGCTCCTCCCAACTCAACCGGAGGTGGGGACGGCGTCGTGGTCAAGCGGCTCAGCCAGTTTCTGGATGTGCTTGGCGAAGAGACGGTGTCGACGCAGCCGCCGATCCGCAAAACGGAGTTCTACATCGGCATCGCCCCGACGAGCGCCGGTTATGGCGTGTTGTACGGCCTCGAAGGTGCCGGGAACAAGCTTGCATACACCGAACGCAAATCCGACGGTTCGGTCGTATGCGCGCCGGTGGAGCTCACCGATGTGGTGCAAACTTCGTCGCCGGCGGTGGTTTGGGTGTCCGCCCTCGTGCCGACGTCAGGTGGCCTCGTCGGGCTCGCTTTGGACGGTGGTGGCACCAGCAAGATGATTCTGCTGCGCCCGGGCTGCACGCCGGGCAAGGCAATTCCCCTCTCTTCGGGCATTGCCGGTGGCCCCTTTGGTGCGTTGAGCGCTGGGGATGGCAAGATACTGGCCTTGTGGAGCGATCCTTCGGGATCGAAGCGCGTACTGAAGAGCCGGGTTTTCGGAGAGGCACTATGCAACTGAGATTCATGCACGCGGCAGTCGTTCTGTCGCTGCTCGGCGGTGCGAGTGGCTTCGCGGCGTGTTCCAGTTCGTCGAGCCGCAGCACAACGCCCAAAGACGGTGGGGCAGACGCGACTGCGGATAGCGACGCAGCCAAACCCTGCACAGTGAACTCGGAGTGTGACGACGATGACCCGTGCAACGGCACGGAGACCTGCGATACGAGCGTGGGCACCTGCAGTCCCGGTGCGTCCCCATGCGCGGCCGCTTCGGATCCTGTGCATTGTGAAGTCCAATGTACGAACGATGGAGGTCAAGCGAAGTGCGGTGTTGAAGTTGCACGCGACAGCGACGGCGACGGCCACGGCGACAACCTGTGCATCAGCGGCCACGGTGACGACTGCGACGATACCAACAACGCCATATACCCCGGAGCGACGGAGGCGTGCGATGGAGTGGACGCTGATTGCGATGGCGTCGCAGACATCGACGAGGGGTTCAGCGTCAGTGGCACGGCGTTCAATGTGGCCGCCCCCGCTGGAGCCGACGCGGGCCGTCCAAGCGCGGCATGGATCAAGAGCGCAAAGAAGCTCGGTGTCGTTTGGACCGACCACCGGACTGCGTTCGGAAACGGGTTTCAGGTTGCGCTTTCCGTCTTCGACGAGACGGGCGCCGCGACAGTTTCGGACTTCCAAGTCTCGAACAACCAGTTTGAGGCTACTTCCGCGTCTATCGCGACGGATGGCACCAATTTTGGAGTGGCTTGGGTAGGCGAGATCAGCGGCGGACGCCGGGTTTTCCTCCGACTATTCGACTCGTCAGGCGTGGCGAAGACCGGGAGCGTCGATCTGGCGGGCCCTGTCGAGCCGGATGCCCACGTGACCATCCAAGGGGGAACGACTGGCTACATTGTCTCGTGGCGCCAGCGTGACACCTCGGCGAACTTCGTTCATGTCTATGCGCGACGAGTGGATTCCGGAGGTGCACCCAGTGGCGCGGCAGTGTCGCTGCGTTCATCTCTCGAAGTGTATTCGCCTTCAGCCGCAGCCGCAGGAAGCGAAGTGGGAGCGCTCTACATCATGTCAGGCGCTGCCAAACAGAACATGGTCGTCACTCTAGGCCGGCACGATTCGCAGCTGGCACCGCTGGGCGTTGGGAATCTGACGGCGACTGTCAGCAGTCCAAGCGTCTTCCGGGACGCGCGCCTGCTGGCCGTGCCGACGGGATTTGCTGCGATTTGGTCGAGCACGCAAGTGGCGGCCGGCTCCATACACATTTCCGAGCTGAAATCTGATGGTTCCACGATCTGTGGGCCCACCGCTTCGCAGAAGCATGCGGACGATGTCCATGTGGGCGGCATCGACTTGCTTGGAACAACGAGACTGGTCGCAATCTACGACACGCTGCAGTCCAATGCCCGGGTCAAGCTTGCGCGGTTCGATGACAACTGCGGCGAAGACCCCCCGGTCGATGTGGTCGGCTCCAACGTCAACTCCTTCGAGGCTGGGGCTTTCCAGGGTTCACGCGCGGACGTTGCCGTGGGAGACAGCAAAGTCGCCGTTGTGTGGGATGAGAAACCCGGTGCGAATGGTGTGGTCAAAGCCCGGATCTTTGGTAAGAACTTCTGCGACTGATGCGCATGCTCCACCTACGACCTCTATTGCTTGCGAGTGCGCTCTTTTGCGCGACTGGTTTTGTTGTCGCACCGGCCATGGCGGAGCCCAGCGCAGCGGAGATAGCTGTCGCGCGCAAGCTGTTCAAAGAAGCCACTGAGCTCGAGAAGGAAAAGAAGTGGGACGAAGCGGAGCCGCGGCTGCGCAAGGCACTGGCCATCAAAGAGACGCCGGGACTGCGCTACCACTTGGCGTTCTGCCTGGAGCAACAGGGCAAGCTCGTCGACGCGCTGGTGGACTACGACCGGGCCGACGAGATGATCAAGGCCGGAACCAAAGCTCCCGACGTCGCTGAGTTGGTCGTTTCCGCACGGGAGTCCCTCAAACAGCGCATTCCCACCCTCACCATCAAGTTGCCTAACGGTGTCGCGTTTTCGGAACTCAAGCTAGACGGGCGCGTGCTTTCGAGCGCCGTGGCAGGTCAGCCCCTGCCGGTGAATCCCGGCAAGCACAGCGTGCAAGTCAGCGCGCCGGGGCACGAAACCTTCGTGCAGGAAGTGCGGCTCGCTGAAAACGAGAAACGCGACCTGGACGTCGTGCTGAAGGAAGCGTCCGACAGTGCGGTCGCGCCGGCGGCGGGTAGCGACTCGCCGCAGGCCGACTCGGGAGCGGTCAGCACGGACTCATCAGGCTGGTCCCCACGCACCTGGGTGCTGCTGGGTGAAGGCGCGCTTGCGGCTGTGGGACTGGGCGTCGGGATCTTCGCGACTGTGGACAAGGGCAAGGCCCAAGACGAGCTCGATGCAGCGGAAGCGGAGCGCGACAGCCTGGGAACGCGCAGCGGCGAAGGCGCGTGCACGAACCCGGAGCAAGAGGACAAGAACGCTTGCGAGCAGATCCCGACCTTGCGCGATCAGGTGGACAGCGCTGGTACGTTGCAAACCCTGGGTTTCGTGGGGGCCGGCGTGGGTGTGGTCGCCGGCGTGGTGACGTTCTTGGTGTGGAAGCCGAAGACCCCGAGCGAAGCGCGCGCGTTGCCCCGCATCTACGCCGCACCGATGCGCGGCGGCGGATTCGTCGGCGTGGGCGCTGCGTTTTAGAAGCAACGCGCGGTCGACGTCGCGCGGTCTCGGTCTCGGTCTCGGTCTCGGTCGCCGAGACGCAGGGGGTCGGGTGCGTGGAAACTAATATGTATGCTTACCGTTCTTGCGCGCCCCCCACCCCCGTGCCGGAGCGGCAACAGGAGTCGTTGCCCCGAGTTCGGTTCGGTTGGTTGGGTCGCGGCAGGGGGGCTCGCGGTGGCACGCTTCTCGCGGAGCGCGGAGCGGTCCGGCGCTTACTTTTTCGGCTGGAGGCGTGCCAGCATGGCGTTCAGGTCGGCGTCGTCCGGTTTGAGCTCTAGCGCGCGCGTGGCTTCGGCAATGGCGCTCGCGGTCATGCCGCAGACTTCGTAGACCTTCGCGAGCGCGGAGCGGTTCTTGACGGAATTTGGCGTGAGCAGCACGGCTGCACGCCCAGGGGCGATCCCGCGCTTGGGCGCGCTGGTATTGGCGTAACACTCCGCGGCGCGGCGCAAAGGTTTGTCGTCTTCTTTGCGTGCGTTGGCCACGCGTTCCCAGGACTGTGCTGCAGAGTCGTGGTCGCCACTCTTCTCTTCGTAGCGGGCACGGGATTCGTAGCTGTCCGCGAGCTTCGCAGCGGCCTTTTCGTCGGCTTCTTCGTATAGCGCGCGGATTTCGTCGTCGTCCGGCGCCATGGTCAGCGCGATGCGCAGAGCGTTGACAGCGGAGACCCATGCGGACTCGGCGAGGGCATCTTTGCCGGCCTGCACGAACTTGGTGACCCGCGGGCTGCGGCGCGACTGCACCATGCGCTTCAGCTGCTCGGCAACAGCGGCTTCGTCGAGGGGTGCGGCAGGTGACTCGATGGACTTGCCGACGGCCTTGCCCGCGGCCAGACGACGAGCCAGGGCCTGACTTCGTTCTTCGGGCGTGGCTTCGGAGCGCGGTGAGTCGCTGCTGGAGCCCGCGGCACTCGTTGCTTCCGCTGCGCTGAGCGGAGGTAGGTCCATGTCGATCACTGGAGCTCGAGGTGGCGCGGGCGCCACGCTGCGTGGCGGAGGCGGCGGGATCGACGTCATGACGGCGTCCATGGCGCGCGTGCGCTGGCGTGCTCCGAGATACTGGTCGTACTCGGCGCGCGGTCCTTTGCGCGTGAGCACTTCGTTGGCTTCGGTCAGGCGCTGAAAGATCTGCTCAAGTTTGCGCTTGTAGTCGCCGAGCTCTTTTCTAAAGAACTTGTCGGGATGGAAGAACGCGATCAGTTCAAAATACGCGGCCTTGATGTCTTTCTTGACGGCGTCGGGGGCGACGCCGAGCAGCGCGTAGTGCGTCGACACCTCAAGCTGTTCGAACATGACGTCGATGCGCTCCCGCTGCTCCGAAGTGAGGGCAATTTCAACAGACTCGGTCCGTGTTGCCTCCGTTGTCTGTTGGTTGCCGGGGGCATTTTCCCTCGGGGTGCTTTCATCGGAGCGAGGCGCTGACGTCGAGCTTCGATCGATGCCGTGAGGCTGCGCGCTTCGTGACTCGAGAGAGGGCTCCACCGCGGGAACGGTTGCCTGCGCCCCGCTGAGAGCCGCGCGGAGCCCGGGCTTTACGGTGTCTTTGTCGGCTCCCGCGTTCTTCGCGCCGACATCGAGCTGCGCTGGCGCCGCCGGAGGCACGGTCTCGTCCCTTCTGGGATCGCGCTTCGAGGCGCGCACGCCCACGGTGCCGGTCGCGGTCGACGTCTGCGCCGGGGGTGGCTCAGTTGGATCCCGTCGTGGGTCGCGTCGGCTCTGGGGCGCGGCAAAGGAGTTCACCGGCGGTGGCGGCTCGGTCTCGTCGCGTCGGGGATCCCGTCGTTGGATCCCCGAGTTGCGTTCGTCGCGCTGGGGGACTCCGTAGTGTACGGCGCCCAGTTGTTCCAGGCGCTTCAGGGTGGCGCGGACGGCGCTTTCGTCCATTCCCGTCAGCTCCGAGACTTCGGTCGGTCGCGTGCGACCGTCGAGCTGAGACCATATGAACGCGTCTTCCGGCGAGAGCGGCAGCTCGGCAATGCGTACGCCGGCCACTCGCTGCGGGACGCGCACTTGTTTCATGTCCTCGCCTGCCCCACCACGATCTGGCTATCTTAAACCATTTCGACGCACGTCACTCTGCGAAGCTTCGACGCACGTCACTCTGCGAAGCGGCAGGGCGCACAGATGTTCAGAACATCCAGCCGACAGAAAGCTCCGCGTAGGGCTCGAACTCCGCGAGCTGGTCTGCCTCGTCGTTGAGGTTGTTTCGGAGCTCGGTGGCGCTGGCAGCCGGAAAGCCCGGGTCCGCCGTAATGTCGGGACCGGCCAGGTCGCTCAAGTGGAACAGCAGGCCCAGCATGATGGCCACTCGCAGACCGGGTTCCGGGCCATTGGGGCGGTACGCATAACCGAGGCCGGCGTGTGCAATGAAGGGTGTGGTGGTGTTTTCGTATTTGAAGTTGTTGCCGGCGCCATCGTCGGCTTCGGAGGAGATGTTGTAGTGCGTGAAGCCAATGCCCAGGTCCAAGATGGGCGAGTGCACGCGAAAGGGATACACCCGCGCTCGGATCGGTACGGTTAGCGACCAGTAGCTGCCATCGGCGTCTCCGGCTTGGCTTTCAGCGTCGAAGCTGCCCAGGCCCAATCCAACGCCTAGCGACAGTTCCAGCCAGTCGAGGCACGGCTGCACCGCGCCGTTGATGTTCACCCAGGAGTTCGGACCCAGTACGCCCAGGCGTGGCCCAAACAGCCAGCGGCAACGTTCCTCCGCAGTCTTGGCGGGAGCCGGTTCTTCGGGCTTTGGGTCGGGCGTTGGCTCTGGGACTTCCTCAGGAATGCTGTCGCCTCCCTCAGTGACTTGGAACACCACGCGCCGATTGCGCGCCCAAGGGCCTTCGCAAGTCGAGGTATCCTCGGGGTCTTTGTCGTTGCACTCGTCGGGCTCGGGCACCTGCGGTTCGTCTTCGCCCTTGCCGACGGACGTCACGCGGTCTTCGGAGATGCCACTATCTAAGAGCCACTTGCGCACGCTGGCGGCGCGCCGGTCCGAGAGCTTGCGGTTGTAGGCGTCGGAGCCGCGGGAGTCCGTGTGGCCTTCCACGGAGATCTTGACGCCCGGGTTCTTGTTCAAGAACTCTTGGAGCTGCCCCAGAGTCTGTTTCGTTTCCGGGTCGCTGCGGATTTCGGCGCGGTTGTACTCGAAGTTGATCACGCCTTCATAGTCCAGCTTGCCTTTTTCATAGCGAATGGCGGATTTGCGCGCCGTGTCGCTTTCCGCGGGTGGATCCGTCGTCAGGGAGGCGTCCCCTTCGAGTTTGGACTCCCCGCCCGTCTCGGCTTTGCCGGAGGCGCTTGCAGAAAACGAACAGCCGGCCGCGCCCAGCGCGCAGAAGGCTGTGGCCACACCCCAGATCCAGTTCTTCATGGCGCAGCATCATACGCACACTTGGTGCGTCAGTTCCCCGTGCGCGCCGTTAACTAACTAAAATTACAAGCTATTCCAGGCGCGACCGGCGTCGCAGCAGGCCCGGCTGGCACACGCCTGGACCGAAATAGTGCCCCGGAGCCCATCGGCTTCGGTGGGGGGGGTACCGACTACCGCGCGTCGCGCAGCAGCATCACCGAGAAACTCCGGAGCAACTGTAGAACACGCCTCGAGGGCGATTGGTTTCAATATTTCTGAAAAAACTGTGGTTCTGCACACGCGCAGGCGCTGGACCGCGCAGCACACGCTGGTTTGGCGCCATGACGAGCAGCGCGCTGGTTTGGCGCCATGACGGGTCGGCACGCGCCGCGCACTCCTTGCGCGGGCGGATGCCGAGTGCGCAGCTGTTTCATTGCCTCAGAACTGAACGGCCAGTGCTCCGCCGTAGTGGTCGCGGCGATTGTAGTACTTGAAGTCTTGCCAGCTACGCTGCCACTCGGCGCGCAGGATGAAACCGTCGTAGACGCGCACGCTCACCGGCATGCGCCGGTCGTAGGGATTGCCGGGATA
>CBDUPW010000229.1:0-11682 GCA_965369205.1 uncultured Polyangiaceae bacterium | reverse complement strand
GGTGTGGACCTCTTGGACGGCACACCCGTGCTGGATATCAAACCCTTCGTTCCGTACACCGACGCACTTTTCACTGGCGGGCCGGGTTGGCTCGGAGCGCCCGAAGACGTTGGACCGAAGATGCGCATTCAGTTCACGCCCAAGGCCAGAGAGCAGCTTGAGTACATGGAGCGCGAGCTCGGGATCGCGCTCGAAAAGGCGCTATCCGAAAGACTCGAGCTCGGTACGGCACCGCACCCGTACCGGCGTATCAAAAAGGAGCGCAGCGGGTTCCTGCTCGCCTACAAGGAGTGGCGCGTCCGCTTTGAGACCGAGGGCAATACCGCACACGTGCTCAGTCTGGCGACGGGCTACCGGGCCAAGCAACTCTTCGGCTCTGCATCGCCCGTTTTGGAGCCTCATCGGCGCTTTGTCGCCCGATACGGCTACCCGGGCCATGGCGAACGCACAGCCGGCGACGGCTCCGAACCTTCTCAGCCTAACGGGCCGGCGCCTTCCTGCTAAGCTTGGACTTCCACATGCGGGGCCACTTCTTTCTTCTTTGCATCCCTCTGGCCATGGCCGCCTGCGCGGAGTCCGACGACGCGCTGTTCGGTCCAGGCGGAGCCGGCACGGGCGCCGTGGATGCGGGAGCGACGCCGGCCAGTGGTGGTGGGGTGGCGACTGGCGGATTTGGAGCGTTCCCGGGCGGGACGGACGCGGGTCCCGACGGATCCGCCGGAACCTCGGAAGGTGGCGTGGCGGCATCCGGTAGCGGTGGTGCCGCCGCGGCTGGCGGCCTGAGCTCGAGCGGTGCGACGGGTGGCGTGGGCTCGACCGGCGGGCTCGGAGCGACGGGCGGTATTGGAGCGACCGGTGGATTTGCCGCAAGCGGTGGATTTGCCGCAAGCGGTGGGTTTGCCGCAACCGGCGGTTTGGGCGCGAGCGGTGGAATTGGCGCGACCGGCGGCTTGGGTGCCTCGGGTGGATTCGGGGCCACGGGCGGTTTCGGCGGCTCGACGGGCAGCTGCGTCGGAAACTGTGGCTTCAGTGATCCAAGTGGCTTCTGCTACTGCGACAGTCTGTGCACAAGCGCCGGGGATTGTTGTCCGGACTACGGCAGTGTTTGCGGAGGCGGCGGAACCGGCGGCGGAAGCGGAAGCAGTTGCTGCACCGTGCATTCCACTCCGGGCTGCTCGAATCCGAGCGTCGAGAGCTGCGTGTGCGCCTTCGATTCGTACTGCTGCGCCTTCGACTGGGACAGCACCTGCGTCTCGAACATCTCGCTCTACGGCTGCGGCCCCTGCTGAAGTCGATGACAGATTGTCACGGGATGTGGCCCGCACCCCACGATCCGCCGACAGGCTGACGCTGTCCGAGGAGATCGATCCGCGATTTTCGCGGAGAACCCACGTGGCACGCGGATTGCTGTGTCTTAGCTTGAGATGACTTCCAACAGACGACAGCGTGGCGTGACCCCGGTGGAATTGGCGATCGGAGTCGCCGCGATAGCCCTGGTAGCTGCTGGCGGCGCGTTCTTCTTTTCATCGACACGCGCCCAAGAGGACTCAGACCGCGCGCTGACCAGCGCGCAGCGCGTGCTTTCAGCCGCTGAAGACTGGCAGGGCACCGAGGGCGCGCGAGGCTGCCCCACCCTGTCTCAGCTGCAGCACGAACACTTCCTGGCTCAAGAAGCTCCCGTCGAAGACCCTTGGGGCAATCGCTTCAAGATCCAGTGCTCTGCCGAGGACGTGCAAGTGCGCTCTGCTGGACCGGACAAAAAACCCGGAACGGCAGATGACGTGAGCGTTCCCAACGCTCGCGTGCGCGGCTAGCGCCGCCTACGCGGCGATCTGTTGCGACGGGACTTCGCGGTACGGCGCGCGCCCGGGCGGCGCCGTGAGCATCGCGCTCGCCAGATAGGGCTGCGCAAGCGGGATCAAGTCGATCTCCGGGTCAAGCTGCTTGCCCAGGCCTTCGGCGACCAACAGCGCGATGTTGACCACCGTGAACGCAGGATCGATCTGCACCCGATGTCGGCGCAAGACGTTCATCACGCCGCTCACGGCGGCGCTCACTTCGACCTCACCCAGACGCTTGCCATACAATCCACCGAGCTTGTCTTTGACGTCCGCGGCGAATGCTACGTAGTCGGTATCACCGACGCTGGGCGCGTAGGTGAAAAACAGACGCGCGGCGGCCGCGCTGTCCTGCTGGGATAGCGCGATGAAAGTCTCCACCCACGGCCGCAGCAATTCCCTCGGAATTTCCGTGACCATACCGAGATCGATCAGCACCACTCGGTCATCGGGCGTCAAAATGATGTTTCCCGGATGCAGGTCCGCGTGCACAAAGCCATCGACGAAGATCATCTTCAGCACCGCCTCCGCACCGGTACGCGCCAATTTCGCGCGGTTGCCACCGACTTTTTCCGGCTCGGTTGCCTTCACCCCTTCCACGAAGTCCATCACCAGCACGTGGGCCGTGCAGAGCTCGTCAACGAGTTCGGGCACATCGACATCCGGCACGTCGGCAAACGCAGCCGCGAAGCGCCGGTTGTTCAGTGCCTCTTGGCTGAAGTCCAACTGACCGGTCAGTGCGTGTCCAAAACGTTCGACGGCCCCAGGTAGGCTGAGCATGTGCACACTCGGGATGCGATCGAAGAGTCGTGCCCAGAACGCCAAGATCAATAGGTCGCGCTCGATCTGGGGCTTGGCGCTAGGCCGCTGCACCTTCACCGCCACGCCGCGCCCCGCGGGCAGCTTGGCGCGGTGTACCTGCGCCACAGATGCCGCCGCGACGGGGTGCTCAGAGAACTCCAAAAGCTTGCTACCCCAATCCGCACCGAGCTCGCGCGCCATGACGGCACGAACTTGCTTGGCGGCAAGGGGCGGAACGTCGTCCTGAAGCCGCGCCAGCTCTGCAATCACCCCGGGCGGCAAGAGGTCCGGCCGCGTGCTCAAGATCTGCCCGAACTTGATGAACGTCGCGCCCAAGTGCGAGAGCAGGCGCGCCAAATGCTCACCAAACAGAGCTTGGCGTCGCGCCAAAGATGCCCCGAAGGCCAGCACACGGCGCACACACCACGAGCTGATCACCCATAAGGCAACGACGATGATGTGCACGAAACGGATACTGAGCGACAGCCAACGCACGGTGCAGGGACCCTATATCGGCTCTTCGATCGATGCGCCGCGGGATTTTTTTTTCATTTCCCCGGCGGCGTACCAGGCCAGCCCAGCGCCGGCAGTCAGCACCACAAGCATCAGCAGCCAGGGTGGCGCGCGTTCTTTGCGTTTGGGCGCGGCTTGCTTGGCGATCTGGTACGACGACATCTGCAAGCTGACCGGGCCTTCGGGCGAGCGGACCGACAGCGGCGCAGCCCGCTCCTTGATCACCGCCTCCAACGCCGCCCGGCGCTGGTCTTGGATGGCTCGAGGCGTGCCTTGAAAAGTGATCCAAACGCGTGGCCGATCGGCCGGTTCCGGTCGGGTGATCTGCAGCGCGGTTGGCACGCCTTCCCGCAGCATCATCGGCACCGGAATACTTCGGTAAAAGTGCGCGCCGCCACGACAAGACACGTCCTCGGAGCTGCCGACTTCGGGCAGTACTAGCCCAGCTCCGCAATCACAGACAGGGTCTCCGACATGAATCACGACGCTCGCCGCTCCCGTGGACGCCTGCAGTTCGAAGCTATCCTCCAGACCCGCAGTCGCCTCGAAACTCGAAATGTCGGCGCGCTCAAGGATCTCGGTCCAGAGCTCAGGCGGCACTTGGGTGGTATTGCCGCAGCTGCACACCGCCGGCCGATCGAAGCCAACCGCGGGCGCAGGCCGACCGCAGCCACCGCAGCGAAGGCTGACCGTCAACCCGACGTACCGCGGCTCGATCGCTCGCGGTTGTGACCCCATGGGCCCATGCTATCGCGAACTGTCCATGCGACGCGAGAGGCGCCGCTGTTTCCAAGCTGAGCGAACTTTTCCCGCGGCGCTGCACTTCGCGCGCCTAGGCGCGGGCATGGCGCCGAGTCATCAGGCCGAGTCCAACCAAGCCGGCCGTCGCGCCCATGGCGACCAACACGCCGCAGGGCAGGAGCAGCTCGGCGATGGCAAACCCTCGGAAATAGACGCCCTCAAAAGCGACGATGCCCCACTTCACGGGACTGAGATGGCTCGCGGGAACGAGCCATTGCGGCAGCGCCGAAAGCGGCACCATGGCGCCACCCAACATCGCAAGCACGATCAAGGACGCCCAGCCCGCGCCAGCGACGGCCTGCTCGCTGCCGCCTACCGATCCGAACAGAAACACCAAACCCACGAAGGCAACGCAGGCGCTGGGCACCGCCAGTGCGAGCCCCAACAGGCTCTGCGGGCCAATGTCCAGAGCAACCCATCCCAAGAAGATGAGCAGCCCCGTACCGGCAAGACACGCCAACAAACAAGCCAGTGCCTTGCCCCCGAGGAGGGTCGCCCGCGAGATGGGCGCGGCGCGCAGTCGCAGCTCGGTGCCACCACTGCGTTCGGCGGCCAAGCTCACCGCGAAGGTGGCAGCGCATGCCATCAAGCACCACAACAGCGCCGCGGGAAACGCTAGCACGCGCAGATTGCCAGAGGCTCCAACGCGCTCTACGTCAAACATTTCGTCTCTTGTCGGCGCCACCGCTGCGGGAGCCACTGCGGCGGCAACGCTGCGCGACAGCGCGTCTGCCTCGGACGCACGCGTCCAATCGACTCCCAGTTGCGGCTTGCCGCCCCGGGCCGGCAGTCGCAAGAACGCGAGACGGTCACCGCGTCGGACATGTGCCCGTGCCGTCGCGAGATCCGCCTGGGACACCTCAAGGGCAGTCTGTGACTCGAGAGCCGCGAGTAGCTGTGCGGACGCAGCACTCCCTTGTTCATCGACGACCACGAGCTGGGACTTCCGATCCGCCGGCGCGGACGCCGACGCGATCACTTCGCCGAAAAGCCCCGCGAACAGCAGCGGAAACCCAAAGACCCAAAACAGGGCTACTCGGTCCCGAGTGAGCAACTTCAGGTCCTTGAGTGCAATCCAAATGGCGTTCATTCGTCCCTCAAGCTTCGTCCGGTCAAGTTGAAAAACACCTGCGAAAGGCTTGGCGGCGAAATGGCGAGTTGGGTCACATAGGGCGCCAAGCGGCCCGCCATTTCTGCGGCAGCCGCGGCGTCAAAGACCCAATGCACTGCCAACCCCGTCGGGCCCAGCTGGAGCAGCAATTCCTCGGGCGGCGCGCTGTGTAGTCGCGCGCTCAGGCGATAGCCTCCGCCGTGGGACGCAAGCAGTTGCGCCAGGGGCGCGCACGACAACACGCGTCCCGCGTCCATGACTGCGATGCGATCGCATAACCGCTCAGCCTCCTCCATGTAGTGGGTCGAGTACACGATGGTGTGACCGTCTGCCTTGAGGCGCTCGAGGCTCGTGAAGATGTGGTCACGGGACTGAGGGTCGACCCCAACGGTCGGTTCGTCCAGAAGCACGAGGCGCGGAGCGTGTACCACGGCGCACGCAAGGTTCAAGCGCCGCTGCATCCCCCCAGAGAATCCGCGCACGCGATCGTGCCGGCGCGAGTGAAGCTCCGCCAGGGCGAGCGCCCACTTCACTCGGGCCTCGAGCTCGCCGCCGGAGAGCCCAAACAGCCGGCCAAAAAAGCGCAGGTTCTCTTGGGCTGTCAGCTCCGGGTAGAGCGCCAGTGCCTGGGGAGCAAAACCGATCATTTTTCGCGCCCGGACGTCGTAGAGACTTCCCGCACCCGCGAGGGTCAACGCGCCGGACTGCGCCGCGAGCACTCCGCTCATGAGACTCATGAGCGTCGACTTGCCCGCTCCGTTGGGACCGAGCAGGCCCAATGTCTCGCCGTCACGCACCTCGAGACTCAGTCCATCGAGGGCCAAGCGCTGACCGTAGCGGTGCGCCACCGCGGTGACCCGCAGCAGAGCGGGGCGCTGCGGGCGCGTTTGCTGAAAGCCCGGCGCTGGCGGCAGCGCTGCTTGGACGGAGTCTTCTGTAAAGTTAGACAACATATAGACAGTATGCCTTGACATCGCGTGTTGTCCACCCATAATCTATACAAGAGCTAGACAGAATGAACAAAAACTTCGACATTGCCCTGGTGGGCGGCGGACTCCAGAACGCCCTGATCGCCCTCGCCGTCGTGCGCCATCAGCCCGAGGCCCGCGTGGTGCTCTTCGAGCGCGGGCAGCGACTGGGCGGCAACCACCTGTGGTGCTTCCACGACGGCGATCTGTCGTCCGGCATGGAGCAGCTCGTCAGGCCCATGGTGCGTCGTCGATTCGAACACTACGACGTGCACTTCCCGAAGCTGTCTCGCCGACTGGACCAGACCTACTCGGCGGTCAGTAGTGAAGATCTGGCCGCCCAGCTGGAGCCGCTGTTCGACGTCGCACACCGTACGCTCCACCTCGGCTGCGAAGTCACGCAGGTCGGGGAAAGCAGCGTCACACTTTCGGACGGCTCTCGAATCGAGGCAGACCTGGTCGTGGACGCTCGGGGGCCGCAGCACTTGGAGAGCGTTCGGGCATCGGGCTACCAGAAGTTCGTTGGCCTGGAGCTCCAGCTCGACCGAGACGCAGATGTCGATGCGCCCATTCTCATGGACGCCCGAGTGCCACAGATAGACGGCTTCCGCTTCATGTACGTGCTGCCCTTCGAGCCGCGGCGCATCTTGATCGAGGACACCTACTTCTCGGATAGACGGCAGTTGGACGTCGAGCATGTCCGCAACGAAGTCCTGCGCTACGCCGTCAGTCGGGGCTTGTCGCCCAAGGCCATCGTCAGAGAAGAGCAGGGCGTATTGCCATTGCCCCTGCGCACCCAGGCCCCGCAGCCCAGTGTCCGCCCGCTGATCGCCGGATACCAGGGCGGTTGGTTCCACCCGACCACCGGCTACAGCTTCCCTCTGGCGGCACGGCTCGCCGAGCATGTTGCGAGTCGCCCAGCGGCACGGATCCTCGACGACGCGTTCCGCGCTTTGGTCCGCGACCAAGGCCGCCAACTGCGTTTCAGCTGCTTTCTGAACCGGCTGCTTTTCCGTGGGTTTCGCCCGGAAGACCGCTGGGGCGTGCTGCAACGGTTTTACGGCCTGAATCCGGAAACCATCCGCCGTTTCTACGCCCACCGCACCACCGCGATCGACCGCACCCGCATCCTGTGCGGCCGACCGCCACGAGGAATGTCCGTTTCGTCAGTCATCACCGGAGGACCGCCCCAATGAGCCAAGCCGCGCTAGATCTCTCAAAACGCCCGTTGCTTTCCGAGCTGCTAGACGAGCACTTCGAAGCAGACAGCCTCCAAAGCACCGTGGGCTCCGAGGCCGAAGGCGTGCCATGGGCATGCTGGTCGACGGCGCTCTACACGCCTTTGGACGACTTCCTTTCGCGCCCCGGAAAGGGCTTTCGCTCGCGACTCGTCGCCGCCGGGTACGAACTCGCTGGCGGCAACGCCATGCCGCGAGAGCTTCCCGCGATCGTCGAGTCCTTGCACGCTGGCTCGCTGATCATCGATGACATCGAGGACGAATCCGCCTACCGCCGCGGCGCGTCGGCCCTGCACATCGGTTACGGCACCGCGACTGCCCTCAACGCTGGGTCGTTCTTGTACTTCTGGCCCCACGAACTGCTGCAGCGCATGCAGCTGCACCCGACGCAGGAACTCGCAATGCGACGCGCCATCGATCGCACGATGTTTGCGGCGCATCACGGCCAGGCCCTGGACCTAGCCGTGCGCATCGCCGAGTTGCCGCAGCGCGACGCATACCCGGTAGTACGTGCAACCACGCTGCTGAAAACAGGAGCGCTCGGTCGCTTGGCCATGGAGCTGGGCGCCATCGCCGCAGACGGCAGCGCCGAAGTGGTGCGGGCGGCCGCTCAGTTTGGCCAAAACCTCGGCCTTGGCTTGCAGATGGCTGACGATTGGGGCGGGATCGTGAGCGAAGCGCGCTGCCACAAGGGGCACGAAGACCTGATCTTCTCGCGGCCCACTTGGCCCTGGGCGTGGCTGTCTCGCAGCTTGGATGCGCACTCCTACGCGCGGCTGTTGCGGCTTTCGCGTCAGGTGAGCCAACGCGACGCGCACCCCGAAGCCCTGGCCGAAGAACTCCGTGCGCAGCTGGAAGCGGACGCGCCGCAGACGATTCACACCACCCTGAGCGAAGCGCTGTCCAACCTCAGACAAGTCACGGGCAAGCACCACGTCATCGAGCACCTCAAAGCACAGCTGGAAACCTTGGAGGCAAGTTATGTCTGATCGCGCATCTGGTCGTCATGCCCTCGCGCCACGGGTGGCAGTCGTCGGCAGTGGATTTGGTGGACTGGCGGCAGCAATCCGCTTGCAGGCGGCGGGGGTCCAGACCGTGCTCTTCGAGGCGCGGGACAAGCCGGGCGGACGTGCCTACGTGTACGAGCAAGACGGCTTCACCTTTGACGCCGGTCCTACGGTGATCACGGCCCCACATTGCATCGAGGAACTCTACCAAGTTGCGGGACGCGACATGAATCGCTACGTCGAACTGCTGCCCGTGCACCCCTTCTATCGCTTGGTGTGGGACGACGGCGACAGCTTCAACTACACCGGCGACGGCGACGACATGTTGAGCCAGATCCGCGCGCGCAGCGCCGGCGACGCTGACGGCTACCAGCGATTTGTCGCCTACACAAAGGACGTCTTTGCCAAAGGCTACGAAGAGCTCGCCGCGACGCCCTTCCTACGTTTCACGGACATGGTGCGCGTCGCGCCCCAATTGGCCCGATTGCGCGCAGATCGCTCGGTCTACTCAACGGTGGCGCGCTTCGTCAAAGACGAACACTTGCGCCAGGCACTGTCCTTTCACTCGCTCTTGGTCGGCGGCAACCCCTTCGAAACCAGCGCCATCTACACCTTGATCCACTACTTGGAGCGCAAATGGGGCGTGTTTTTTCCACGCGGCGGAACCGGCGCTTTGGTGCGTGGATTGGTGAAGCTCTATGAAGAACTCGGCGGCGAACTGCGGCTGAACGCGCCAGTGCGCAGCATTCGCGTGCAGACCGAGTCCGCAGGCACCCGGCACTTGCTGACCACTGACGCGCAGGCGGACGAGCCATTCTCCGCCGTCGTGTCCAATGCGGACTTGCACCACACCTACTCCAAGCTGTACGCGCACAACCGCGCAGCGGAGCAGACGACCCGAAAACTTGAACGCGCCGACTGGTCTATGTCGCTCTTCGTTCTCTACTTCGGCACGCGACAGAACTACGACCTGGCACATCACACGGTCGTTTTCGGACCGCGCTACAAAGAACTGCTCGCGGAGATCTTCCACGGCAGCACGCTGCCCGACGACTTCAGCTTGTATCTACACGCGCCAACGGTCACCGATCCGTCGCTGGCTCCCCCAGGCTGCGGCGCGTACTACGTGCTGTCGCCGGTGCCACATTTGGGCAACGCACCGATCGATTGGGACAAAGTCGCACCTGAGTACGCAAATCGCATTCTGGGATCCCTCGAGCGCCTGATGCCAAACCTGCGTGAGAATGTGGTGACACAACGCTGGTTCACGCCTCAAGACTTCGTGTCTCAGCTGTCCGCTTACAACGGCTCCGCGTTTTCCGTCGCGCCTAAATTGACGCAAAGTGCCTGGTTTCGACCGCACAATCGTGATCCCAAGATCCCTGGGCTCTACATTGTCGGCGCCGGGACCCATCCGGGCGCAGGCATGCCGGGCGTGATCAATTCCGCCAAGGCAACCACCAAGCTGCTGCTCGAGGACTTGGGACTGACTTCGGAGGCAGCGGCATGAATGCGCAGCTGCTGCTGCCCGCGTCGGACGCGATCAACATCGCCCCGAGCGCGTCCGAGCGCGGGGACCTTGAGCTGTGTCGGCGATCCCTTGCGACCCACAGCAAGAGCTTTCACCTGGCGTCGCGCCTGCTCGGCGCCAGTGTGCAGGACGACGCCGCAGCGGTTTACGCATACTGCCGCCGGGTAGACGACGCCATCGACGGCGCCCCCCCTGAAATGGCCGCGCCCGCCCTCGACCGTCTCGAGCGCGAGCTCGCGGATGTGTATGCGGGCGCTCCACAGCGCGATCCGGTCTTGCGCGCGTTCCAAAGCGTGGCGATGCGCCGCCAGATCCACGCGCACTATCCCCGGGAGCTCTTGGCGGGCATGCGCATGGACGTGGAGGGCACGCACTACCGCAACCTCGACGATCTCTTGCTCTACTGTCACCGCGTGGCGGGCACGGTCGGGCTGATGATGTGCCACGTGCTCGGAGTGCGCCGGCAGAGCGCACTGGCGCGGGCCGCGCATCTCGGTATCGGCATGCAACTGACCAACATCTGTCGAGACGTCGCCGAAGACTGGGCCCTGGGGCGGCTTTATCTGCCCGCCGCGCTGCTCGCGGCCCACGGCGCCCCGGGCCTGCGCGCCCGGCTGGGGGCTGAGTTTCCCGTGGAATCGCAGCTCAGCTTTCGCGGCGCCCAGCGAGCCCTGCTGCATCACGCCGACGGCTTCTATCGCTCGGGGCACAGCGGTCTTTCGGACTTACCCTTCCGTGCGGCCGTGGCCATTCGCACCGCCGCGTACGTGTACGCCGAGATTGGTGCGGAGCTGCGCCGCCGCAAGTGGGACGTGCTGGCGGGTCGCGCGGTGGTCAAGAAGTCGCGCAAGCTCGCCCTGGCGCTTCGCGCCTGTCTCCACGAGTCCCTGAGTTTACCCCGGCGCGCCGCTGAGCCTTTCGTGCAGGTGCGTCTGATCAACGTCGTGAGGTTTCCAGATGACATCCTTTGCAGCTGAAGTGGTGGTCTACGTCGGGCGTGCTCGCCAGTTCGACCGAACTGACTGGCGTATGTACGTGGCCTGGGTCGGACTGATGCTGGGCCTGCTCTTCAGCACCGGCGGTTTCCTCTTATTCGGCCACTCTCGCGGCGTCGTCTTTCCTGGCGAGGCCTGGATGGTCCCCTTTGGCGCTGCCATCTTCGCCTTCAGCATCGCCGTCGACACCATCGGTCACCGCACCATCTACAAGGAAGCCATCAGCAAGGGCGAAGGGCTGGTGCATGGCATCACGATCTTCTGTGGCATCGGCAGCTGCGTGCTTTTGTGCGCGGCCTACTCGCACCCGGCACTGCTGTGGGTCCCCGCGATGGTGCTGACGGTGCTTTCATTCGTGTACAGCCTGGTCGACGAGGTCTTCCATTGGCGGCGCTACGTGCAGCAGCACGCCGACCGGGTAGAAATGTGGAGCCACGTGGGCATTTTTGTGGGGCATTTGATCATGATGTTGGGCTGGTGGGCCTGGTTCTTCGCAGGCTACCCTGGCGTCGAAGCCACCCTGGCGGCTTGGGCAGTCGTATAAAAATGGACGAACGCAGCATCGGCGACGGACACTACCGCATTGGGGCGGTGGCACGCATGGTCGGGGTGTCCACCCATGCGCTGCGGGCTTGGGAGCGGCGCTACGATGCGCTATCGCCCAAACGCACCGAAGCGGGCGGGCGTCTATACAGCCTCGACGACATCGAGCGCCTGCGGCTGATGAAGTCCTTGCTCGCTTATGGGCACAGCATCTCGAACATTGCCCGACTGGGCGTGCAGGATCTCACCGGGCTGCTCAACGAGCATCGCAGCTCCGGCGCCACGGACGATCGCCCTGAAACTCTGGTGCGGCGCTACCTCAAAGCCATTGACGCC
>CBDUPW010000228.1:0-11748 GCA_965369205.1 uncultured Polyangiaceae bacterium | reverse complement strand
GACATTAGCTTCAGATTAGTCCTTATGTTCTACCGTCCCAAGAGTTGGATCTTCGCGTCCTGCGCGATCGCCCTGTTGGCGACGTCTTGCGGTGGAGACGATTCGAGCGCCATCAATAGCAGCGGCATGGGCGGCACGGGCGGCTCAGGCGGTGGCGAGCTGCCTGCCACCCTCGGCTTCGACGAAGCCGGCACGCTGCTCCTCGCGCCGGGCGAACGACGCGCGGTCACCGTGATCGCTACTCCGGCGCGGCGCTACGAGATCCGTTTGGCGCTGCAGGGTGACTTCCGCGATGCCTCTCTGAGCAAAAGCGAAGTCTCGACGGGCGCCGATGGCAGAGCCAGCTTCGAAATACTCGGCCCCAGCGCACCCACGGCGTTTTCGGTGCGCGCCTCCGTTGACGATCAGGTCTTCGCCAAGCAGGGCGTCTCGGTCAGTGCCGACGGGTTTGCGACCCTAAGGATTGACCCGGCCTACAGCGGAAAGCGCCCGGTCAGCGACTGGGTCGCCAGCGTGCGTACCGGCACGGCCTGCGCGGAGCTCCTTGGCAACCCACCTGAAGACGGCGACTTGGTGGGCACCGCACCCGCCGAACAGTCCCCTGAGATCTCAGCGGTGCCCGTGGGCCCCGCGCTTGCGGTGACGCTTCGCGCGGGCCAATACCTCAGCGGCTGCAAAGACATCTCTGAGCTCAGCGCTGGCGAGGAGACCCCCGTCACCGTCACCGTCACGGATGTCCCCATCAAAGTCGACGAGACGGACTTGTTTGTCACACTGACCGTGGGCCAGCCGGGCACGCCCTGGGCGCAGCTATTTGGTTCGACGCTCACAGCGATGCAGGACTCCGTCGCGGCCGGGGGTCAGGACGACATCGACGCGCTGCTGAACGCGATGCATGCCGCTGTGCCCCCAGCGGACGCCGACGCATTTGCCGCCTTGCGAGGCAACGAAGCCTGGGACGACGTGGTGCGAACCAAGCTCGGCCCGGGCGCCAACATGATCTTGCGCACCAAGCTGAAAGGCTGGCTTACCCAAGGCGTGACGGAACTGAGTGGAAGCGTATTGGCGGGGCGCTTGCTCTCGGCGGGACCAAGCGCATCGGGCAAGGCCTTCCTCGAGATCCAGTCCTTCGCAGGCGTCAGCGCAGCCTTGGCAGGCTTGCCGGACAACCCGGGGGCGAGTTGGTCGGCAGATCCCGGGGACACTGTCCTGCTGGGCGCCAAACTCTATGTGCTCCCTTCCCGGCTCGTCGGCGCGGCGGCGCGCGCCCCTGCCCTGCTCGAAAACCCCGGGGCCAGCAGTCTTGGCGTTGCCCTCGGGATCGCACTGCCTTGCGTCGACGTGGCCCAGGTCATTGCGGAGGCAGGCAAGGACGCTGTGCTTGCCCACGGCAATTGCGATGGCGTGTGCATGCGCGCCCTGTGTGAAGCCGGCGTCGCGAGCATTTGGACCGCGGCTCGGGACGCTTCTGCCAGCGCGACCGCGCAAGAGGCTTCCCTGACCATCAGCGCGACAGGTGCCGCAATCGTGGACGACCAATCTCGCCCGGCGAGCTTCGAAGGCAGCTGGGTCGGCAGCTTCTCAGTCGGGACCGCAACGTCGAACGTCGGCGGCGCCATCAACGGTTCCAAGCCGTTACCGCCGCGCTAGCCCAAGACGCCGACAAGCCGGCCCGTTTTCGGTTGTCGCTAGACCGGACCGCACTCACGGCGCGCGGTGCACAGCTCGAGCACGAACGCGTAGGCGCGCAGGGCGTGCTCGCTACTCACGGACTGCGAGCGTGCCTCCCGCACGACACTGCGAAACGCCACGTAGCGTCTGCCAGGCACTCCCAGCATGAGCACCATCAGCGCCGGATCCCTGGGTGCATCCGCAGCTCCCGACAGCGGGGTGGCTGCGCTAGCCAAGATCCGCGCGACCAGACGGTCCATGGCGAGGATCGCAGAGGCCGCGTCCCCCGCGCCGAGGGCCTGCTCCACCTCCGAAGCCAAGCCGCGCTCCGCAGCGGAAAACAGTGGCGCGAAACTCAGTCCGTTGGTTGATTCCAGGGATGCTACCCAGGACACATCGACGGCGCGTTCGCTCGAGTTGGGCGCCCGACTCGAAGGAATACTGGGCCAAGTGGAACGGCGGACTATTGGCCTTTCCGGGAGCGGCGACGCGGGAGCCACCGCCGGCTGCGACTTGGAAGCCGCCGCCGCACGCGACGCATCCCCTGACGACGGCGACTCCTCGGATTGTGCGGGGATCGTTGCGCGCGCGGCGGGCGCAGCGGCGGTCGGCTCGGGCTCAAGGGCTGCCTTCGCCGCCTGCGGACTTCCGGGAGGAGGCGCTGCCGATTGGAGGACCGCCGCCAGGCCACCCTCGGCGAGCACGAATCCGGGGGCGTCACTGCCGCGCCCCGCGGGCAGCCGTCGCTCAAGCTCCGCGAGCACCATGCGCGTGACCGCGTCGAGGGCCTCGTACACCCCGGGCCCTGTGGTGGCCGAAGACTCGAAACTCGGGACACCTAGGCTGTTGAGTTTTTCCTCTAGCTCAGCAGCAGGCAGCACGCCGGGCAGGTCACGCTTGTTGTATTGCAGCACCCAGGGCACGTCCGCCAGGCTGCGGCCGTGCTCTTTCAAGTTGTCGCGCAGGTTGTCCAGGCTCTCGAGGTTCGCGTCCAAGCGTTCGGCCTGGGAGTCCACCACCATCACGATGCCGTCCGCCCCGGTGAGCACCAGCTTGCGGGTCGCGTTGTAGTAAACCTGTCCGGGCACGGTAAACAGCTGGAGGCGCACGCTCATGCCACGCACGTCCGGGAGTCGCACCGGCAAGAAGTCAAAGTACAGCGTACGGTCAACGGGCGTCGCTAGACTGACGAGCCGGCCGCGGTGTTCTGGGCGCGCGGTCTGATGCACATGCTGCAAGCTCGTGGTCTTCCCGCCGAGACCGGGCCCGTAGTACACGATCTTGAATACGAGTTCCCGGGCGAGTGGGTTGACGACGGGCATCGCGCAGAGAGCTTAGCCTGCTTCGGACCGGCTGCGGAGCGCTCAGTCTTCGCCGCGTTCGAGCTCGACTCGGCGCAGTTCCTGCCAGTAGGGAGAGCGGTGAGACAGCGCGATGCTCGCAAAAGACGCAAGCACCAGCACCGCGGCAACCACGGAGAATATCCTATTCCGCTGCCAGGGGCGGTTCTCCCGATAGAACAAGAACCCGAGGGGCAAGCCCGCCGCAAAGCCACCCGCATGGGCCGCGTTGTTCACGGGCCAGGCGATCGCAAAAATGACTGCGTAGATGAACACGCGAACCAGAAACTGTTTCCAGGCCGGGTCTTTGGCGGCGTAGAGATAGCCGACCCAGGCGCCGATCAAGCCGAACAGCCCGGCGCTAGCGCCAGCCGTGAAAGCGGGCTGACCGCCGAAAGCGTACCAGAAGTCACTTGCGACGAATCCCGCCACGCTCGTGCCAACGAAGATGAGCGCAAACCGTCCGGGACCCAGCCGGCCTTCGATGGCGCGACCAAGGTCCCAGAGCGCCATCATGTTGAAGACGATGTGCAGCACTCCGAAGTGCACGAACGTCGCTGACAGATAGCGCCAGGGCTCTTCTCGGGCCAGCGGAGTGAAAAGCGCGCCCCACTTCAGAGCGTCGCTGCGCCTGGCCACGCCCAGCACTTCCAGCTTGCCCGCGGAGAAAGTCATGATCGCAAAAACGATGACGCAGATCCCCAGGTACAAGCGCGTGAGCGGCGCTTCGCCGCCGAGCGCTGAGAACCACGCTTCCTGCACCGCGGTCGCCGCCGCCCCGGGCAAGGACTTCGCGCAGCGAGCGCACTTCTTTTCCGTGTCGGAATTCAAGGCCCCACAGTGTGGGCAAATGCGGCTTCCCATGCTTCGTGGGGGACTATCAGGCCCGGCGGGTCCCCTGAAAAGCGCGTTGTGGAAAAAAGCTGCTGCCAGCGGCGTAAGGCCCAGCAGGCGGCAAGCGTTCAGCCTGTGATGCATGCGATGGCCCAGACCCCGCCAAGCGTCCCCGCGTGGGCCGCCGCCGGCCCGTTGCTATCCGCGGTGCAGTTGCTGGGGGAGCGAGGCTTCCAGGCGCCCCCGTCGAAGCCGACCATTCCCTCGCCGGCCCCCTCGTGTACAGTCGCGGCCGTGCAGGCGGCGGACCAATCCGATGCCCTGGAGGAGGAGCGCCAACTGGTTCTTCGCGCTCATGACGGGGACAAAGAGGCGCTCGGAACGCTGCTGCGCCGTTATGGCCCCCGACTCTACCGCAGCATGCTGCTGCCCCGGCTGGGGAGCACCGCCGCCGCCGAAGAAGCGCTCAGCCAAACCTACATGAAGGTTGTGGAGCGCTTCCACCAATTCACTTGGCAGAGCGTGGGCGTGTACCCCTGGCTACGGGTCGTCGCGCTGCGCGTGGCGCTCGACCAACTGCGCCAGCGCAAACGGGAAGTTCTGTTTGAACCTGACGACCTGCAGCGCGAAGTCGACGCCGCGGACGGTGAAGACCAAGAAGCGAACATTCTGGAACGCCACGACCTCGCCGCCGCGCGCCAACGGGTAGAACTCGCGCTAGGCAGGATCAATCCGAGGTATGCCACCGCAATTCGCTTGCGCGTTCTGGAGGAACGATCCAGAGAAGCCGTAGCCAAAGAGCTCGAAGTGAGTGTGGCCACCTTCGACGTCGTACTGCATCGTGCGATGGCTGCGCTGCGCAAAGCCCTGAGCGTCCGAGGACAAGACGCATGAGCGACGAACGCACCCCCATTGGCGACGAGGCCTTGGAACCCCTCGACCCGGACGTGGAGCAGGCCCTTGCCGAGTCCCTTCGCGCGGCGTACGCCCCGACCGAGCTTTCGCCAACCCTCAACGAACTGTTGATCGCGCAAGCCCTGGAGGACCCCCTCGCTGACGCAACGGAGGAGGAACTCGCCGAAAGCGAGCGCCTGCGCGACGCCCTGGAGGGCCGCGGCAACCATCCGGATGCCGGATTGGCCGAGGCGTTGCGGTCCGCCGCGCAGCCCGCCGCGCTCTCGGAACTGTCCGCCGAGCGCCTGGTGCGGGGCTCGATCCCACGGGCGCCCAAGCGCAAGAATCTGCAGCTGATTGCCACCGGCGCGACGGCGCTCCTGGCCCTGGCAGCGTCCGTGGCGCTCGTCGTACGGGCGTCTTCGGAGAGCCCCAGCGGGAAACAGCTCGCGCAGGAAGCGAAAGCCCTGGTGCAATCACGCTCGACGGCAGCGCTCTTCCCCGCGAAGTTCGAACCTGGGCAGGCGTCCCAGCGCATCGATCGGATCGCGACGGCACGGGGCCGCGACCTACGCGAGAACCGTTTTGCCCTGTGGGGTGTGCAGTGACCCGCATGACACACTACGCGCTGCTGCTGCTCGCCTCCGCGGCGCTCTGCGTCGGCATGCTGTTCGGCTGCAAGGCGGACGCCGAAGCACCTGCCGGCGGCGCGGGGGCCGGCGCCCAGCCCGTCGATCCGCCTCTGCTCGCCTTCCTCTCTCGCGCCCGCTCCGCGCATCACATCGCCGACGAACACGAAGAAGCCAAGGACTACGACAAGGCGGTGGACGTCCTGCGTCAGCTGGTGAAGGGCCCCGTGCCCAATCAAGAGTCGCCGCGTCCGGAAGTCCGGGAAGTGTTGGCCGACACTCGGGCGCGGCTGGCGGATCTGGAAAGCCAGCGCGGCAACTTTGACGCCGCAGCCAAGGATATCGAGATCGGGCTCGAGCTCGTCGAAGAGCGCACGTACTTCCGCGGGCATCTGTTCGAGGTGCGCGGGATTTTGGAAGATCGGCGCGCCAAGGCGCTGATGGACGAAGGCAAAGGCGACGAGGCTTTGAAAGCCAAACAGCGAGCGCTTTCCGCCTTCGAAGCGTCCATGGAAATCCAGGCGGAAGTCATCAACCAGGCGATCCCGTCGCCGGAGGAGAAATGACGCGCGCTACCAGTTTGGCCCAGTGGAGCGGGTGCTTGCTGCTGTGCGTTGCGGGATGCGGGGGTTCGGCGCGCCCGTCGAGCGCACCCGAGAGCCCCGCAGAGGGCCGGGACGCTGACTCCGCGCCGGAAATGCAATACCAGCAAGCCCCGGCTGGCTACCCCGGCGCGGGTGGCTACGCGCAGCCCGCCGAGCCGCCGGCCGCCGGCACCGACGCGATCCGCACCCTTGAGGGCGCGTGGGATTCGTTCGAGGCCGCCGCCACGGAGCTGAACCAAGCCGGCCCGGATTGTCGCTTGGCATGCAAGGCGCTCAGCTCCATGCGGCGATCGACCGAACGCATCTGCGCCATGAGCGAATCCGACGGATCCGAGCACTGCATTCGAGCGAAACGCCGCCTCCAAGACGCCGAAAAGCGCGTCGAAAGCAGCTGTAGCTGCAACGAAACCCCGTGAGTGCACAACTCGCAGGGGTTGCGCCGGATGTGCGGGCGGGGCAGCGCTGGCGCGGCCGCCAAAGCCTGAAGAACGCCTGCATTCGCGTAGCTATCGGCGGCCTGCTTCAGGTGATCGACGTGCTGCCCGCTCGCCTGGTTGTCGCCTTGGGACGCGCGCTCGGTCGCGCGGCGCGGTTTTCGAAACGTCTCAACGGCGTCGCCGTTGAAAACGTCAGCCACGCGCTCGGCGCGGCCAGAGCCAAGGCGGTGACCGCCGCGTGCTTTGCCAATGCGGGTGAAGTCCTGGCGCGCACCGTTCTATTGCGTCGCAAGGGCGCGCGGCCCTCGGACTTCGTAGAACTCGACGAGGCCGCGGCGGAGCAGCTCCGCTCAGTCCTGCGCCTCGGGCGTGGCGCCTTAGTGCTTTCCGCACACTACGGTCCTTTCGAACATATCGCTCCGGTGGTGGCAGAGCATGGAATCACGCCGGCGATCGTCGTGCGGGAGAGCTACGACCCCGCGCTGGATCCCGTAGTGGATGCCCATCGACTGCGGTGTGGAGTGGAGGTCGTGCACCGCGGCCGCGAGCCCCTCGGCGTGCTTGGGGCCCTTCGCCGGGGCCGCCCCCTCGGTTTGCTCGTGGACCTCCCGGGTCGCGTCGCAACCCGCCCGGTGCGATTCCTCGGCCACGCGGACGTTGCTTTTCCTCTCGGGGCCGCAAGCCTCACTGCCCGGCTGGCGGTCCCGGTGCTGCTCGGTCTGCTGGTACCGAGGAAAGGCGGCGGTTTTCGGCTGCTTTTCGAGGACCTTGGGTCGGATCCATCCGCTTTAACGCAACGCGTCGCCGCCCGTCTCGACGCCCATATTCGACAATACCCCGAGCATTGGCTGTGGATGGCGCGGCCCCTGGCACGGGCGCGAATGGAAGGCAGATTGCGAAAAAAAGCCTGAGCCCGCTAGACTTACGACAACGACCGATGGTGGGTCGCAAGTACGGTGAACCAACAAGAGACAGCGCGCACACCCCGGCCAGTCGAGGGTGTGGACATGAAGTCGCTTCCGATCGGCCCGGAGGAAGCGTTCGTGCTTTCGCGCGTGGACGGTCGCACGAACGAGAGCGAAATTGCGGCAGTTACCGGCTTGGACGCGGATCGCGTCGGCACGGTACTCGCCAAGCTGGCGGAGCTTGGCGCGGTCAACTTCGACGGCCCTCTCCCGGCGCCGGAAGATCGCAGGCCCTCGCCGTCGATCCCGCCGGGAGCTCGGCTGTCCCGACCCGCGGTCGAGACCCGGGAAATCCACGGCCAAGGCCACGCCCATCCCGCGGCGGCGCTCTACGATCCGTCGGAACTGGACGAAGACGTCGAGCTAGAGCTGCCGAAGAAGCGCATGATCCTCGATCGGTTCTACCGCCTCGACAATGCGACCCACTACGAACTGCTCGGGGTAGCGGAAACCGCAGACAAGAAGGCCATCAAAGAGGCCTACTTTGCCATGGTCGGCGGCTTCCACCCGGACCGCTATTTTGGCAAGAAGCTCGGCAATTTCAAGGCCAAGCTGGAACGCGTCTTCCAGCGCCTGACCGAAGCGCACGACACCCTCAGCCGAGCGCGGCCTCGTGAAGAGTACGACGCTTACCTCTCGACCCAGAACCGCACGCGCAACATCGAGCGCGTGCTCGGCGACGAACGCTCCCGTGCTGCGGAAATCGAACACGCACGCCGCGTGATCGACGAGGAAGCTCGCATCGCAGAGCGAGCGCAGCACACCCCCGGCCGGGGCTCGGTGCGCCCCATGGACACGAGCGAGCGAAAGCGCGCTCTCGCGCGCAAGCTCGGGGCGGGTAGCATGCCGCCGCGGGAGAGAACTTCTGCACCGCCGGCCTCCGGGCGGAGCCCAGTCGTCCAGGAGTTGGTCGCAAACGATCTCAAGCGACGCTACGAAGAGCGCGTGACCAACGCCCGCGAAGCGCAAATCCAGAAGTACCGCAGCGCCGCCGAAGAGGCTCTTGCCACGGGCGACGTCATCTCCGCGGCCAACTCGCTGCGCATCGCCGTGTCCCTCGAGCCCGACGACGCCGAGCTCGCCAAACAACTGCAGGAAGTCCAGGGCAAGGCCAACGCCGAACTCGCGGACACCTACCTGGATCAGGCCCGCTACGAAGAGCGTAACGGGCGGATGCAAGAAGCCGCGATGTCCTACGAGCGCGCGGCGCGCGGCAAGCCGTCGGCGCAGCTGTACGAACGGGCAGCACACTGCATCCTGGAGTCCGCTGGCGACATGCGCCGGGCCGGGGAGCTGGCCAAGAAGGCCACGACAATGGCCCCGAAATCCCCGGAACCACGCGTCACCCTGGCCAAGATCTATGTGCAGGCTGGCATGAAGGAGAGCGCCCTGTTGGAGTTCGAGCGGGCAGCCCAGCTCGCGCCGGACGATGATAGCATCAAAGACTGGGTCAAGCGGCTCAAGCGCGGCGAAGTGTGACCAGAACAGAAACCCAAGGAACAGGATTGAACATACATGGAGCGCGTCATCGGCATCGACTTGGGCACCACCAACTCTTGCGTGGCCATCATGGAAGGGGACGCTCCGGTGGTGATCCCCAACCGCGGCGGATACAAGACCACCCCGAGCATCGTAGCGGTAACCGAAGCGGGTAAGCGCCTGGTAGGACACATCTCCAAGCGCCAGGCGATCACCAACGCTGAAAACACCGTGTACGCGGCAAAGCGTTTGATCGGCCGGAAATGGAATTCGCCGCAGGTCAAGAACGCGATCATGACTTCCAGCTACACCATCGTGGAAGGGCCCCACGGGGACGTACGCATCAAGCTGCGAGACAAAACGTATTCGGTGCCCGAGATCAGCTCCATGGTCCTGCAGGAGATGAAGATCATCGCCGAGGACTATCTGGGCGAGACCGTCGACAAGGCCGTGGTGACCGTACCTGCCTATTTCAACGACAACCAACGCCAGGCCACGAAAGACGCCGGCGCGATTGCTGGGCTCGATGTCATCCGCATCATCAACGAACCCACGGCGGCGTCCCTCGCCTACGGCTTCGGCAAAGAACTCGACCGCACGGTCGCCGTCTACGACTTGGGCGGCGGCACCTTCGACATCAGCGTGCTCGAGATCGGTGCCCACGGCGTGTTCAAGGTCATCAGCACCACCGGCGATACTTTCCTAGGTGGCGAGGACTTCGACGCACGCATCATTGACTGGCTGGTGGAGGGCTTCAAAGAGGAGCACGACATCGACCTGCGCCAAGACCGCATGGCACTGCAACGGCTTCGTGACGCCGCGGAGAAGGGCAAGTGCGAGCTATCCGGCACCAACGAGACGGAGATCAATCTGCCGTTCATCATCTCCACCGGGCGCAACGAAGCGTTGCATCTACAACGCACTCTGAGCCGGGAAATGCTGGAAAAGCTGACGGAAGACCTGGTCGACCGCACCGTCGACATCTGCCGACAGGCCTTGGAAGACGCGAAGCTGGATGCCGAGGAGGTCGAAGACGTCATCCTCGTTGGTGGCATGACGCGCATGCCGGCGGTCGCCCGCGCGGTGCAAGAGCACTTCCGCCGCGAGCCGAACAAAGGCGTGCACCCTGACGAAGTGGTCGCCCTGGGCGCGGCCATTCAAGGAGCCGCCCTGGTCGAAGACAAGCACGAGATGATCTTGCTCGACGTCACGCCCCACGCGCTCGGCATCATGACCTTTGGCTCCTACTTCGAAGAACTGATCCCGCAGAACACGACGGTCCCAACCAGTCGCACCAAGGTATTCACGACCAGTCGTGACAACCAAACCGCAGTGAAGATCCTCGTGATGCAGGGTGAGAGCAAACAAGCGGACGAGAACGAGCTGCTCGGCGAGTTCATCTTGACCGGTTTGCGCCGTGCTCCAAAAGGCCACGTCGAAATCGAAGTTACCTTCGAAATCAACACGGACGGCATCGTCAGCGTGCACGCCAAGGATCTAGAGACCGGACAAGAGCAGTCGATCCAGGTCACCGCATCGAGCGGGCTGACCCCGGACGAAATCAAGAACATGATGGACAGCGCGCAGGACTACCTGGTCGAGCGGCGTTCCGACGAAGACTTCGAGAAGGCTCGACAAGAAGCCGAAACGATGATTGCCGAGATTGAGCGGCTGTTTCCCGATGTCGAACGCATCGTCGGCACTGCGGATTTTGGGCGAGACGCCATCGCCAAAGCCCAAGGCATCGTGGAAGCCACGAAGAAAGCGATCACCCAAAAGGACACGGCATTGCTGAAGGAGCAGCTCGAGCAACTCGCCCGCACCGAGCGCATGTTCCGCGGTGTCGTGGCCAGGACGTAAGGGGCTACCGGGAGGCCCGTCGCAAGCTATGGGGCAAAAGGACAGAGAAAGTCGCGTTCCGGCGTCGCAGAGCGCCGAAACGGACTTGATTGACGCCAGCTGGGACGACGATGAGCTCGTCTCGGGCATAGAACTGGCTCAGCCTGAGGAAGGCGCTGTCGAATACGACGAAGTCGAAGACCGCGTGACGGCCATCCCGAGCATGCCCCCAGAGATGATGGCGCGGGAGCTGATGGCGCAAGCCCCGGAGACGGAGCGGCCGCGCAACCGCCCGACCCCAGCCACTCCTACCGGGATGCAAGCCGTGCGCGCCCCAAGCTTGGAGATGCCGTTCACATCGCCGTCCAGTCCGGGGTTTGGCGGAAACGAACCGCCGACGCAGCCGCCCCGGGCGCCCTCCGTGGACGACTTGGACTTGTCGCCGGGACCCGCCCTCGAGCTGGACTTGTCACCGCCAAGCCCAACCTTCCCCACCGAGGCCCCGACGCCGGTGGCACCCGCCGCGGCCGTACCGGACCCGACCGCGTCTGCGGCGACTCCGGAAGTCGAGATGAAGGACCGCTACGCCATGGGCGACTTCACGGGGGCACTGGTCGTGGCCGAGAGCATTCTTGAGGCGGACCCAGGCGACGAGCAGGCCCAGCGCTACGCGGAAAGCTGTCGGGATGTGCTGACGCAAATGTACTCGGCCCGACTGGGCCCGACCGACCAACGCGTCGTCGTCGCCGTGCCCCCGGATCAGATCCGGTGGCTTTCTCTGGACCACCGAGCGGGCTTCCTGCTGAGCATGATCGACGGGACCAGCAACATCGACGAAATCTTGGACATCAGCGGCATGGCGCGACTGGAAGCCATGCGCATCCTGTTCATGCTGTATGAACAGCAGGTCATTCGCCTCGAGCCCTCCGGCGGATAGCATGAAGAGGAAGACCGGGCGTTTCCGCGCGCTCGTCGAGCTTGGAGCGGGAGCGGGCTGCTGCTGGCTGGCGCTGAGCTTGAGCCAAGTTGCGGCGGCCAGCGCTCCCCAGCACACG
>CBDUPW010000227.1:0-11759 GCA_965369205.1 uncultured Polyangiaceae bacterium | reverse complement strand
ACACGATGCCGACCCCCGCCCGCAGCCGGCCGCCCAAGCCGGCCCCTGGATCGGCGAAAGCGGCTGCTCTGGCGGCATGACCCCAGGCAACAACATCTTGCGCGACTACCTCTACGCGCACTTTCCCCAGGCCTACTCTATCGGCGGATACTCTTGCCGCTCCATCAACGGCGATAGCTCGAAGATGAGCGTGCACGGGACGGGCCGCGCCCTCGACATCATGATCCACACCGTCGGAGGCGCCCAGGCCGACAACGACTTGGGTGACCCCATCGGCAACTTCTTGATCGAAAATGCCGAGGCCATTGGCATTCAGTACATCATCTGGGACTTGTATACCTGGAACGGCGAAAAGCCTGCGGGGAGCAAGAGCAAGGACTACGGCGGCGCGCATCCCCACAACGACCACCTGCACGTGGAGCTTTCCGTCGAGGCAGCCAAGAACACCACGAACTGGTTCGAGAACGCGATCACGCCGCCGAAAATCTTGGACTGCGCGAGCATCCCCGAAGCCGGCGCCGTCATCGAAGAGACCGATGCGTGCTTCCGCGCTTTCGGCGACGCCAAATACTGGCGCCTGGTGGAGGGAGCCGGCCACGGCGATTCCTTGCTCTGGACCAACGCCTGGGAGAACGCGGAGCCCGGCAACTGGGCGCGGTGGAACCTCGACTTCGACGTTGCCGGGGCCTACACCGTGGAGGTCTACGTGGACGCCACATGGGGCGTGCACCCGAAGACCGAATACGCCGTGAAACACGGGGGGAACGAGAGTCTTGTGGTGGTGGACCAAGCCGCCAAGAGTGGCTGGGTCAGCTTGGGCGACTTCGACTTCAGCCAGGGCGCCGAACAACACGTCAGTGTGTACGACAACGTGCTCGGAGCAGTCGCCGACGACCAACACATCGCCGTTGACGCGTTGCGGCTCACGCCCCTGGGCGGCGAGCCACCCACGGGCGGCTGGACGCCCGGTGGCCCCGTCGGTGGCGTCGGTGGCGGCGGCTCCGGGACGGCCGGCGGCCCCTCTCAAAGCTCGCGTTCGTCCGGGGACGACGGCGGATGCAGCATGCCCCGTGCGCCGGCAAAAGACGGCGCGCCGGTGGCCCTGCTTTCCCTGGCAGTGCTCGCGCTGCGGCGTCGCAATCGACGCTGAGAGTGCCTCCGTCGCTTCACGGCGCTCGCTTTCTGCTCGGGGAGCTCGCGGCCAACGGCGGACGCTTCGTCGATCGTCGCGCCCGCGCACGGCCTTGGTCACGCTCAGTCTGGCAGTTTCGCGCCGACCTGCAGCAACTCGATCGCCGTATCCAAATCGTCTAGAACGCCCGGGTCGTCCACCTCGACGTCCACAAGCGCGGGCAGCTCGCGGATCAGATCCGACAAGCGTTCATCCACGGATGCCTTCGCGATCCCCTTGAGTGCGCTGCGGGAAAGGTAGATGGGGTGCCCATGCTGCCCGTCATGCATGGGGCGCGCGGCGTCGGCGTTTTTCGTTTCCGCCTCGAGCAGCGCGCGCACGCTACTGGGTTGCACTCGCGGGTGATCGAGCAGCGACAGCACGATGCCGGAACAATTCGGCAGCGACAATGCGTACTGGGCAGCGACTTGCACGGAGCTGAACATGCCTCGCTTCGGATCTGGATTGTCGATCCAGGTGACGCCAGTGACTTGGGCGCGGATGGCCTCGGCGTGCGGGGGCCCCACGACAACGCAGACTTCTCCGGTTCCCCCACGTAGTAGCGTGCCCACCGCGCGTTCGATCAGCGTGTCGTTATCGAGCTCAAAGAGTGCCTTGGGGCCACTGGCGCGCCTGCTTTCACCTGCGGCGAGGATGACGCCGATCGCTGGCACTAGTTCTGCCCCGCAGCCGCAAACAGCGCGCGGCGACACAGCACGCGCACCATCTCCTGGCGGTAGTCACTGTCCCCGGGCACATTGGGCATGGGATGGCATTGCGCGAACGCACGCTCGGCAACGCGTTCTGCGGCATCTTTGAAGGCAGGACCACTGGCCGCCTTGCCGACGATTAGGTCCGCAACGCGGGTCACGCGCTTCGGCCGTGCTTGCAGCGCCGTTACGGCAATGTCGACGTCGGTCACGCAATCGTCCTGCACGTCCAGACGCACCGCAAGGCCCAGCTCAGGAAAGTCGATGGCGCCGCGGTCTCGCAACTTTTCGTAGGCGCCGCGATGGCCCTTCGCCTGCGCAGGCACGATCACCGACACCAGGAGTTCGTCCGGGCGCACCACCACGTGTTTGATGCCGTCGTTCTTGTAGAGCGCCTCAACGGCGAGCTCTCGGCTGCCCTCCGTGCTGACAAGCTTCACTTTCGCGCCCAGGGTCATTAGGGCGGGCACGGTGTCGCTGCTGGCAGCCGCGACGCACTTCTTCCCCCCGGCGACCACATGGCAGAGCGTGCCGTCTTTCTTGAGACAGAAGCCAAGGGACTTGCGCCAGAAGTGTGTCTGATTGATGTAGCGGCAGCGCGTGTCGAGCAAGACATTGCCGCCCAGAGTCGCCATGTTGCGGATCTGCGGGCTGGCCACGCAGGCGGCAGCCGCGGCCAGTGCCGGAGCTTGCTGCCGCACCGCTTCATGCGCCGCAATGTCGAACAACTTCGACATGCCTCCGATTTCTAGGCTCCCGTCATCCAGGCAGCGAATGCCGGCCAGCTGGGACAGACGCACCAAGCTGACCAGAAGCTTCGGCTCTTCGATGCGGTGTTTGAGGTTCGGCACTAAGTCCGTGCCCCCAGCGAGCAGGCGTGCGTCCTTGCCGTGTTCGCTGAGCAGCGCGAGAACTTCGTCGACGGTCGATGGCGTCACGACGCCAAATCGCGGCAAGCGCAGCACTACTCGGCTCCGATCTGAGCGGTCTTTTGCTCAGCTTCGAGCGCGCGTAACGCGGCCAAGACCTTCGCGGGCGTGAAGGGCAGCGCGCGTAGCCGGATGCCGACCGCGTCGTACACGGCGTTGGCGATCGCGGGCAACGCAGGATGCAGTGGCCCCTCTCCGGCTTCTTTCGCTCCGTAGGGCCCTTCGGGATCCACGCTCTCGACGATCAGCGAGCTGAGCTCAGGGACGTCCATGGACGTGGGGATGCGGTAGTCGAGCAACGACGGCCCCAGGTGCAGGCCGCGTTCGTCCACCTGATGGTGCTCCATCACGACCTCCGCGGCGCCCATATACGCCGAGCCGTCCATTTGTCCTGCCACAAGCGTGGGATTGATTGCGCGTCCACAATCATGGGCCACCCAGATGCGGTCACAGTGGATCCGACCGGTTTCGACGTCCACACTCACTTCGGCGACGTGCGCCGTGTAGGAGTACGCCGGAGACGCGCCGATAGTGCCGCCACGATACTCGCCGCCGAGCTTCGGAGTGTTGTAGGAGCCCGTTGCGCCCAGAGTATCGAATTTGACCTCGGCGACTCGAAACGCCTCTTTGACGGACATCTGCCGCGCCGGGTCCTTCTTGTCCGTCACGCTGCCGAAGGCCATGCGCACACGCTCGGGCTCGACTTCCCAGGCTTCTGCAACCGCAGCGACGACTTGTGCGCGCAGCTTGCGGCATGCGTCCAGGGTGGCGTTCCCGACCATGAACGTGACCCGGCTCGAATACGCCCCGAGATCCACCGGGCACAAGTCCGTGTCCGCCGCGACCACACGCACGTGTTCCAACGCAAGCCCCAGTTCTTCGGCGACGAGCATGCGCACCACCGTGCTCGACCCTTGGCCGATGTCGTTGCCACCGGTAAACGCCGTGATCAGCCCGGAACGGTCGGCTTTGAGCATGATGCCCGCTTGGGGCATCTCGTTGGGGTACACCGGATAATTCGTGCCCGAGATGTAGCTTGAGCCGGCGACGCCCAAGCCGCGCCCGTAGGGCAACGTTCCTCGACGCTTCTTCCAGCCGCTTGCGCGTTCTACGGCCTGCAGGCACTGCAAGAAGCCGTTGGAAGTAATGCGCTGCCCGTTGAGGGTCTTTTCGTGATCCGAGAGCGCCGCCCGACGCCGCTGTTCAATGGGATCGATGCCCAGACGCACGCACAGCTCGTCGAGCTGCACCTCGAAGGCAAAGCGGGGCTGCACCGCGCCGTGACCGCGCTTGGGGCCGCAGGGGGGCTTGTTGGTGAAGACCCGGGTGGAGTCAAAACGCAGCGCCCCGAGCTCGTAGGGTCCCGCGAGCAGTTGTCCGGAATAGTACGTCGTCACAAGTCCGAAGGAACTGTACGAGCCCCCGTCAATGATGATCTTTGCGTCCACCCCCAGGAGCTTGCCGTCGCGGGTCGCTCCGGTGCGGAAACGCATGTGCATCGGGTGGCGCCCGCGGTGCGTGTAGAACACCTCCTCGCGGGTGTAGAGCATCTTCACCGGTCTGCCAGTAACCATCGAGAGCTTCGCCACGCACAGCTCGAAGCTGAAAGGATCGCTCTTGCCACCAAAGCCGCCGCCGAGGCACGGCTGGATCACCCGCACCATCTGCTCGGGCAACTCGAGCACTTGCGCCAGGGTGCGATGCACATAGTGGGTGATCTGCGTGGAGCTCCACACCGTCAACACACCGTCTGCGCCCATGCGCGCCACCGCGCAATGCGGCTCCATGGGCGCGTGGGTCGTGCCGTGGAACTCGTAGACTTCGTCCAGCACGACGTCAGCGCCTTCGAGGGCTTTGTCCACCTCGCCGAACTCCAAGAGCACATGCTTGCTGACGTTGCTCTTGCGATCCTCGTGGATCAGCGGAGCCTTGGCCTGCATGGATTCCACAGGATCGTAGTGAGGCTCCAGGATTTCGTATTCGACGTCGATTGCGAGCAGCGCGTCCTCTGCGGTGTCCTCGTCGACCGCCGCAACCGCCGCGACGGGGTCACCGATGAAACGCACCTTGTCGACGGCCAAGGCGTTTTCGTCTTGGGTCCAGGGCAAGACGCCGTAGCGAATGGGCAGGTCTGTGCCCGTGATCACGGCGTGCACGCCGGGGATGGCAAGGGCGCGAGACGCATCGATCCCCTTGATGCGCGCGTGAGGGTGCGGGCTTCGCAGCGTCTTGGCGTGCAACATGCCCGGCAGCACAATGTCGTCGGTGTAGACCGCCTCGCCTGTAGCCTTCGCCAAGCCGTCGACTTTGCGAGCTGGCTTGCCCACGACCTTGAACTCATCGTCCCAAGGTGGGTGTGCGCCGTGTTTGTCTCGTGCACCCATGGCTTACTTCTCTGGCACGTCGGCGGCGAAGCGCCAGGCTGGCCCCGGCGGCTCTTCGCCCCGCATATCCGCCGCTGCGGCTTCTACTGCTTCGAAAATCTGCGTGTACCCGGTGCACCGGCAGAGGTTGCCACTGAGCGCGTGCTGGATCTCCGCTCGCGACGGGTGTTTGTTCTTGTTCAGCAATGCCCGCGCTGACAGCATCATGCCCGGCTGACAGAATCCGCATTGCAGTGCTCCCGTCCGGTCGAAAGCGTCTTGCACCGGGTCAACACCCTTGCCGCCGGCGCGGAGATGCGCAGGAGCGAGCCCCTCGATGGTCGTCACTTTCTGGTTTTCAGCGGTGCATGCGAGCGTGATGCAGGAGAGCACGGGCTTGCCGTCGACAAGCACGGTGCACGCGCCGCAGTCCCCTTTGTCGCAGCCTTGTTTGGTGCCGGTCAGACCAAGCCGATAGCGCAGCACTTCGAGCAGAGTGAAATGCGCGGGCGCGGATACACGAACGGCGTCTTCATTGACGACCAGAGACAGCTGCAGCTGCTCGGACGCCTGCGGTGACTTCGCATTTGGGTCGGACATAGCGAGTGCCCCCCAAAAATCCGGGGGTCACTGAGATTTAGCTAGATCCAGCTCCAGACACAATCGCGGCGCCGGGGAAAAACCAGACTTCCGGAAAAACGCGATCAGATCCCCTTGATCCCAGTCGACTTGGGTCTGGATCCGCTGAACGCCGAGGCCGCGCAGGTTCATGGACAGCTGCCGCATCAGTGCCTTGCCCACCCGCTTTCCCGCGAAAGCCTCCGCCACACCCAACGAATCGATGATGGCGGCGGCCTCGGGCAGGCCAAACTCGCCGTAGTACAGCCGGCCCATGAGAAAGCCTGCGGGCTGTTTGTCGACGACAGCAGCCAGGGAAATCCGTATGCCGGTGTCCGTTTGCGCTTCGGCCAGCTTCTTTTTGAAGTACTCCGTGCGGCTCTTGCCGAAGTAGCGGCGATCGATGCTGACCACCCAGTCCAAATCTGCAGGCGTGAGGGTGCGCACCTCCACGTGGTCCGTGTCGAGGCTTCCGGGTTCTAGTTCTGATTCCATCTGCTTTTCTCCAGCCAACAAAGCGCGGCTCATGCGTGCGCAGCCGCGGCGACGACCGGCTGCCCCTTTTTCAGAAGTTGTTCGTAGCGGTAAGCACCGAGCAGTGCGGCGCCCAAGGCACCCGCCAAGATGCCCTCTTCGGGAGCCAGCAGGTCAAGATCCGCATGCTGCCGTCGCTTGCGGGTCTTTTCCTCTGCGATGATTTCTTCGACGGCCGCGACTAGCCCTTCGTCTCGACTCAAACCGCCGGTGAGCACCACGCTGCCAGCCGCGCCCACGGCGCGCAGCAACTGAACGAGGCGTCCGGCAATACTCAGATGGATACCCTTCAGGATATCCGCTGGTGAAATGTCCCGGGACACCATGTTGATCACATCAGTCTCCGCGAGCACGGCGCAGATGCTGGATACTTTCTCTGGGGCGTTCGCCGACTTGCTCATCTTGCCGACATCTTCCAAAGGTACTCCCAGATAGCGCGCGATATTCTCCAGGAACTGCCCGCTACCGCTGGCGCACTGGCTGGTCATCCGATGGCTCAGCACCCGTCCCTGCTCGTTCATCCGCAGCGCGCGCGCATGCAAGGATCCGATGTCCAGCCCCGCGCGCGCATTGGGCTCCAAAAAGAGCGCTCCCCGGGCGTGGGTGGTCATGCTGTAGAAATGCCCAGTCCGAAAGCTGACGCTGTCGCCGTCTCCGGTGCTCGCCACGTAGTCGAAAGCGCCTTGCTCCACCTTGGCGTCCGCGCAGGCCTCTTCGAAGGTGGCGCGCACGACTTCGTACACGTCGCGACGCCGGATGCGTTGCACTCGCGTGCTCAGCACCTTGGCGTTGTCTCCTCCGCTGCTCTCGATGATGGCCACCTTCACCGTGCTGGCGCCGGGGTCCACTCCCGCAGTTAGATGTCGCTTCATATCGGGTCTCCTACAGCGCAGCCGTGGCCGCTTCGGCAGCCTTGGCAAATGTTGGAAGGATCTGGGGCTTACCGGCGCGAATGTCGTCGAGGCCAAAGAGCGCCGCGCCGAGGGCGCCCATGTAGATCGAGTCTGGGTGCGCGTTCAGGGTGATGCCATCGCCGTAGTTCTGCTCGACCAACTCGCCGAGCACCTTCGTGGCCATGCCGTTCTTGCAAACCCCGCCGGTGAAGGTCAGTTCGTTTTCGACGCCACCGGAGCGTGCCAAGAGGCTCATGGCCCGCAGCATGATGGCGCGGTGCAAACCCGCCAGAATGTCCTCGCGCCGCTCGCCCAAAGAGAGCCGCTCGCGCAGCTCTGCGCCGGCGAACACCGTGCACGTGGAATTGACCTTCACCACGCGCTTGGCGCCGAGTGCCAACGGCCCAAGCTCGTGTAGACCCAGGTTCAGCTCGTCCGCGATGTAGCCCAAATAGCGCCCGCAGCCAGCTGCACAGCGGTCGTTCATCTGAAACGACGTCACGACGCCGTGTTCGTCCACCTGGATCGCTTTGGTGTCTTGGCCACCAATGTCGAGCACGGTGCGCGTGCCGGCGAACACCCGGTGGGCGCCTCGCCCATGGCATAGGATCTCGCTACGGACGGCGTCCTTGGGAAACGGCAGGGTCTGTCGCCCGTAGCCCGTTCCGACGAAGGTGAGTTCTTCAATGGGCTGTTTGGCTACCCGCGCGACCGCCTCAAGCAGAGCCGCTTGGGTCTCCGGGCTGTCTTCGCTGAGCACCCGGCGCGCCGCACGCGCCAACAGATCCCCAAAAGAGTGGGTCGTCAGTTGGGTCTCGACGTCGAGCACGGCTCGATCAAACAAACCGACCAAGCGCTCGTAGGGCACGTTACGCCGCACGCTAACGCCCTCCGACGCGGCCACGAAAGCCGCTCCGGCCAAGTCGCGGAAGAAGTCGCTCTTGCGCGCAACGCCAACTTGAAACAGCTGTGGCGCTTCCTCCGCCATGGTGGCGAGCACTTCGTCGGCTGCCGGCCCGAGTGTGGCTCGGCTGCCGACATAGGTCAGCCCCTTGAGCACGCGACCGACCTGCGCCGTGAGCTTCGCGAGTTCGTCCAGGTAGAGCTCCATGCGAAAAGCCTCGTGGATCTTCTCCTTGCGAGCGCTCTCTTGTTTGCCAAGCTTCTCCAGCTCACGCTGCAAGCTCGTGAAGCGCGTGGCGATCAAGGCTTCTTCCCGCGCGACGCCGCAAGCCACCTCGTAGTTGCTGCGGCTGTTTGTGATACCGCGTCCCACCACTTGACCGTCTTCGTCAATCAACACGGCTTTAGTGGTCGTTGAACCCAGGTCGATGCCTACGACGACTCTCATGCGCTTGCTCTCCCGCGGCGTGCTTCAAGCATTTGCAGATAGCTCTGCAGCCGATTCTCGATGTTGGCTTTTCCGAAGTAGCGTGGATCCACCAGATCCGACTCAATGAAACCACCAGGCACACCGGTGCGTTTCTCCAGCTCCCGCAGCATCACGAGTTGGCCGGCTGAAAACGAGTTGCAGCTTTTGACGCTGTTGATCAAAAAGCCGTCTGCTTTGTAGCGCTTGATGTAGCTCTCCAGCAGATCCGTGCGAGTGGGCAGCCCCAGGTTCGTGTAACAACCCAGGCAATAGTCAGCCAGGCTCTCCAGAGGGGACTCGGGGTTGTGCCGGAACCCGGTGTCGTACAGCCCGCCCACGCGCGTGTAGGTGCTGGCGACGATGGTGGCGCCTTCGCGACTGAACATGCGCCAGAAGTCGTTAAAGTGCGTCCAGTTCGGAGGCCCCTCCACTACCAGGCGGTAGCGCTCTTCGGTGGCAGGCCCGTCGGGTGTCATCGGGCCTTCGCCCGCCTTGGCGCGTGCTTCGACTTCGCTTCGCAGCATTCGATAGTACGTCACGGCGTCTTCGGTACCGCGGAATGCGCTGAAGATGGGTCCGATATAGTACACACCGCCGAAGTACCCATCGATGGGCGACGGGCGATTCTGCGCGGACTCCCAAACCGCGACCAGATCGTCCTCCGCTTGCTTCGACAGGGCGAGTCGGCGTGCGAGTTCTTTCATGTCCAGCTTCTTGCCCGCAACCTCTTCCATGGCCGGGATCACCACGTCGCGCAGCTGGTCCACAACGTACTGGCGCATCTCCGGAGTGATTTCACCGTCCGACTGGTACGGCACGTGCAGCATCACCACCGGGCACTTGTATTCCTCCTTGAGGATTTCGAACCACTTCATGAAGGTGAAGCAACCGGTATACGAAAGCAGCAGTAGATCTGGCGACGGGATCTTCGTTCCCGTGGGACCGATGTTGCCATTCTTGAGCATGCCCAAGTCGCACTTCACGTAGGTGCAGACGTCTTCGGAGTGCCCGGCTTTTTCCGCCTCCGCAATGTAGGCACCGGACTTCTTGCGCATGCCCGACTGCAGCGCGTTGATTTCGGGCAGCACTGGCAACATGTCGAGGGCGCCGATCAGCTCTGTCAGGTTGCCGGGCACGAAGGTGTAGACGACCTTCTTACCCTCGGCCTTGGCCCGGGTGAGCTTTTCAAAGTGATCGGCGATCATGCGCTTCTGCTCGACCTGGCTCGTATCCTTTTCGGCCGCGTCGTGGGCGGTCGCTGCGCTCTGGGTTACGGTCGTCATGCTGCACTTCCCCATAGTTTGACGGCGTCCGAAAACGCGCCGGCTTGTTCTTTGATCACCTGGAATTGTCCGGTATTTTCACCGAATTTGAGACTGGTATGCGGCACGTTCGCGCGGTCGAGGGCGCCTTCGAGCATCGGCTGGTCAAGCAGCGCCGGATCGCAAAAGGACGCCGCTGCAAAGATGACGCCTTCTGCGCCCGTCGCGCGCACTTGGTCCACCAGCGCTTTGCCCTTTTCTTCCTCACCGATGTAGCGGCTCGCAGTGGGCACTCCGCGCGTGACGAACGCCTTCGAAAGCGCTTCGACCGGGTCCACGTCCGGGCTTTCATCGATATCGCCGGAGAGGCTGCGCAGCCCCAGTTGGAAATCGTCATCGACGATGTCGCAACCTGCAGCTTCCAAGGTGCGAATCAAGCCGAGCGGCGGCTGCTCGCAGAAGGAGCCGCGTACAACAACGCGTACATTGTCGTAGACCCGCGCCGCGCGCTTGGGTGCCTGTTCGAGGGCCTCACGCAACAGGGCTTCGTGGGTTTCGGTATCCAGCACGCTGCCCGCGCGCGCTAGGAGGTACGCCTCGGAAGCCCGCAGGCGCCACGGCTCTTTCTGTCGCAGGTCGTCGAGGGCTTCGAGAGCCGCCCGGCGTGAGTTCTCCCGCTTGATCGCGGCGCGCAGCGCGTCGTCATCCAAGGGCTTGGCCCCGCGGGCGGCGAGCTCACGGGCGATTCTGCGGATCTCTTGCCCATAGAACTTGCCGCCGATGGCGGGGTCGAAGTTCTGGGGTAGGTCCACGTACGCGCCGTAGCGGTCCGGAAACAGCATCTTCCAGATCCCGCCAAGATTGCGGATCACGTCGCAGATCGAGGGGAACAGCATGCCGTCGATGCAGTCCAGCCGCCCCGTGAGCGCGAGCTCAAGGGTGCTGCGAGGAATGTGGCAGATGTACGACTGGAAGTACGAGTCGCCACGGATAATGTCGAGCTGGTCCCCTCCGCCGAAGACAGCCACGGGCAAACAGCCGATCGCTTCCAGCATCGGCCGAGGCACGTAGATGGGCATGTAGCCCACCGCCAGCTGCCCGGGATGGGCTTGCTTCCAGCGTTTGACCTCAGCGAAGGAAAGGTCTTCCACCAGCGAGAGGGAGCGCGACAGCACTTCGCGCAACGGATCCGTTTCGTCCCAGGCACTCATATTCCGATTTCCTCCGGTTGTGAGAGCAACGCAGGAGCAACCAGCTCCGCGAGCTCACGTTCGACACTTTCCAACATCGCTTCATCAGCTTCTGCTGCGGCAAGCCCGCTTTGCGCAACGCTGAAGATTGTGCGAGCCAACTGGGTTGGGTCGCCGTGCAGCTCGGGCTGGTACCAGCCGTAGATCCAATTCAGCATGCCGAAGACGCAGTAGGTGGCGCGTTCTGTCTCTTCGGCGGACCTTCCGTCCTGGCACAGCTCCTGCACCAAGCCGCGGCCGAGTTCAAAGTAGCGCGCCTTGAGCTCCCGCACGGCCGACCGGGACCCCGGGGGCAGTGCCGTGGCCTCGTGCACCAGCACGCGCATCACGTCGCTATGCTTCGCGAAGTAGCGCACGTGGTTCAGGATGAACGCGTAGAGCCGAGCGCGAGGCGCACGGAAACGGCTGAGCACGTCTTCCGCGGCACCCAGCAGCACCTGAAAGGCTTCGCTCTGAATCGCCAGCAGCACAGCCTCTTTGGAACGGAAATAGTTGTAGAAGCTGGCCGGCGAACGTCCCGTGGCGCGGGCGAGCTCACGCATGCTCATACCGTGATAGCCGTGCTGAGCCACGGCGCGCGCTGCGGCACGGAGGATGTCCGCTCGAGCAATCGCGGCGGATTCCGTGCTGCTCAGCGGTCCAGCCATGCGGGCTCCC
>CBDUPW010000226.1:0-11819 GCA_965369205.1 uncultured Polyangiaceae bacterium | reverse complement strand
ATCCTGGGCCGCGGTCGCCATGCGCGTGGCTCGCCACTGTCGCACACTGCCTTCGAGTAGCAGCGCACACAGCGCCAAGGCACACAGCGCGAGCATGTTTCCGCCGCGCGAAGACACGCCGGGCACAGCCACGCGCTCGGGCGTCACCAGCGCGAGGGCGACGACGACGCCCACAGCCGGCACCGAAAGGGGCATGTCCGCGCTCGAACCGACGGCCAGCGCAACCAAAGCGCCTGCCGCGGCGGGGCTCGCCCGTTCGATGGCCGTCGCCAGCATGGCAATCAGGAGCGCGACGCCGGGCAGCCCCAAGCTCGCGAACCCATGAAGCCATTCGTTGTGCGCCGTCGTGGCGTGCACGAATGTGCGTGAGGCCTCGCTGATGTCTAGCCCGGCCAGCATGGCGCCCTGCTGTTGCAGGAAGCCTTGGGAAAACCCGGCCGCACCCGTGCCAAAGGGCAGCGCCGCAATCCCTGCGGCCAGGCTCGCCTTCCAGATCCAGAATCGACCCGCCAGGGCGCCGAGGGCGTCACCTGCGTCGGCAAGAGAAACGTAAGTCGCCAGCACGGACGCGCTGACCAGGATCAGGCACAACAGCCAACCGAATCCGCGACGCACAGGCACAAACGCCGCAATCAATCCGAAAGGCAGCGCGATCCACCCAGCGCGGGACTCCGCCAGGTAAAACGCCGCGCCCTGCAGCACCGCCAGGCCGAACCATAGCCAGCGCGGAGCCCCGCCCGCGCGCCAGGCGTGCACAAGAGCGTGCAGCGTGGGCACCAGCGTGAGCGCAAGCAAAAGTCCCAGCCAGTTCGGGTTGCCGAGCCCGCCGTGCAGCGCCATGCCGCGCGCGCCGCCAAGCCACTGCCCCGCAGTGATCGCCGCGGCGCCGGCGCCGAGGGCGACGCCGCTGGCGAGCCATGTGGCCCTCCGCTGCGCGAGCGGGAGCGCCGCGACGCAAAGCGCGATCCCTAGCGCCGCCGCGAACGGCGCGCCGTACGCAATGCCGCCCCGCGAAAGGCCATACACCGTCAGCACGCCGCCGAGCGTCCAGGGCAACGTGACGGCCACCCGCAGCACGCCGGCTGCGGCCAGTGCCGAAAGTATGCACGCGAGACCCAGCAGCGCGACGGTTTTCGGTTCGGCGGCCAACGCCCTCGGATCGTAGGACAGCGCCGCAATCGTGGTGCCCATCGCGACTAGCCAGGGCGTACGCCTGTCGCGCCCTTCGCCCCGCGGCTCCATCAACTGCGGTCGTCGAGCAAGACCCGCAGCTCGTCACGCACGAACGCGCGCGACTCTCGAGCCAGCGCGCGGCGCATGACCCAGGTGACCTTCTTGGAGCGCGCACGCAGCAGATAGGCGCGAGCGAGTTCCTGCCTTTCCGGGGATGCGCTCGCAAGAGCGTCTAGAAACCGGAAGAAGCCAGTTTCTGGATCCCACGCCAGGAGCGTGGCGGCCGCGGCCAGGGCGAGATCCGACTCAGCGCCTTTCGCGCGGGCTTCCAAGGCCTGGCTGAGCTTTGCGCGCACGGCCGGCTCGGCGATCCGCTCCAAGAGCCGGACGATGCGCGGCAACCAGGCTGCGGCCGCCGTATCGAGCTCTTTGAGGATCTGCGCAGGCGCGGCTCCGTCGCCCAGGCGCGCGGCCGCGATCAGCACGTGCAGCCGCGTAAAGGTGCTCTTGCTGTTCAGCTCAGGCGCCAAACTCTGGCGCGACGTCGGCCCGCCCACGTAGCCAAGGAAGTCCGCGGCTTTGCGGATCTGTGCGTCGCTTCGCAGCGCGCGCCCCTGTCCAAAGCTGCTTTCCGCCACGCTTCCCGCGCTCTGCGGCTTTTTGGCGCCGAGCAAGTCCGTCAGTTCGTGACGCCCTTGAGCCCAAGCCAAGAGCAAACGTCCGGACACCGGGGCCGTCTTGTCCTGCTGCAAGAACTCGTCGACTTCCCCCAAGTTGCAGGCGCCGGTCTCGAAACAGGCGAGCAAGTAGTCGCGCACTCTCGGCTCGCCCAAATTGCCCAAGGCAACCGCAGCACGATGGCGGATGCTGCGCGCCGAGCTCCGGGGCAGCTTGGCCGCGAAGAGCCGATCGTAGATCACGTCCTTCTGCTTGCCGCCCGTCAGCGCGCTGATGGCGTACACCGCTTCCTGGCGGATGGACCAGTTCGGATCGTTCAGATACTTCTCAGCCACTGGAACCGCACTGGGCGTATCGAGCTTGCCGAGTGCCGCGACACTGCTTGCGCGCACCAGATCACTGGCATCTTGCGCGGTGCGCGTCAGGATCGGCAGGCCCTCCGGGCGACGCACGTCCCCAACCACGAAGGCGGCGTTGAGCCGAATGATGGCCTGCTTGTGCTGCGCCAGTTTGTCGATGGCGACATAGAACGCCTTGCGATCCAGCCGCTCGAGCGCAAACGCAATGTTGTTGAGCATGCGAGACTCACGCACTTTCGGCAAATGCGCCTGCAGTGCGCGGGTCGCGGCCGGGTCTCCAATGTGACCCAATGCGTACACGGCCTTGTTGCGAGCTTCCGCGTCGCTGTGGTCCATCAAGGGGATCAGCGCTTGGGACAGCGCGCGTTCGCGCAGCTCCGTCGCGGCCTCCACGCCGGCATAGACAAGAGCGGGCTCCCCGCTCTTGAGCGCGTAGACCGTGTCGCCAACCAGGGTGGTGCGCGCCATCAGGGCGCGACTGCGAAAAAGCGCGCGAAACACCCCAGCCCGCACGTCCGCATCGTCTTTCTTGGGAACCCGGCGCAGTTCTCCCCGCAAGAAGCGCACGGCCTTCTGATTCCCCAGGGCGCCCAGGGCTTGCAGCACCACATGCTTCACTCGCGCCGACTCGTCCTTGCGACGGTACACTTTGGCCAGGACATCGTACGACGCCGCGTCCGGCATGGTCTCGAGCGCCCGGGCGACTTCGTAGCGCACGGGCTCTTCCCAGTCTTCTAGGGCAGTGCGCAGCGTGGGCAGGGCTTTGCGATCTCCAAGATCGTTCAGCACCTGGGCGCAGACGACGCGCAGGGCAGCGTCGGTGTTGTCGCTCAGGCAGCGCTCCAGGGCTGCCGTCGCGCGCTTGCCCAGGTTCAAGATGTCCGGGCTGCTTGGCATTTCGTAGTTCGTGACGTTGATCAGCACCGTAGGCTTGTTGGGGATTTGGCGCAGCACGACCTGCCGGGGCGGCGCAACCACGTCCACTTCGGCCCAAGCATGCCGTGCCGCAGGCCAGAGGGCACACGCCGCAAGCACTGCCGAAAGTCCGATCCGAACTCGTTTCATGGCGACAACTCCTGGACTTGCACTGCGTGGGCATCCACTAGCGCACGCACCGCGCGCACATCCAGTTTCTGCGAGAGATATCTGATGTGAACGACCCGTCCGCGGCAAGAATCGCTATTTTCATCCCAGCGAATCAAGTCGATGCCGCGGTCGGCATACAGGGCGAGGTCAAACTGCTGCTCGCACGCGTTGCCAGGTTCCAGATCGAGCCGGTACGAAACTGCGGCACGCGGGGCGTCGGGCGGCACCGGGGCGTCCGGGCCCGGTCCCGCCAGGGTGCTCGCCGGCGCGCAGGCCGTCGCGCCCACGAAGATGGCGGCCAGGGCGAAACTGAAGCAGGGCGCCAGCGCCACGCGTTCGACGCCTCGAGCGAGAAAGCGCATCGTCAATGGCTCAGAAGCTGGCGGTGGCGCCAAGGGACAGAATGGTGGCGGAGCGGGACACCTTGCCGCCGTTGACCGGGTAGGCGGAGCGGTTTGGGGTCGGCGTCGCGCCCGCGTCCCCGCTGACGGCGAGCACGCGACCATCGCCGCCGTTGTCGACCTCGTCGAACATCACGTGCATCGCCGCGAGCTCCACGTCGACGAAGTCGATGCGCAACTGGGCGCCCCCAGAAATCCCGATACGCTGGCTGGCCAGCAAGGCCACGTTGATGAACTCCGGGCGTTGCACGTCGGGTTCGTACCAGCCGCCGGCGCGCACGGCGAGCCGGCCCGGGAGTACCATGTAGTCACCGCCGACGCGCAAGCCCACCGTGTCGCCCTTGAGCTTGAAGGGCACGTCCGCGTTTCTCGGCGCTTCGCCGCCCGTGCCCTTGATCTCGATGGTCGGCTGCGCGGGGAAGCGCAGCATGGCTTCCTGATAGGCGCTGTTGCGCGTGTAAGAAACGTCGACCTCGACGTCGAAGACGTCGTCGATCAGTGGGTCTCGCTCCGCCAAAGGTGGCGCATCGTCACGAGGCCAGTGAAAACGCGCGCCCAGGCGCACGTCGAGGGGGTTGGCCAGGCGGAAGTGCGCCAGGTCGGCGCCGGCTTCACTGCTGTTGCCGACGGTGGGATTGCCAGAAACGCCGGTGCCCGTCCAATAGTTGGACTTCGTTTCCAGGTCTCCATGGCCGTCGAACGCCTCTTGGGCCGTGACGGTCAAGCCCAAGTCCAGTTGATTGAGGGGAGAGGCCAGGACCCCCACAACGACGCCAGGAATGAAGAGATCCGTCACGTCGATGGATGCATGTACGTCCGTGATTTCAGGGTCACGATAGCTGCCATCAGGCCGCTGGGTGATCGACACGCTTTGGTTGGCATTGGCGAGCTTGTAGTTGGCGGCGCCCCAGATGAATCCCGCACCGACGCGAATGCGCGGGGTGATGGCGTAGCCAGCAGAAAGCGTCGTGTTCAAGAACAGCCCATCGGACTCCAGCAGCAGATAACGCTGCGGCGAGGGGAACTGCCCTTCGACGCCAGCAACGTTCGGTGCCGACACGGTTTCCGGAAAGCGTATGCTGCCGTACAAGCTGGGCGGCGCAACGCTGAGGCCAACGCCCAACTCCTCCATCACTTGGAAGACGCCAGCGACGGCGGGCAACGGCCCGGGCCCTTGCTCGCTGCAAACTTCTCCGGGGTACTGCACGCCACTTTGCATCGTGCTTCCCGGCCCCGCGCGGGTGAAACAGATCTTGTCGATCACCAGCGCCACGTCGACGGACGCACCATGGCGCTGTCCGGCCAACCCCGCCGGATTGTAGAAGGTCGCCAAAGGCAAGTTAGCACGCGCTACCCAGGCGCCGCCCCGACCCATGCTTTGGGTGCCCAGCTCGGCGAAATCCAAGACGTCCGTGGCGTGGGCCGCGCCTGGAGCCAAGGCTGCGCCGATGCACGCCGCTTGCAGCAGCCGCCGCGAAAACGCCGTGCGTATCATTCCTTGATCGGACTCGCTTTCAGTGCTGCTTTGCCCTCTTTGATGTAGACGGAGAACTTCACGCGCTTGGCGCCATGGCGAGTCACCAGCGCATCGCGGTTCTTCTTCAACGTCTGCTCGAACTTCTCGTAGGTGAAGCCCTCGATGTTTTCGTTGCACTGCTTCTTCGTCGCCACGAACTCATCGTAGACGCCGCGCCACTCGGCAACCTCGGACGAAACCGGCCCATCGCCCCCACCAGGAGCGGGACGACGCGGTGGTGGGCGCCCCGGCGCGGGTGAGCCCACGCCTTCCGAAGGCATGGTCATGTCCAGCCCGGCTCCAGGTGCACCCGGCGAAGGCGCCGGAGCCCCGCGGCGCGGCGGAGCTTTGGGCATGGGCTTGGGCGCGGCGTTCGCGGCGGACGGATCCGAAGGCATCGGTGGCGAATTGGGCGCTTCAGAGTCGCCGGGAAAAGAAAACGCGCTCATCTGCGGCTCGGCCGGCAAGTCGCCGAGCACCTCTTTTAGATCCGCAGCTCGCCGAGGCACGCCACCCTTGGCCGCCACCACGTCGATGCCATCGTTCAGATCCGCAGCGATCTTCCGATACACGCCGCGGAACTTGCTCGGCTGCATTTGGTCCGCTTCGCCTTTGGACAGGCGTTGGGCCTCCCGCCGGAACACCCACAGGGGCCGCGAGTGTTCGAATACGGTGAAGAGCAGCCCGAGGAACATGGCGCCGAATGCCAGTCCCACGACCAAGGGGATATTCGCCTTCTGCTTGTCTTTGTCGTCCGCGGTCTTGAAGAAGCCCATGGGCCCATCCACGTTGCTCGGCAGCCGGCCCACGGCAAAACCAGCTCCCAGCTCCCAACCTTCGCCAGGCAGGCGCGTGTACTGAACGCCCAGGCTCTTGGCGAGGGTGCGGATGTTGCTCCGACCCTTTTCTCGGTACTCCTCGTCTTCTTCCAGGGTCGGAAGATCGCTCACGATTTGATCGAGCTGGCTGCGATCAAAGCCCTCCGGCGCGCCGGACGCCACTCGCGTGCCCCGGGTGTAGAAGGCGACCGCGGCCCCAGTCCGACTGCTGAGCTCGCGCGCAAAACGGTCATCGATGATGCGTGCGCCCACAATGGCGCCGGCGGGCAGCTGCCCCAAGTCGAATTCCACAGGACGCGCCACCACTCGATAGAGACGGTCGAGCACCAGGGTGTCGTCGCGGATGTTTCCGTGCAGGGCGTCCGCAACCACGGGGTAGCCACCGAGTTCGAAATCGTCCATGCCGCTGGCCTGCTCGTAGCCGAGGTGCGCCACGACCCGACCGTGCTGGTCGACCGCGAACACGGCGTCAAAGCGAAACTCTTCGTCGATCTTGTCGTTGACGGCGCGCAGCGCGGCGCCGACTTTCTCCTTGGCCTCCGAAGGCGGGTGTGCGCCTTCGCTCTCGCTGCTCTTCGCCAGGTACTTGGCAATGTCTTGGTTGAGGGCGAACTTGATGAGCTGCGCCGAGCGTTGGCGAGCGTCGTCTTTCAAGTACCAAGAAACGACCTGTCCATCTGCGCTCAGCCCTTCACCCATGGCGCGAGCGCCGGCGCGGTTGTACATGCTGGTCGCCAAAAACAGCACGAACGCCGCAGCGCCGAGCAACATGGCCAGGACGACGTACCAGAAACGCGAAAGTAGCATTACTTGCCCGCACCTTTCTTGTCGTCGTCTTCGTCCTCCTTCTTCTTTTTCTTATCTTCAGCGACCTTGATCGCGTCCCGTGAGATGTCCACGTCGCGGCCTTTGAGCTCGACGCTCTTGGCTGGCCCCACCTTCTTGCCTGAGAAGTAGGCTTGCACGGTATGCGCCCCGTCCCCCTCCACCGTCAGAAGAAAGTCGCCCTTGAGAGAAGGGTAAGCAATGCCGGCGACGTTGGGTTCCGCAATGACCCAGAAACGCAAACTGGGCGCGAGCTCGTCTCGGATCTCGTAGGAGGCAGCTTTACCTGCCGGCACAGTCCACGCACGCACATTGCCCTTGATCGTGTCGGAGGGCGTGAACTCCTTGACGCCAACTGCGTACAGGCGGTGTTTGAAAGGGTCCGTGTTCTTGAACTGCAGTTGGGTGCCCGGCGGGACCACGATCGTCACCGGTGTCGTGCGCCCTCCGCCCACCCGAATCAATACCGGGATCTTCGGGGCGGGCTGGGGCGTGGTGGCCAAAGCGGCAATGCACAATTCCTTGGGAATGTGCGGAAAGAGCCGGCGCATTTCCGATCGCACCGTGGGCACGGGCTCCCGAAACGAATAGCCGTGCTTCTTCGGATCCTTGGCTTCGTTCCACACGGGGTTGAGCAAGTTCTGCCAACCCGCGACTTTGCCTTTGACCTTGTTCGCCTCCGCCGAACCCGCGACGCCCAGCATCGCGAGCATGGCCAACAGGATCTGCAATTTTCTGACGCTTCCCGCTTTCATCGCCGACCACGGTAGTCGAGAGCAGACCCTACGAAAAGGGCAGCATTTGCCGATCTCCGGACGTGCGCTCGCCAGCCGGCAAAACCGGCGTGACGGGCCCGCCCATCGCCTCCGGGGCGCCAGCATCGCACCATGTAGGTTGAGGGACAAAAAGGCGAACGGGCCAGCGTGATAGCGCTGACCCGTTCATGGGTCCTGACCGCCTGGGCCGAGGGATGTGCGAAGTCCGAACCCCTAGCTTTGCTAGGTGGGAGACTCCCCGGGACCTCCGGTTTCCCCGGTGAAGTGATCCGGGCTTAACTCTTGGACGCGGGGTGGGGTCACCCTGGTTCATATGGCTTGTCGGGATTCGTTACTGCGCTCCTCTCGGGCCCTGCAGAGGGAACCAATCAAATGGTATTTACCCGAAGCGCGATCGTCAACGGCGCAACCTTCGGGCCAAGTACGATTTGTTTGTAGTTTCGTTCTCACACGACAACCGCACGCGTGCAGAAACGGACTTGACAAGCGCAACGCTTCGCGATCCCCAAGCGTCCTCGCGCGCGGCCCAGAGCCAGATGAGGGCCGTCGCGATGCGCCCGCACCCGGCGCGGACTGCGACTCCACGCGCGCGTACACGGTTCGACGCTTGCCGCAGCTCCGTACGCGCGTACACGGCTCGACGCGGGGCCACGGTTCGCCGTGAACGCCTCAGCCCCGCGTAGGCGTCAACAGTCCGAGCGCCGCGCGCAGCAGTTCGTCAAGTGGCGCATGAATGGCTCCCGAACTTTGCGCCAGCCGCTCCAGCGCGTCCCGAGTCTCCCATACGCTTCGCGATTGCCTCGTGCCTCCCACAGGGTCACCACAGCCAGACGGTTCTAGTTGGATTAGTACTTCTGACTCGCCGCATTAGGCGTCCTGCCTTGGAAACCCCGCCGCAGGACAGCAGCAGCCCCCTGGCCACGGACATGTGGCACAATGGTTCCGTGCGACGTCTCCTAGTGCTGGTTTGGGTTCTCGCGTGCGTGGCAATGGTGGCGTGCAGCTCATCGGAAGGCGGCGACGCCCCCGGAGGCAGCGGCGGCGGCAGCACGAACTGCGGCGTGGGGACAACGAGCTGCGACGGCGTGTGCACCAATACCGACGTGGACCCAAGCAACTGCGGAGCGTGCGGAGAGACCTGCCTGACGGGGCAGACCTGTGAGGGCGGCAGTTGTGTGGCGGGGTGTTGGAGCACCCAGAGCCAGTGCGGCGGAAAGTGCGTGGACACGGCCTCGGATCCCGCACACTGCGGCGGCTGCAATCAGGCATGCACGGGCGCAGAGGTATGCGCCCAAGGCGTGTGTTCGGATAGTTGTGTCGGCGGTCAGACCGCATGCAGCGGCCTGTGTACGGATCTGAGCGCAGATCCGGCGAACTGCGGCAGCTGCGGCTTGATCTGCGGCGTAGGCGAGGTCTGTTCCGCTGGCAGCTGCAGTCCCAATTGCGGCGGCGGTTTGACGCAGTGTTCGGGAGTGTGTGTGGATACACAGTCGGACCCCGATCATTGCGGCGCGTGCGCCAGTCCTTGTTCCGTCGGCGTGGGCGAGGTCTGCTCCCTCGGCCAGTGCTCGCTCTCGTGTCTGGGCGGCACAGAGAACTGCAGCAATACTTGCGTAGACACGAGCGTGAGCAACGCGAACTGCGGCAGCTGCGGCAACGCCTGCGCCAGCGGACAAATCTGTAGCGCTGGCAAATGCGCACTCTCCTGCAGCGGCGGCACGACGAACTGCTCAAACAAATGCGTCGACACAGACGTAGACCCGAACAACTGTGGCAGCTGCGGCAATGGCTGCCCCTCGGGCCAGAGCTGTCAAAATGGCGGCTGCACCTTGGTTTGCAGCGCGGGTCTCACGAAATGTGGCAACCAGTGCGTGGATACGGGCAGCAGCCTGGCGCACTGCGGCGGCTGCGGCGCGCCGTGTTCTTCCGGCCAGAATTGCCTGAGTGGCGTGTGCACCCTGGTCTGTAGTGGTGGCACCACCAAGTGCGGCAACCAGTGCCTCAACCTGCAGACGGACATCAACAACTGCGGGAGCTGCGGCAACAAATGCGGCAGCGGCCTGAGTTGTGTCGCCGGCAAATGCAAGCTGGTCTGTCCCGCCGGTCTGACTGCCTGCGGGAGTCAGTGCGTGGACACCAAAGTGGACCCCTCCAACTGCGGCAGCTGCAGCAACAGCTGCCCCGGCGGGCAGAGCTGCCAAAGCAGCGTGTGCACCCTGGTCTGTGGCGGCGGCACGACGAACTGCTCTGGACAGTGCGTCAACCTCACGAACAACAACAGTCACTGTGGCGCCTGCAACAACGCCTGCACGGCTCAGCAAACGTGCACGGGCACGAACTGTGTCACCACCTGTAACCCGACGCAGAACCACGCGCTTACCGCCACCGCGACCAGCAATTCCGGCAGTGGTGCAGGCAGCATTGGTCCCGCCAATATGAACGACGGCTACGGGGAAGCCAGCTGCAACGCCCAGGGCTGGCACTGGATCGCCGCGACGCCAACTCCCGGCAGCTCCTACGCAGAACTGGCCTGGTCGACGAGCAAGACGATTGGTCGCATCAAGGTGGACACCGCGGCGTGTGGCGTGGCGGGCTGTGGCATCATCGCTGGCCGGGCCGTTGCGGGCGGCACCATCCAGTATTGGAACGGCGGTAGCTGGGTGTCCGTCGGCACCGTCGCCGGCAAGCAAAACGACTGGGAGTACGTCTTTCCCGCGCCGGTCGTCACCACGAAGATCCGCATCTATGCCCTGACGGCGTACAGCTGCGGAATGGCCCTCAACCCCGTCGTCTACGAAATCGAAGCCTTCTCCTGCTGAGGGCCAGCGCGACCCCGCCTGCTTGCTGGGGCCGGGGCTCCTGTGGGCAATTGTTACGTCACGTCACGTGGTTTGCTATGCTGCCGCGGCTGCGCATCCTGCGCCCCATGAAAGGAACGAGCAACGTGTCGGATTACGCCTGTGAAAAGTGCGGAATGAGTGTGAAGGGCATGACCTGCGGCAAGTGCAACGCCGCTCTGGTGCACGCTACGCTGACCAAGCCCGACGGCACGGAGGTGCACGTCGCCAAGTGCCCAGGCGGTTGCGGCAAGATCAAGTCACCGATGTGCTGCGGCCAAGACATGGCCTGTAGCGTCTAAACGGTCGGCTCCAAGGGGGGGAAGCGAACGGCTCAGTGCACCGCGCCCACCAGCCAAGCGTGGGCAGGCACGAGCACTTCTTCGGGTGAAGCGCCGCCTCGGTGCGCGGCACTCGTACCGGCGCCCATGGGCTCCAAGCGAAAGCCGTGGTCGGCGAAGACCAGCACCAGGGTGCGCGGCGACTGCTTGAGCAAGTGCCCCCCCAGCGCTTCGGCGGTTTCGTCGGCAAGCGCGTCGAGGCGCTCCAACAAAGGCGCGCCGGGGACGCTCATGGCCGACTCGACGATGTCCAACTTGTGCAACTCACGCTGGCCCGCTCGAATGCGGCGCAGAGTCGCCGCCGCGCGTCCGCGCGCTACGGGCACCTCGCTAATGGCCGCGCCGGTCATTTCACGCAGCCCCTGGGGTCCACGGCCCAGAAGTTCGAGCTGCACTTCCGTCGTCGTGGGCAACGCCGACCACATCAGCAAGCGCTCGGTCAGCGCCGCGTGCTGCCCCACGTGCTTTTTCACCCGCTCATTGATGCGCAACCCCAAGTCGAATCGCATGCCGTCCACGAGCAATAGCTGCACCGAACGCGCGCCGTGTAGCCGTGCCATGCGCAGGGCAATATCGGGGATGTCGAGCACCATGGTGGGCCGCTTGCCGCGCATACGCAGTGCATCAAAAGCTTCGGTGTAGCTCTTCTCGAAACTCTCCGCCCAAGTGCGCGCCGTGGCTTGCGCAGCTTCGTCCGCCTCCCCCCGCGCGATGGCCTCGCACAGAGGAACGTAAGACGACACGAACATGCGCTCGATCACCGCGAGAGGCTTCGGCCCCCGTGCGCTCTCCAAGTCGAGCACGTGGCTGCGCCAGTTCGTCTCCGGCTTCGACGTCGGCTCGTTCGGATCCGTAAGCGGCCCCACCGAAGCATGCGGCTCCGTCACCAACTCGACCTCCCCCACCAACTCAGCCCCCACGCTCGCGCTCTCGCTCTCGCTCTCGCTCTCGCGCTCGCCCGCGCACTCGCTCTCGCACTCGCTCTCGC
>CBDUPW010000225.1:0-11971 GCA_965369205.1 uncultured Polyangiaceae bacterium | reverse complement strand
GCGTGGGCGTGACAGCGGCGTGGGCGTGACAGCGGCGTGGGCGTGACAGCGGCGTCAGGGGGGATCACTCGCGGAAAAATTGATGTGTATGCTAAGTATTTTTTTCTGACGCCGACCCCTCCAAAGACCACCGTCCGATCGGTTTTCCGCGGCATGGGCTTGCGTGTTCGAGTCGCGGGCCGGCTTCCGCGCAAGGGCGCCTGCCCGGACGTCGACCGGGCTCGGGATCTCTGATAAACGCCGTGCCCATGGCTCCCCCCACTGCGTTGCCCCCGCGTGCCTCCCGCGACGAGCAGGCGCGACTTCTCCATGCAGTGCTCGAGCGCGTGCGCGCCACCGACGGCGCGCGTGCGCCGGTGGTCGTCTTCGACCTGGACGGGACCCTCGTCGACAACCGCCCGCGCACCAGCGCGATCTTGCACGAGCTGGCCGATAAGTGGAAGGCGACCCGCCCGACGGTAGCGGCGGTGCTCCGCGAGATCCGCTACGAAGACTTGGACTACTTGCTCGAAGGCAACCTGCGCAGCGTGGGCATCAACGACGACGCGGTGATCAGCGAAGCTATCGAGTACTGGCGCTCACGCTTCTTCTTCGACGACTTACAAAAGCACGACGTCCCCCTGGCGGGCGCTCTCGGTTTCGTCCGGGCTTGCCACGACGCGGGAGCCATCGTCGTCTACTTCACCGGGCGAGACCTGCCGAACATGGCGCTAGGTACCTTCGCCAGCCTCCGGGATCTTGGATTCCCCATTGGGGTGCCGGGGACCGAGCTCGTGCTCAAACCCAATGCCGAAATGAGCGACGCCGAGTTCAAGCGCGATCTGACACCAAAACTCGGTCGCCGGGGCGTTCTGACCGCGGCGTTCGACAACGAGCCGGGAAACTGCAACATCTTCAAGGAGTTGTTTCCGAGCTTGGATGTCTTTCTCCTACACACACAGCATCATCCAGATGCGCCGACGCTGGACGGAGACATTCACGTGATCTCGAGTTTCGAGGCGACAACTTGATGCAACGGGTGCGGGTCTCCCGCGTGGCCGCACTCGCGGCCTTGCTCCTGCTCGGCTGCAAAGAGAAGCCGAACGCAGACGAAAAAGCGGACCAGCCCAGCCCCAACGCCAGCATTCTGCCGGCCCCAATCGCCTCCGGTGCCCTCGCCACAAAGAAGATCGACGCCGGGCGGGGCGGGATCCCTGCGGACAGCTTGGGTCGATTGATCATTCCCGAAGCCGCGCCGCCGACCCCCACGGTCATGGCGGACAACCGCGCGCTCGACCCAGACCCCACGACGCAACGCGAAGGCCCCGGCGTCACCCTCGAAGCGCAGTTTCGTTGGCACGACGTGCCTTCGCCCTTGGCGGGACCGGAGCTAAACGAAGCTGGCATCGAAAAGGCTCGGGAGCTCACCGAGCTGCGCGTCACTATCGACCTGGCACCGATCGGTCGCATGCGCTTTGCGTTCGCGTCGCCCACGTTCCCGGTGCCGCAGAACGCGGAGCTGCGCGCCGCAGAACTCCTCTACGGCCACGTCCTGGTGTGGCCCGACGGCCATGCCTACCGCGTGCTCGTGCCCGGCACCGTGCGGGCGCTGCTCGGCGAACGCCGTGCGGACGCGAGCCCCATGGCTGCGGGCAACCTCCGCGCCATGGGCAAAGGAGGGCTGCTGGGGCTCGACACCAAAAAGACGCGCGTGAAGAGTGACACCGGAACGTTGACTCTGGAACAAGCCAATGTCGCCGGTATTGGCAACAGCGGCGGACTGTTGTGCCGGCTCTTGCTGGAACTCGTCGCCGTAGAGCCGATGAATTCGGTCTGCGAGCAAGACACGCCGCTGAAGGCCGAATCGAAAACCGTGGATGGCGGCCGAGTGACTTTCGAAGTCACCAGCCTCGTGCGGCGCCACGACATGCCCTACGGACTGCTCTTGGTGCCGCCCGCGGGCACACTGGTCAAGCCCGGCGAGCTTCCTCCCCAAGCCGCTGGGGTGCTGTTGACCCGCGAGCAGCTGGCGGCGTTTCGCACCAAACCGGCGAAACGAGCCGAAACGACCGAGAATGCACCCGCCGAAGGGCTCATCGCCGTCAACCAAAGCGATACGTTGCGCTATCTGTTGATCGACGGCGTGCCGGTGGCCTGGGTGCGGCCTCGATCCGAGCAGTTTCTGATCGGAACGCAACCGGGCCGCTACAACATTTCGTGGCGAGATTTCTACGGCACGACGACCGAGGCCGTTCAGGCGGTGAGCCTGCCGGCACGTGTGACCGTCGGCGCAAAACCAGATGCCGGCAAGTAGGCTGCGCTACGCCTGGCCCTCGGGATGCAGCACCGCGTCGTAGTCCTCAAGTTCGTATAGCGTCTCTTCGACGCCAGCTGCGCGCATCACGTTGCGCAAAGTCTCGTGCGCAATCTCGATCACTTCCCAGCGGGTGCACAAGCTGAAGTACTCGTCTTCGGGCACCGGCGGGATAGCGGCCAGGCGTTCCTGCATGATGTCCTTTTCACCGGGGGCGAAGTGAATAGTCGAAGAGGGGCCCGCTGCTCCTTGCCCCATCGTCAGCGCCTCATGCGCCGCTCCAACGGGATTGAACGCCAAGAAGACGTGGCTCAAACAAACACGCCATTCATGACTGTCACCGGGCGGGGCGTACCAATAACCTCCATAGACGCGCCGCACCAACTCACCAAAGTAGGCCCCCACGGCTCGGGAGAGCAGCGGCAAGAGCTCCGGGCGCTCGATGCTGCTCAGTCGTGCCTGGGTTAGGTAGTGGTCCAAAACCGACAGCGTGTCCGGGTGCATGTCCAGCTCGAAGCCAACGGCTTGGCGCACATAGTCCACAGCGCTCGCCGCCAGCTCCCGCACCGCCGGGGGACAGCCATCCGCGAGCAGTTCGGGGCGTTGGGTCTCGGAATCGTCTTCGGTCATCGCTCACTAGCCCCGTAGCCCACTTCGGGGGGGTCCACAGGAAAATGTCCCGGTTTTTGACGCCTCAGGCGCCAGCACATGAAGATATGAGCAGCATTAGGATAGCGCGCCGGTCTGCGAAATCCCTAGGCCGGCCCTCATTTCCACACCGAGTGTTACGTTGCGTCATGCTAGGAAGTCCCGTGGTACTCTACGAGGCCCCGCACCATGCGTCTCGGCATTCTCAGCGACATACACGCCAACTATGAAGCGCTGAGCGCAGTCATCGAGGCTTTCAAGAGCGAAAGCATCGATGAGTACTACTGCCTAGGCGACACAGTCGGTTACGGCGGCTCCCCCAACGAGTGCGCTGATCTGGTGCGCAAACTCGTCAAAGCGACGATCTTGGGCAATCACGACGCCGCCGTCGCGGGGCGCATGGACTATTCGTATTACTACGAGGCCGCCCGCAACGCGCTTGATACGCATGCGCAAATGCTGTCGAAGGAGAATCTATCCTGGCTGACGGATTTGCCGTACCAGATCCGCCTCGACGCAATCAACGTGCTGCTGTGCCACGGCTCACCCATGCGCTTGGAAGAGTTCGAGTACATCTTCGCTCCGGAGCAGGCGCGCGAGTGCCTGCCCATCTTCGAAGACTTGGGTCACATCACGCTGATCGGCCATTCACACTTGTGCAAAGTGTTTGCGCTGACGAAAGACTCCGTCGAGGAGCTGCCACCCGTGGACTTCGACTTGGAGCCCGGCAAGAAATACATCGTGAGCGTGGGCTCCGTCGGCCAGCCCCGGGACTACGACAACCGCGCGAGTTTCACGGCATACGACTCGGACAAGAAACGCTTCGAGTTCAAGCGCGTCGAATACGACATCGAAACGGCGGCAGACAAAGTCCTGCGCGCCAAGCTCGAGCGCAACTTCGCCCACCGATTGTTCATCGGCGTTTAGGCCGGCTCAGCACCTGAAGGCCTCAGGGCTCGACGGCCCAGTCGGTTCCGTCTGGCCTGTCGCGCAGAGCGATGCCCAAAGCGACCAGCTCGTCGCGGAGCGCATCGGAGCGTGCGAAGTCCTTGGCGGAACGGGCCTCGGTACGCTCACAGATCAGCTTCTCGACGTCCGCCGCCGACAGCGAGCGCAGCGCAAGGCGCCTGGCTTGGGTGCGGTCCAGGTATTCCTGAACCGGCGCGCGGAACAAGCCGACGGTTCCGCCAACACTGCGCAAAGCCGAGTTGGCTTCCGCGGCCAGCACAGCCGCCGCCTTGGTGAAGCTTTCGTCTTTTCGACGCTTGTGCGCGAGGTCCGCCATCTCGTTCGCCAGCTTGGCGAGCTCGCCAAGGCTGGCAAGCGCCACGGGCGTATTCAGATCATCGTCCAAAGCCTCCCCGACCGCGGCGGCCGCTGCGTCCATCTGCTTCTTGGCAGCCGCCAACTCCGGCGCAAGCTTCTGGGGAAGCTCCCCGGGCTGCGCCATCTTCGCCAGACGCCGCAGGGTGGCGTAGACGTAGTCGACGCGCCGTTCGGCCTCGTCCACGCCGGGGAAGATCACGCGGCCCGACTCGAGCTTCTCGGAGTCGAACTGGATCGGTCCGCGGTAGTGCACGGTCATCAAGAACCAGCGAAAAGCTTCAGCGTCGTTGCGCGCCAGCACGTCTTGGACTGTCACGAAATTGCCCAGAGACTTGCTCATCTTCTCTTTGTCGACGTTCACAAAGCCGTTGTGCATCCAGAATCGGGAGAAATCTCCCTGACCTGGCGCGGCCGCTTCGCTCTGCGCGATCTCGTTCTCGTGATGCGGAAAGATGAGGTCCATACCGCCAGCGTGAATATCAAAGCCGTGGCCCAGATACTTACCGCTCATGGCGGAGCACTCGATATGCCAGCCCGGGCGTCCGTAGCCCCAGGGGCTCTCCCAGCCCCATTCGCCTTCCGGCACACCCTTCCACAACGCGAAGTCCAAGGGGTCGCGCTTGGCTTCATCCTTTTCAACGCGTGCGCCCGCGATCAGGTCGTCGATCTTGCGGCGGGACAGCTTGCCGTAGCCGGCGAATTTGCGCACTGCAAAGTACACATCTCGAGTGCCGCCAGGCATATCTACGGCGTATGCAGCGCCCTCGTCGATCAGCGACTGCACCAGTGCAAAAATCTCCGCCAAGTGATCACTCACCTTGGGTTCTACATCCGGCGCAGCGCAGCCCACTTCACCGATCTGTGTTTGATACACCTCAGCCATGCGCTGCGAAAGCGCCAGGGGGGATTCGCCGTTCTCCTTGGCGCGGGCCAGGATCTTGTCGTCAATGTCCGTGATGTTGCGCACGTAGTGCACGTTGTAGCCCCGCGCCCGCAAATGGCGGACCAGTACGTCAAAGGCGACTGCGGAGCGTGCGTGGCCCGCGTGCGGCACGTCGTACACGGTCGGCCCGCAGCAATACACACCGACCCGGTCCGCGTTCTTAGGCGTGAACGTCTCGAGGTTGCGCGTGAGTGTGTTGTAGAGGCGAACCGGTTTCATGATGGGGCGCGAAGGGTACTTTCCAACGGCCAGGCTCGCAATGCCGGGCGTCAGGCGGACGCGGATGGGCTTGCCGCAGCAACGACGAGCCTCAACCTGATACGGCTCGTCCCGCCCTCAGTTGGGATACCAGGGATCGCGAAACGGTCCGCTGCTATCTTGAGGAGTTCCGATCCGCGAGCGGGGCCGGAATTGAGTCCAGGGCGCCTTGGGTCTCGGATCGCGTCCGTGGAGCAGAGGTTTGATACTGACCAAACCCGCGACGAAGCCGCCGAGGTGCGCGAAAAACGCCACGCCCCCCATGCCTGGCGCACTGAGTGAGCCCAAACCGCGGAGCAGATTCCAAACAAACCATTCGCCCACGACCAGCCAGGCCGGCAACACGAAGAACACCCCCAGGATAAACCAGAGCGGCAGGATCGGATTCAGAACGTGAATCGGCGCGCGAGGATAAAGCACCAGATAGGCAGCCAGGATCCCCGCTATGGCGCCAGAGGCACCCACCATCGGCACGGCGCTAGCCGGATTGATTGCCATCTGGGCCGCAGCGGCCACGAGCCCGGACAAGAGATAGAACAGAACGAATCGCTTCTTGCCGAGCGCATCCTCGACGTTGTCGCCAAAGATGTACAAGAACAGCATGTTGCCGCCCAGGTGTTCCCAGCCCCCGTGCAAGAACATGCTGCTGACGAGGGTCGGCGCCTCCGCCACGGGGTCCGCCAGAAAGCGCAGCGGCACCAGTCCATGGTCCACGACGAACTGCGGCCCTTGAGAACCAACTATCGACCACTCAAGCAAGAACGCGACCACGTTCGCGACGATCAGCGCTGTGGTCACCACGGGACGGGTGCTGCTCGGGTTCTCGTCCCGGACCGGAATCACCGAATGAACCTAAGCACCGGATCCCCACCGCGCGACCCCCCAAGACACGCCGGCCCCTGGGCCTGGCTTTCCAGCACCGGTGGGCGTGCTAACGTCGCGAGCCCGCCATGCCCCAACGTTGGTCATTTGCCCTCGCTTTTGTGCTGGCCGTCGGCTGCGGCGGGCCCCAATTCGACGGGCGCACCTACCGCAACGACTCCCTCGCATTCCGTCTCGGACCCATTCCGGCCGGTTGGCGCCAGCTGGAAGCCAGGCACGCGCTGCTCGCGTTCCGGGACGACGCCACCTCGGCCACCATCGGCATCGGGGGTCGCTGCGGCAAAGACGGTGACGACGTGCCGCTGGAGGCGCTCACGCACCACCTGTTCATTCATTTCACGGAACGGGATGTTGAAAGCCAAGAGCGCTTGTCTTTGGACGGTCGCGACGCTCTGCGCACTCAAATGCTCGCAAAGCTGGACGGCGTGCCCAAACGCTTCACCGTCTACGTGCTGAAGAAGGACGGTTGCGTGTATGACTTGCTGCATATCGCCGACACGACCGGCGGCGGACAGTCACAATTCGACAGCTTTGCTGCAGGCTTTCGCACCCTAGAATGACCACGATCCCAGACCCGCTCGATCCACCGCCTTCCGGACCCGTGTCCGGGCGGATGAGCTTTGTTCCGGGGCCTCCCCCGGACGCGGTCTCCGGACTCACCGCGCGGCTCTTCGGCTTCCTCGACCACCTGGGCGTGATGACCATCATGCTCTTGCGCACGACCCGAGCGCTCTTTCGACGGCCCTTCGAAGGGCGCGCGATCGTCACGCAACTCGAAAGCCTGGGTGTGCGGTCCCTCGGCATCGTCGTCGTTACCAGTGTGTTTATCGGCATGGTGATGGCGGTCCAGTTCGCGTTCGGTCTTCGCAAATTCGGCGGCATGGAATACACCGGGCGCGTCGTGGGGCTTTCCTTCGCGCGGGAGCTAGCGCCCACCCTCACCGCGGTGATCGTCGGCGGCCGTATCGGCGCGGGCATGGCGGCTGAGGTCGGCTCCATGGCCGTTACCGAGCAGATCGATGCCCTGCGTGCCCTGGGCGCAGATCCCTACAAGAAGCTGGTTTTGCCTCGGCTAGTCGCCAGCATCATCGTGATGCCCATTCTGGGGTCGCTCGCGCTCGTGCTCGGGTTCAGCGGAGCGATGTTCATCACCGACTTCCAATTCAACATTCCGTCGGGGTTCTTCCTGCAGAGCGCGCTGGGTACGGTCACACTGAGAGATCTGCTCAGCGGCATGCTCAAGACTCCATTCTTCGGAGCCATCATTGCTCTGGTTGGATGCCACTTCGGAATGACCACCCGCGGCGGCACCGCGGGCGTCGGCAACAGCACGACGCGCACCGTCGTTGTCACCTCCATTGCCATATTGATCGCGGACTTCTTCCTGACCAAAGTCTCACTCTCACTGCTCCCGGTCATATGAGCCCAACGCTCCGAGCTCTCGCCTCGCTGACGGCCCTTCTCTTGCTCCACTGCAGCGGCGACGAACAGCGCCCCAAAGAGCTGCAGCCATTCCCCATCGACAATTCGAAGAGCTGTAGCCAGGTTCGGGGCGGCGCCGCGCAAAAAGGGCGCGTGATCGTGGATGGCGAGATCGCGCGCTGCTTTCCGGACGGTCTGGCCTGCGCGGTTGATGACGTTTCCGCCTTTGACGGGGTCTGCGACGGGGAAAAGGCCGTCGAAGCTCGTTGCGAGCAGGGCTTCTGGGCGCTGACGTGCACAGACCGCAGCGACTCCGGCACGCCCTAGGACGCCAAAGTTGCCGCCCAGCCGCGGTCCAAAGGGATTCGTGAACTTGACCACGGTCGGGCCTGTCCCTACCTTTTTGCATTGGGAGACTGCCTTGAGCGGACGAAAAGCAGCAGCAGCAGCAGACTCGGCGTCTAACCGACGCGACGGACTGTTCACGACTGGGGATATGGCGCGCCGATCTGACAGCACGTTGCGCACCGTCCGCTTTTACGAAGAAGCCGGCATCTTGCGGCCAACGCAGCGGACCGAGGGCGGACACCGGCTGTTCGAAGCTTCCGAGCTCGACAAACTGCGTTTGGTTTCGGACCTGCGGGCCGCCGGGTTCTCCTTGGACGAAATCCGAGGCGTGCTCGAAACGAAGCGAGCGGCGCCGACGGGCAAGGTCGCGTCCAACGAAGTGCTCACAAAGCTAAACGACCAGATCGAGCGAATGCGAGAGCGTGCCGAGCTTCTGCAACGACTGATCGACCAGCTGTCGGAAGCTCGTGACATTCTCGAACGTTGCCGGAAGTGCGACAATACCGTCAGCTTCCCCAGCGACTGCGGAGAATGCGCCACGCTGGAAGACGTCAACCCGGTCCCCGCTGCGGTGAGCGTGCTCTGGGACGTCAATCGCTGAGCCCGGCGATGACGAATCCGCGTGTGTTTTCCATCGCCGAAGTGGAAGCGCTGATTCCGACCTTGAGCGCACTCGTCACACGTCAGCTTCAGCGTCACGACGAAATCGAAGCGGGTTTGGGGGACTTGGCACGAACGGCGGGTGGATTGCCACGCACTTTGGCAGATGACGCAAGCGACCCTCCCGAAGTCGCCGCGCTCAAGGTGGAACTGCGCAGTCGCATCGACCACTATGAAAATGGCTGGGCTGACGTGACCGAGCTCGGAGCGGTCGTCAAAGACCCGAACGTCGGCCTGGTGGACTTCTACGGGCGTGTGGACGGACGCTTGGTGTGGTTTTGTTGGCGCCTAGGCGAGGAATCTCTGCGCTACTATCACGACTTGGATGCGGGTTTCTCCAAACGCCGCCCGCTGCGCCCCGAAACGCGACGCTTGAACTGACATGCCCCCCGATCGACTCGCAGCCGAGCGCGCAATCCGCGACTTCTTGTGCGCCCTGGGGCACCCACCGGAGCAGTCTGCTGAGCTCACGGAGACTCCACGCCGGGTTGCGGAAGCGTACGCAAACGAATTGCTCTCCGGGTACAACGTGGACATCGCAGCACTTCTGTCGGCCGGCTCCCCCGCTGAAGAATCGGGACTTGTGGTGATGCGCGACGCGTTTGTATCCACCATGTGCCCGCACCACTTGCTCCCGTCCATGGGCACGGCAACCCTTGCCTACGTGCCCGGCGAGCGACTATTCGGGTTAGGCGTGCTCTCAGATCTTCTCGATGCGTGCAGCCGTCGCCTCGTGCTGCAGGAGCAGATAGGGCACAGCGTGGTGCATGCCCTGATGGATCATGGCGCGGCGCTGGGAGCGTTCTGTAGCCTGGAGATGGTGCATGCTTGCCTTGCCTCGCGCGGCGCGAAACGCCCCGAAGCGAAGATCTTCACCAGCGCACGCGCGGGCGAACTGCCCGAAGCGGAAATTGCCGCACTGCTCCAAGCCAAAGCCTCGCCATGACCCGCGTCGCAATCACTGGCGCCAGCCGCGGCATTGGCCGAGAAACTGCCCTGCGGATCGCAACCAGGGGCGCGCAGCTCGACCTGATCGGGCGCGAGTCCGCGGCCCTCGATGAGACCATGGCCGAACTGGCCCGCGTAGAAGCCCGAGTGCGGTTCATCCCCTGTGACCTCGCGCTCACCCAGGAAGTCCTACGGGCGGGAAAGGCCCTCGTAGAAGATGGCGCACCCGACGTGCTGATCAACAACGCGGCCACTATCGAACGCGTCGCCCTGGAGGAGCTCACCCCGGAGAGCTGGGACCATCAGCTTGCCGTCAATCTGCGCGCCCCCACGTTGCTATCCCAAGCCGTGCTGCCGCAGATGCGCCAGCGCGGCAGCGGCCGTATCTTACACGTGGCAAGCATCTCGGCCACCCTGGGGACCGCCAAGTCGGCAACGTACAACGCTTCGAAGTGGGGCTTGGTCGGATTCATGAAGAGCCTGGCGGAAGAACTCAGCGACAGCGGCCTGATGACCTGCGCGATCCTTCCTGGCTCGGTGAAGACCGAAATGCTCCGTGGCAGTGGTTTCACGCCGCGCATGACTGCACAGGACGTTGCACGCACGTTGGAGTACTACGCCCTTGATGCTCCGCTGGCGCACAACGGAGCCTGCGTCGAGATGTTCGCGCCATGACCGCAGAGCTGCGTCCCGGCGCGGTCTTGAGCCCCTGAGCTGGGGCAGCGTGACGAGTGCAGGCCCACAAAAAGGGAAAGGGCCCACCACACTCGCTTTCCTACTACCGCTGCTCCCTTCCGGGCCTGACGGGGTTCTAAGCGCGCTGTTGGCGGACCCACACGCCCTTTCGGGCTGAGTAGGACAAGTAGCGCAAGCGGACCGGGCTGTCCAGCACCCGGTGCCCGGCCGCCGCCCGCACCATCGCGGCGGGCCAGCCTCGGCCAGCCTGGTGCCAGTCGGACAAGTTGGTTCGTCGAGGGCTCGTCGGAGGCTCGTCGGGCGGGTGATCGGGACCGCGATGCCTGGTGGGTCGGCAGCACGACCGGGTAAGCCAACAGAAGAACTGCTTAGTATACATATCGATTCTGCGCGTGACTTTGCCCCCACGCGCGCCATCGATCAGTTTTTCTCCACTTCCGAGCAAAGGTGGACAGCCGGTGGATTCAGACGCAAGTTTCGTTGCAACGCATGTTCCCCCACGAACAGCCACCGCTTTCCCAGCGCATTCGCGCATGGATGCCGTTTCTTGCCAGCGCACTCCTGGCAGCGGTTGCGCTGCGGCTGGTCTGGGACGCACCTTGGCTGGGAGCCGTGCTGGCTGCCGCGGCAGCGTACGTATTCTGGTCCCGCCGGCGGGAGCGCAGCAAGTTGCGATCTCTGGCGGCCAGCGGTCAGACCGACGAACTGGTGCGGCAATGGGAGCAGGCTGTGCACGATCTGCCCCATTCGGACACGCTGATCCCGCTGATTCATGCGACCGCGTATACGTCTTCCGGGTTGACGGACCGCGCACGCCAGGCACTGGAACGGGGCGAGCGCAGCGGGTCCTGGGAATCCGCGGCAGAGCACCGACTGATCGTCGAAACTCTGCTCGACGCCTTTGAGGGCGAACGACAGAGCGCCGTCGACAAAGCCGAGCGGCTCACGGGCATGCCATTGCCACCCGTGGGTCCCATGATGCGGGCACGAATCGTCGAGCTCCGACAGGCCTTGCGCGCCTTCGCGCGCGCCTTTGCCCACCTTTCATCACCCAAGGACGCGGCCGTCTTGCGGCGGGCATCCCACAAGAATCCCCTGATTCATTGGCCGTTTCGCTACGCCGCCGCCGTCGTCTTCATCGACCACGGCAAGCTGGCAGACGCCCAACGCCTGCTGCGCGATGCCCCGGAGTGGCCCGACGAGTCCGCCTTCGCGTCCTTCCAAGAGGAACTCGTCCAGCGCAGCCACGCACCCACATCGACGAGCTGAGCCGCGCCGAGGTAGCATATGCGGTCAAGATGCAGGACGACTCGAAGGCGCCCCCGGCCGGGGACTTTGTAATTCCTGATCTCGACCTGCCAGCGCCCGCCCCTGTCAGCGCACGCCGCGCGACGAGCGCACGCCCCGAGCGCGCACCACACGCCGCGTCCGACGACGAGTTTGACTCCCTGGCCAGCGGCGTGGTGCTCGGCAAGGGCAAAGCCGAGGACGCCTTCGGTGGCGGTTTCGACGCGAGCCATTTTGATTCAAGTGCCGTCGTCGAGCCC
>CBDUPW010000224.1:0-11990 GCA_965369205.1 uncultured Polyangiaceae bacterium | reverse complement strand
GGCGAGCTCCGCGATCTCGAACAGGCTGGTGGGCAGTGCGCGCGTGGGGCGCGCCAGGGGCGGGCCGGACCGGATGCGGCCGTCGCGTTCCGGTTGCGTTACCGGGATTGGCGTCGCCGGTGCACTGGCTGGCGGCGGCGCGCTGGTACGCTTGTGCGGGTCGATGATTTCCACCCGCGGTGGGTGCTCGGAGTAGCTGCCGGCGCGTGACTCGCTTTCTTCGTCCCGGTCCGGGGCGTAGCTTGGCGTGGGATCCGGCGGGGTGCTGATCCGCGGCAGGCGCCCTGCCCTTGGAATACTTGGGTTGGACAGTCGAGGCCGCAGCTCAGCACTCGACGGCGCGCCGTCGGCAGCGGGTTGCGCGGGCGCGTCGAGGGACAGCACGAGTTCGCGGAGCTGTGCTTCCACCGCCGTTGCCGTACCCGGTGGAGCCGAGTGGCGTGGTGGTCTCGTGCTCTCGGGGCGCTCGTCGGCGGCACGCAGCCAGCGCGCAGCCTCCGGGAAAAAGTCCACGTCGCGCAGTACCTCCCGCAATCTGCCCGCCGCTTGGGCGCGAGACATGCGCCCGAGCTGAAATAGGATACGAGTCGAAAGGTACGCGATGGCCTCGGCGTGTTGTGGATCTGGACCCACGGCAGCAAGCTCGCGCTGCGCAAGCGCAATATCGTCTGCGTCGAGGGCCTTATCGATGGCTCTCAGACGCGGATAGTCGAGCGGGCCGCCACGCATAGGATGTCAGTTAATCAGGGTCTGGCGGACAGGGTCTAGTCTTCTAAGGACTTCGCGCAGCGGAAGCCGATCGTCGGCGAGCGATTCTCGGGGTCGGCGCCGTAGCGGAACGAGGGTCGCAACCACGCCGTGTCGCCGCTGTCGAAGCCTCCGCCGCGAATGACGCGGCGCTCCCCAGTCGCGGGTCCTTTCGGATTGACGCTGGCGGTGGCTTGGTAGGGGCCTTCGTAGTCAGCGACCCATTCCCAGACGTTGCCGACCACATCTTGGGGACCAAATCGTGAACTCCCGCCTGAAAAGCTGCCGACGGGCGCGGTGGCCCCGTGGCCGTCACTGTCGTCGGGAAAGAGCACCTTGACCCCGACGCCGCTTTTCTCCGCCCAGGCCGCGCAGTCTTTGTCACAGGCGTTCAGATGCTTCGCCGTGGGCGCGTCGTCTCCCCAAGGATAGATGCGTCCGTCGGGACCGCGGGTTGCAAACTCCCACTCCGCTTCCGTAGGCAAGCGCTTGCCTTGTTTTTTGCAATAGGTCGTGGCGTCTCGGTGCGTCACGCAGTTGATGGGGTGATCGCCCCGGTCTTCCGCGCTCTCGTTGCACAGGGGCGCCCAAGCCTTGCGGTCCTTGTCGCTGATGTTCGGCCAGTGCGGCTCGCGTCCGGCCCGTGGGCACGCGCCACGGGTGCTGCAGGCCAGATACGCCGTGCGCGTCACCTCGGTCTTGTCGATGCAATAGGGCGAGAGCTTGACGCTGTGGGCGGGCTTTTCGTTGTCCGCGGCTTTGGAGTCCTCGGACCCCATGAAGTATTCGCCGCCTCTGATATTGACCATTTCGTCCGGGCACGTTGCCGGTGCCGGAGGGGCGCTCGCGACGACCATTGGCGCAGAGGCTGTCGCGGAAGCCGTCGGTGTCGGGTCGGCGTCGCCCTTGCGCAGCAAGAAGAAAGCAACGGCGCCGATCGCAACAGCGGCGCCGACTCCTAACATGGCGAAGAGTGGCGCCTTGCTCGAGCCCCCCGCGGATGCGGCCGGTTCGAGGGTCGCCGGCGTGGAAGTGGTCGCATGCACAGGAAAGGCCGAGGGATCCGTGGTCGCGATGGTGCGGGCGAGCTCCATGGGACGCGTAAGCGCCACGCCGCGACCCGATAATTGCGCCTCACTGATGCCACCGACCGCTTCGATCAGCGCCTGCACGAATTCGCCGGCGCGGGTGTAGCGCGCGCCAGGTGCGACAGCGAGGGCCTTGGCGAAGACGGCTTCGACGGCGTCTGGGACTTGCACGCCAAGGCCCTGGGGCGTGGGGCGGGATTCCCGATTGCCGGCGCTGTACGCCAATTGGATCAGATCTCCGCCATCGAGAGCGGACTTGCCCAACAACAGCTCGACGGTCACCAGGGCTAGGGCAAATACGTCCGTCCACGGGCCTGTGGCACCGTAGCTGCGGCTGAACTGTTCCGGGGCGCCGTACTGTGGCGTGAAGGAGGTGATGTTCGTGCCGGTCTTCGCCAGCGCCGCCTTCATGTGGGTGTTGTCCGTGATCAGCTTGGCGACCCCGAAGTCCAGGAGCTTGATCGTCGTGTTTTCGGCGCGCGGGTCCTCACCGAGGATGAAGATGTTGGCCGGCTTGATGTCACGATGTGCAATGCCTTGCCCGTGCGCGACGTCCAGGGCTTGCCCGGCGGGGGCGATGACGTTGAGCGCTTCGCGCAGCGACCAGGGGCCACGGCTCTCAGTGTCGATCATGGCGTCTTCGAGGGAACGCCCTTCCAGCCACTCAAGAACCATGAAGGGCATCCAGCGCCCGTCCGGAGTGGTGTAGGTGCCCACGTCTCGTGCCTGCACGATGCCGGCGGATTGGCTGGAGAGCTCCGTGAGCAGCGCGCCTTCTTGTATGAACGCTTCTTGCAGGCTCTCCCGCTGGTCCGCCGGCGCGTTGGACAGCTCACTGAAGAACTTGATGGCGACGGGCTTCTTCCAAATGCTGTGCATCGCCCGGTACACGACGGCGAAGCCGCCTTCGCCTACCAGCTTTTCGACGACGTATTTGTCGGCAACCGTCTCACCAACAATTGATAGCGGATCTTTGTCAGTCACCCTGCGGTCTCCGCCGGGCACGATAGCCGAAAAGCCGAAGGAATGCGGATTTCACGTCTTTGCGGGTCCCAGTAGCGCTCCCCGTTCGGCCAGATCCGCCAGCAAGGTCGCGGTTCCGCCAAGGACCGTTGCGCTCAGGGCTGCCCCTTCCGCCGCGCAGGCCCGAGCCAACGCGTCGCGCAGCGTGCGGCCGTGTTCCAAAGTTTCGCTGAGGATCGCGGCGGCGAGGGGCGAGAGCTCCAGGTAGCGCACTTCGTGCTCGGGGTTGCGATACACGAGCAGCACTGTGCGCTTCTCAACGGGAGGCTCGTCGTTTTCTTCGTCGTCGCTCAGCAGGTGCAACGCCCAGTCGTAGCGCATGAGCTTGGCGGCCTCGATGAAGCGCAGGCCTGCGTCCAGCTCTAGTTCGGCGGGCTCTATGGCGGCGTCTGCGCAGAGCATGGACCCCACGACGATCTGCACGTGTTCGTGCTCGGCCAGTTGACTCATATAGGCCGGTACTCGCGGATCCGCTTTCCACAGCGGCGCGCAGAACTCTAGTAGCTCGGTGATCGCGTCGCGCAGGTAGTGGGTGCGCGGGCCTTGCTCGCGAAGGAACCGGTCGAAGTACTCTTCAAACACCGGCCCCATGCGAGCCATGGTGCGCGGAATGGAGGCGTGCATAGCCGACCACAGATTGCCCCGCACCAGATTGCGGTACACCAACAGTCGCTCGACGTTTTCTTGCAGCACGTAGTTCGCGTCGGTGTCTGGGACGCCGTGGCGCTTGAGCCATGCGCGAACGGCCTCCGGATCCTGCGCGTCGATCTCGTCGCCGAAACACAGCTCCGCGAAGGCGGACTCAAGCTGCGCCTGCACGCTCATCCTCTCGACGCTGCAGCGCGCGGTCGTACGCCCGCTGCAGCGTCGCAACTTCTTCGAGCAGTATGCTCAGCGCAGGCACCTCGTTGTCTCTTTCGAGCAGTACCGGCACGGGCCCCGTTCGGCGCACGGTGAACTCCAACAGCTCGATCACCGGGTCGATCACGGGCGCGCCGTGGGTGTCGATGATGAGGCCCGATTCCGAGCGCCAATGCCCGGCGATGTGCAGCTGCGTCACCCGCGAAAGCGGTAGGCTTTCGATGAATTCTTCAGGGGAAAATCCGTGATTCTGGGCGTTGACCCATACGTTGTTCACGTCCAACAAGAGCCCACAACCGCTGCGCTCCAGGATCTCGGAAATGAACTCCGCCTCTGGCATTTCGGGTTTTCCCGGCTGGGCGTAGTAGCTGATGTTCTCCATGCTCATCGGCAACTTGAGGTCGTCTTGTATCCAGCGCAGCCGGTCGGACACGCGACGCACGTTTTCGTCGCAGAGCTTGAGGGGAAGCAGATCGTGCAGCACTAACGGGCCCGCGGTGCTGAAACACAGGTGGTCCGAATGCCAGGGCGTCTGCACACGGGATAGTTCCACGGACAGGTCGCGCAGGTAGGCGGTCGGCGGCGGATCGATCGCGCCGAGGGACATCGTCAGGCCGTGCGTGACGACCGGGTAGCGTTCGCAAACCCGTTCCAGCGCCGCCGGGTACCAACCGCCGCGGCCCATGTAGTTCTCAGGGGACACTTCAAAGAAGGCGACGTTTTGGAGGGGGCCGTCGACGACTTCTTCCAGAAAATCCCAGCGCAGCCCCAATCCGACGCCGCAGAGCTCTCGCTTCATGATCCCGCCTCGAGCCTGACACCACGTCTCCGCGCGTTGCGGAGACGTAGGATCGGACGCGCAGTTCAGCCGCAGGTGCCGGCGCCGCAGGCCATCTTGGCCCCGCCAGCCTTTTTGGCGGCAGGCTTTTTGGTCGCGGGCTTCTTTGTTTCCGTCTTCTTGGTGTCGGCAGCCTTCTTGTCTCCGCCGCATCCGCCCGCGCCGCAGGAGGCTTTCGCGCCACCGGCTTTTGCGTCCGTGGTCTTGGCCGGGTCGGCCGCAGTCTCTGTCCCAGGTGTTGCCGCGGCGTTGTCCGCTTCGGCAGTGGTGCCTTCGGCGCTCTCTGCGCTGCCTTCTTCGGACGCCGCCATGTCGGAGTCCGCGGGCTCTGCAGACGCCGCAGGGACTTCTTGGGCTTCCACGGGGGTCTCGGCCGCGGGCGCGGAGCCGCCACATGCCACTGCGCCGAGGGCTGCCAGGGTCGCGGCGATACTGGTCAAGGATAGCTTCTGATTCATGAAATCGCTCCTATTCGGAAGAACCGACTTTAGTACGAGCGGGCCGGTCGGTCCGATCGAATTTTCCGCCCCGAGTTCCTGGGGGCACTAATGCGTACGATTCTCCGGCGCTTCGGTTTCAGTCCGAATCGCGTCACCCTTTGGCGCGGGTCTGCTCCGGGGCTGGCCTGGGGCTACTTGCCCCGAAGTTTTGCTGACAATTCGAGCTCAACCCGGGCCTCACGGCCGACCAGCTTCCCGAGCCATTTATCCGCACTCGGCGTGCGCCTTCCGGATTCGTCCCTCGGCTGCACGTCGTGGGCCGCAAGCTCCACGACAAAGGGTCGCCGGGTCCGAATGTCAATGCGCTCGGGCGCTGCGGTCGTGCTCGCGCCGGGCTCCCACTGGAACGTGGCTTCGAGGGACACGCGACGCTCGACGCGCATGCCGTTGAACGTTAGGGCGCCGGTTGCCGCTAGACGCACGCTGCGGGCCTCGACCGAAAGCGCCGCCGCGTCGCCGGCATCTGCGCCCGCGTCGGGACCGGCGTCGGGCAAGCTTGGCGGCGTTGCCTTTGCCTTGCGCCCCAGCGCGGGTGTTTCCGCGGAGACTTCGTCTATGCGCAGGATCTCGAATTTGGCCCAGCGCACACGTTCGATTTCCGCTTCGGGCCGATTGGAGCCCACGTTGAGCCAGCTCCGTGCGGCGTTGGTCGCGTCGCGGGGACCGGCGTCCCCGCTTTCAAGCATGCTGATAGACGCAACGTCCACGGATATGGTGCCCCGGGTACGCGACAAATTTTGCAGCTGCACTTGGAGCTCCCCTCGGGCGACCCGGAGTTCTCCTCGCGCAGTGGCATCTTTGGCCTTCAATGTGAGTCGCGCCACGCCGCGTTCTTCGATGACGTACGCGGTCGTCGGGCTGGCGGGCGCGTCCGAGGTCCCGGCGTGCGCGGGCCAGGGCTCGGTCGGCGGCGGCGGCGGCGGCTCCTTCTTGGAGCACGCCCACGCCAGGGAAGCTGAAAGCAGAAATGCGGTGGGTTTCAATGCCAAACTCCCACGCCGAGCCCCCAGCCAAAATAGCGCTGGGCGCCATCGATGGCTGACGACACACGAAAATGGTTTCCGTCCTCGAATAGTCCAAAAACCGTCCAAGGAAACAGTTTCAAGTCAAAGCCCAACGTGCCGTGCAGTCTCGAGCTGCCGCGATCGAATCGCGTCGGCTCGCCATAGCTGCCCGCGCGGACCTTCACCCAGTGCGGCACCACTTCGCTTTCGATGCCCAGGCGCGGAGATAGTGTGACTTTCTCGCCGGACCGGTCCACTCGGCGCTGCAAGAACGACTCGACGCCCACGCCGTCTTGGACCGGGCCCGTCACGGAAACCGAGCTCGTCACAAGCACGTAGAATCTGCGCATGGACTCATAGCGCGCACGCAACTTGCGGCGCAGCGCGTCTTCGCGGCGCTCTCGAGCGAGCTCGTCCAGTGCCTCTTCGCTAGCGTTTTCCGCGTCCACCGCGCGTTCCGCCGCGCCGACGTCCCGGCGCTCTTGTCGTGCGCGCGCCACGGCGTGCTCGCGGCGTCGCTCGCGCTCGCGCTTGCGCCAAGCTAGGTGGCGTTCGAACGCTTCCAGCACTCTGCCCGGATCGACCCAGCGTGGGTTCAGAGGGCGCGGACCCAGCTGGATGGCTACGCCGAAGTTCATGTCCCAGGGTAGCGTGACTTTTTCGGGCAAGTAGAATGCTTCCGCGCTGGTGGGGTCGCCGATGATGCGATCGCCGCCGGTTTCCGTGGCCACGTCGCTGCTCGGCTCGCCGGTGAGCACTGCGCTGCGCAACGCTGCGCCGAAGCGAAAGCGCTGACTATGCGGCGCCCAGAGCATGCCCAGTTCCAGCGCTGCGCCGGTGGCATTGAATAGTTCCGTCGGCTGCCCGGGCGCGGGGTTTTGGTTCTCGATGATCAAGCCGGTGCCGCGACTGCCGGCCCCCAGCACCAGTTGGCCGTCGTAGAAGCGTCGCGCCAGCTGGATGCGCGCTCCGCCGAACTGCGCAAAGACTTGGTCTTCTTGCAGCCCGGCCGCGCCGTCGTCGATACGCGACAGCCTGTAGCGCTGAAGATCGACGGAGAGGCCGAAGCCCCAATTGCCGTCCTGGAGGATCCCCGCAACGGTCAAGAACGCAAACCCGCTCTGGTCCGACTGCAGCGTCGTGCGCTGTCCAGTATTGAAGAAGTCTGTGCCGCTGATGGAACTTGGGAACGTAACGCCAAGTCCCAAATCGTAGTCGAAGTGATCGTAGGAGTAGGGAAGGCGCACGGCGGGGGCCGCCGGGTTTTGGGTGCTGCCGTCGACGCCTTCAGCGATGGCGACGTAGGCGCCGGCAAGTCCAAGCACGCGACTGCTGGCGAGCACCACGCCTTGGGTCAGGTCCACGCGGTAGCGACTGGTGGTCAACGGGCTGTCGTTCGGTCCGATCGGCCCTGCGGCGTGGCTCTGCGCAACGGAAAGTGCGCTAGACAGCACCGCCGCGCAGGCGACCGCTCGCGGACTCGTTCCCCTCACGAGGCGGCGCCCTTGCGCTCTCGTGCCATCTTCATTTCGGTTGAGAGTACGCCTACCAAAACACCCACGGCCCCAGCCGCAAATACAACTAGCATGGGACCGACCAGGGCAAACACCGCAGAAAGCCAGGTCAGGAACACAAACGTGTCGCGTTTGAACAGGGGCGCTATTTTCGAATAGAGGCCGCCGTCTGCGGCAGAACTCTGAGCCGAAAGGGGGTACTGCAGTAGGTCTCCAGAGCCGATGCGGATCAGGTAGCGATATTCGATGCCGCTTGCGGTGAGACCGCATAAGAGCGTGACGGCGCCCGCCAGCAGGTAGATCCAATGATTCGAGGTTTGGTACAAGCCGTAGGCGGCGCCCGCGAAAAAACCGTAGTTCGTCAGGTCGTCGCCGACGGTGTCCAACCACTGGCCCGCGAGGGATCCGCGATAGGTCACGCGGCTCATCTCTCCATCGCATCCGTCCAGCACGCTTTGGGCTTGAAACGCCGTGGCGCCGATGACCAAGGACAAATAATCCCCCCGGGCAGCCATGACCGCACCGAATATCCCGACCGCAAGAATGGCCACCGAAACCTGGTTTGGGGTCAGCGCAGTACGCACGAGCACTCGGCTGATGGCCAGGGAGATGTAGCGATTGAGGTGGCGGCTGGTCCAACCGTCCTGGGGCTTTCGTAGCGCTCGAAACAGCACGCGCTCTCCAGTCCGAGCGCTTTTTTCGTCGACGATGTCGAGGGGCTCGAAACTGTAGGGCAGCTGCACCGCCTCGGGGTCCGCCACCAGGTCCCGCGTCTGCCCGGGCGCGGGCAAGCCCCCCCGAACCACCAGCCCGAGCATTTGCCGCGGGACCAAATAGGTGGCTGGCAGGCTGAGCAGCGCACAGCCCTCCGGAGGGGCGGACGTGACGGGAATACGCAAGCGTGCATCCGCGAGCAATGCGGCGTGCTCTTCGGCTTCGACTACGATAGCCGAGGCCCCGGCGCCCTGGGCGTCGAGGGCGAGGCGCAGCGCAAGGTTCAGGCCGCCCAAGCGGCGGGAAGCGTCCGCAGAGGTTGCGCGAAGAAACAGCGCCCACGACTTCGCCGGCTGGGTGCCGGACTCTCGTGCCTGCGTGGTCGTCTCCTTCTCGGGTTGTCTAGGAGCCATCGCGCTGCGCCGGGCGGTAGCGCGACTCGATCGGCTCGTCAACGAGCGATGCAGGCGCGGCTCGGTTATAGTCGCGCCGTGACCTACAGTGCAAAACTGACTTGTCTTGCTGGATGTGCCGGGAGTTTTCCTGTGACCCAACCCATCTACCGCTGCCCTAGCTGCGGCGGTCTGCTGGAGGTTGCCCACGACATTGCTGCCCTGAAACAGAAGGGCGCCGCTGACTGGAAGCAGCTCTTTGACGATCGCTACATGAAGACCAGCTGGCCCTACGGCTCAGGGGTTTGGGGCAAGAAGGAGTGGGTCATGCCCGCGGTGCCCGACGATCTGATTGTGAGTACCTACGAAGGTGGCTCCAATCTGTTTTGGGCGGAGCGCTACGGCAAGTCACTGGGTCTGTCCGATCTGTGGGTCAAGCTGTGCGGAAACAGCCATAGCGGATCCTTCAAAGACCTGGGCATGACCGTGCTGGTCAGTGTTGTGCGCTTGGCCGTGCAACAAGGCTTGAAGCTCAAAGCCGTTGCCTGCGCGTCGACGGGCGATACCAGTGCGGCCCTCGCGGCATACGGAGCAGCGGCCGGGCTGCCCGTGGTTGTGCTGCTGCCCCGCGGCAAGATTTCGACGGGGCAGTTGGTGCAGCCCCTGGCCCACGGCGCTTTGGTGCTCGGCCTGGATACGGACTTCGATGGCTGTATGAAGATCGTGGCGCAACTGGCCGAAGAGGGGCAGGTGTACCTCGCCAACAGCATGAACGCCCTGCGGCTAGAGGGGCAGAAGACCGTCGGTATCGAGATCACCCAGCAATTCAACTGGCAGGTCCCCGATTTCATCATCTTGCCCAGCGGCAATCTGGGCAACGCCTCGGCGATCTACGCCGGGTTCAAGATGATGCTGGACCTCGGACTGATATCGAAGTTTCCGAGGCTCGTGATGGCCCAAGCGGAAAACGCGAACCCCCTGTATCGCGCTTTCGTCGCCAAAGAAAAGACCGTCGCGCCCATTGTGGCGCAGCCGACCCAAGCCACTGCAATTCAGATCGGCAACCCAGTGAGCGCGCCACGGGCGCTGCGCGCTCTCGAAGCGATGGACGGCATTGTCGAACAGGCCAGCGAACAGGAACTCGCAGATGCGGCGGCGCGTGCGGATCGCACGGGCATGTACACCTGCCCCCACACCGCAGTGGCGCTCGCGGTGCTCGAGAAGCTCGTCGCGCGCGGGACCATCGAAAAGGACCACCGCGTCGTGTGTATCTCCACCGCCAGCGGGCTCAAGTTCACCGAGTTCAAGGTGCGCTACCACGAAGGCCAGATGCCCGAGGTGGAGCCGACGCTGGCCAACCCGCCCACGATGCTTCCGGCGGACTATGGCCAGGTCGTCGACGCCATCCAGCAACGCTTGCGACAGAGCGCTTGAGACAAAAGAAAAACGCGCCGGCTCCTGGGAGCCAGCGCGTCTTTCCGTGGCCGGGGGTTGCTCAGAACGTCAGGTGCGCCGCTGCACCGCCGCCCGTGGGTCCGATCACCGGTGCCACGCGTAGGCGCGGCCCGCTCACGAAGCGAGACTTGGCCGCCTTTTCGTCGGAGTCCGCGCTGGTTAGCAGCACGACGCCCGTGACGCCCAGGGTGATGGCCACGCCGAAAGCCATGTCGGCGATCAGCGCGTTGCGCTCGACGTCGTCGGCCGCATCCGTGGTCGGATTGTCTTTGAAGTCACTCTTGGCGCTGAGCGCCTTGATCCCGAAGAAGGTGCCGACCAGGGCGCCAGCGCCCGCAATGCCGAGGGTCACATACGCGGGTACCTTACTCTTGGACGAAGCAGCGGGTTTGTCTTCGGGAGGCGGCGCCACGGGCTCGGGAGTCGGATCTGCCGTCGGCTCGCCGGGAGCATCGGCCAGCACGAGCTCTGCCGAGAGCTCTTGCTTCTCGCCGGCCTTCACGTCGACCTCACGCTCGATGTTTTGGTAGCCAGGAGAGCTGATCGCGACGGTGTGCTTGCCAGGCGCAAGCTTGACGATCATGGGCGCTTCGCCCATTTGCGGCTGGCCGTCGATCATGACCGTGGCGCCGGCTGGCGTGGTGATGATGTTCAATTCGCCGACCGGCTTGCCTTTCAGCTCTTCCAATCGCTTCTTGGCGTCGTCGACTTTTTCGGCGCCCGCTTTGGCGTGGCCCGGGTTGTCCAAGAACTTCGCGTAGGCTGCGGCGGCCTCTTCGCTCTTGCCCTGCTTGTCTAGGGCAGCCGCCATCCAATACTCCGCGTGCGGGGTCGGGATTGCTTCGTAGGCCTTCTTGAACGCGGCGAATGCGTCTGCGTACTTGCCCGCGGCGAACGCTTTTTCGCCTTCGCCATAGGACTTGCGGGCCGTGTCCTTGGCCTTCTTGTCCGGGGCCGCTTTTGCGGCTTTGCCTTGGGCGGCAGCAGGGGGCGGAGCCGCCGTCGTCACCAGAGCGCCGGCGACCAGGGCCGCACCGACGGCAGGAAAGCGCATAAATATCGAGAAGTTTTGCATCAACCAGCCTCCGCCGCGGGGTCCGTCGTTCGCGGCGATACGAGGCTAAACCCAAGGTGGAGTCTGGACAAGCCCGGTTTGGATATAGTGTCCGGAAAAGCTGGGGCTCAGGCCCCCAATCGTCCTCCTTCCTATGAGCTCGCCTCCCGACACCCGATCGGACTTCCCCGCTGCAAGTCCGCCCAAAGAGCCGCACGTGCGCACGCTCCCGCCACCGGAATGGGTGGGACGCGAAGGACCGCGCTCGGCGGTTTCTCTGCAGCTCGAGCTCCTCACCCAGGATCCGGCGGTGGCTCGTCGGACGGGCCCGCGGGCGGAGCTGGCCTTCTTCCGCGCCCGGGCGCGCGCGGCGCGTGCCCAGAACGACGCCGAGGCGGAGCGGCAGGCCTCCGCTGCCCTCGCCCGGGCACTGACCCAGCGCGGAACAGATTTGGATGAAGCCATCAAGCTGGCGCGTCGCGCTCTTCTGCTCGGTGACGATCCGCATCTGCGCGAAGAGCTTTCTCAGTGGCTCGCCGCGGTCGGCGCGTCGGCCTTGGCCGCCCGCACCCTAGAGACGCTGGTGAAGGAGGGTGCGGCCGCCGCCGCCAAGCTCACGCGGATGGGGGTGCTCTTCGGTCGCGCGGGCAACGCTTCCGCAGCGGCTGACGCACTCTTCGAGGCGGCGCGCGCCGATCCAACGGATCCCGTGGCTGCCGAGTTGCTCGGCGGACTCTCAGCTTGGGCGCCTGCGGACGTCTCGAGCAACCGTGCGGCGGGCGCCTATCTGGAAGGTGCGC
>CBDUPW010000223.1:0-12026 GCA_965369205.1 uncultured Polyangiaceae bacterium | reverse complement strand
CCGATCAGGTTTCGCCCCAAAAACGTCTGGGCGCCGGTGACGGCGAGACACAAACGTTGCGGCGCTTTGTGGGTCATGGCGGTCCCGCGACGCTGAGCGCGTTTTCGCTCTTCCCCGGCAGTTTGGCGGCGCCTCGTCATCAAACGCGACCGTAGTCCAAGCCCGTGGAAATGGCATCGGGATCTTGGTGACGACGTAGGACAAGGTGGTTGTCGCAGGACTTTTGTCCGGCGCCTCCCGCCCAGGGGGTTTTCGCAGTACTCTAAAGACAGTGGCCCTACTTCGCGTCGTCTCGAATCGCCGACTCGGTCCCTACGAGCTCGGAGAACGCCTGGGTGCGGGCGGGATGGCGGAAGTGTTCATCGCGCGCCGCGATGGTCCCCATGGGTTTCTGAAGCGCTTCGCGATCAAGCGTATCTTGCCTCAGCTCTCCAAGGACGCGCGCTTCGTTGCGATGTTCTGCGACGAAGCCCGGATTTGTGCCGCGCTGGCGCATCCGAACATCGTGCAGGTCGTGGATTTTGGCGAGCATGACGGCGAGCTCTTCATGGCCATGGAGTACGTCGACGGCGTCAGCTGCGCGAAGCTGCTGCGCTATGTCGCCACGAAGGGCCAGCGATTTCCCATCGCAGCGGCGTTGTTCCTGGCCCACGAAGTGCTGCGCGGGCTCGCGTTTGCACATGCCGCCAGGGACGAACAGGATCGCCCGTTGGGCATCGTGCATCGCGATGTGTCGCCGGGAAACATTCTGATCGGCCGCGCCGGGGAAGTGAAGCTGACGGACTTCGGCATCGTGCGCAGCACCTTCATCGATCGCCGCACCTATCCCGGGGAACTCAAGGGCAAGCTCGGCTACATGGCGCCGGAGCAGGCCATCGGCGGCGACGTGGACGCGCGCACGGATGTATTTGCCGTGGGCATCGTGCTGGCCGAAATGCTGCTCGCGCGCCCGCTCTTTCCTGGACAGAGCGAGATGGAGGTGTTGACGCGGATCTACGAAGCGGACCTCCGCGTGCTCGAGGCGCATGCCGACAGCCTGCCAGCAAGCTTGGTCAACGTGCTCAGGCAGGCGCTTGCTCGCAAGCCGGAAGACCGCACGGAAAGTGCGGAGGCGTTTGCGGAGGCGATTCGCGATGTGGCGCGTAGCGAACAGCTCGCGCTTTCAGACGCCGCGCTGCTGCCCTGGCTGTCGTCTCTAGGCGTGCTTGCCTCCCAAAGCGGAACGCGGCCCGCCCAGGCGCCTCCAAGTCGTCCCGGAAAGATCGCTCGCGAGGCTGAACGCGTGCTGGAGCGCGCCCGCCGCAGCTTGCCCCCCGTTGCGCTCACCCCTGTCACTTCGCCGGGTCGGTATCAGCTCGACGGCGGACGAGCCCTCGCGCTGTCCGAGGCCCTGGAACGCGTGGCCACGGGCCGCGCCAACGCCACTACCAGCGTGTCCGTGGACGGGGCTGCGGCCCAGCCGTTGCTCGAGGTCGTGGAGTTGCGTCGTCTGTCGGTGCGCCCAGCGTTTCGCTTCGGCAGTCCCGAGATGACGCCACGGGCGCAGCCCGTGACGGCGAAGTACCTGCCGGCGATGCTGTATGGGTTGGTGCGTCGGCGCGCCAGCGGCATGGTCGTGCTGCGCGACAAATCCGATGAGACGCGGCTCTTTCTACGCGAAGGTGCGCCGTACCTCGTCAGCTCTACGGACCCACGGGAGCTCTTAGGCGAACGCATCATCGCCCAGCGCATCGTTTCGCGGGCGGACGTGATCCGGTCTTTGGAGATGTGTGCGGACGGCTGCGTGCACCTTGGCGAGATGTTGGTGCGTCGCGGCTTGGTGCGACCACCGGAGTTGGTCCGGCTGCTCAGCGACCAACTCGAGAGCCGGTTCGTACAAATGGGCCGGTGGCGGCAGGGCTTCGTCGAGTTTTTCGAAGGCGAGCAAAGCCTGGATGAAGTGGCCCCGTCGTCCCGCACAGCGTGGGAGCTAGTCAGCGCGGCCGTGCGTCACGGTTACGCAGAGCAAGACTTGCGGGATGCGCTGGGTAGCTCGGCGGCAAGTCCCATCGCGCGCAATCCTGCAGCCAATATCGCCCTCAGCGAGCTGGGGCTGACGCCGGCCGAACGCAACGCGTTGAGCCAACTCGTCGGCTCTGCTGAATTGTTCGCGAGCATCGAGCGACACGTGCTCACGGGCCGGATGCGCACCGAGGACGCCCTGCGCGCGGTGTTCATCGGGCTTTCCGCGGGCGCTATCGTTGCGCCGGGCTTTCGCGGCCCCCTACTTTTCAGGTAGCTGACAGCGCGCGGTCAGGTGCACCAAGCGCTCGGCCATCAATAGCCAAAGCGCCAGGCGATCCCCGCGGGTTGCCAAGGCAAAGCCCCGCGCTTCGGCCACGACCATGGGCGAACCGATGGGCGTCCCCCGCGCGTCGAGCAGCGTGGCGCCCACGGTCGTCTGTTCGGTCAGACGACACGCTGCCGGCGCGATCCAGGCCACGACGGCGCCCGCGCCCAGGGGACGCGCGAACAGCCCATGGGGCGCGCCGGAGGCTTGGATCGTGTGAGTGGCGCCGCCCACCACGCTGGCGCGCAGGGGAAATCCACCCGCTTGGCATTCGGCGGCGGGCGCCAGTCCTGGCGCGATGACGACGGGTTTCGTCGCCTGAACCACGTCGTACACGCCGTGCGGGGCGTCCACTTGGGCGCCGGGCTGCGCGCCTGCCTTAGTCACCGTCCACAGCTGCACGGTCCCCGGCGCTGCCAGGGCGAGGGTGGCTGTGTGGTCCTGGGCCGAGAGCTTCAGGATCGCGAGCGGCTCCCAAGGGGCGTCGCCGGGCGGCGCCACGTGCTCGGCTTCGTGGTCATCGGACCAGGAAAGCGTCGCGCCCGGGGCGTGGGCTTCGCGGGCCAGGCTGCTGAGCATTCCGCACACGTTTCCGTCGCAGGCGACGTCCATCAGCGCCAGCTGATCGCCATGCACGCTGGCGCGGTGCGGTCCCCCGGAGCGCCACAACACCGCGCTGTGCACGCTGCCTTCTTCTGCCTTTGTGAGCCCGGCGACCCATCCACTCGCGGTGCGATCCCAAGCCGGCGGGGCGTCCGCAGCCGTCCAGGGGGAAGGCCCGGATTTTCCGGTCTGGAAGTCGAAGATGGAGGACGCGACCAGGGCGCCGTCCCGGGTTTCGAGCAAGGCCAGTTCAGTGAGGTGCGAGCGCGACGCGCTGAAGCGCAGCGCGCGGGATCCGATCGGCACGCTGCGGATCGGCAGGTCGACGCGACAGTTTGCCGGCAGTCCGATCCCGGTCGCCGCATCGAGGCGCTGCATCCCGGTCATGGACACCGGTGGGACCTTCACGATGTCGAGGGTGACGTCCCGGGGCGCGAGCTTGGGCGGGGGCTTTTCCGCGCGGCTGCAACGTTTGCAGCCCGTCTGCCCGAGTCCGGCGCAGAGCATCGCGAGGAGGACTAGGTTTCGGGAGTGAGATCGCATCGAACGACGGGGTAGGGCGCGAAGTCGTGCACGACGACGAAGCCTTCGTCGCGGAGCGCGCTGAAGCTGCCGGTCCATTTCTCTTCGGCGGCCAGGCCTTCCGCGCGTCGCGGGAACGCTTCGACCGCCCGCGCGCCGGCACGCCGGGCCATCGCGAGGCCGGCGCGGATCATGGCGCGACCGACGCCCGCGCCGCGTTGACGTTCATCGACGAGAAAGCAGCCAATGGTCCAGACGGGCGCGTCCGCTGCGTCTGGCGCGTCGAAACACGGCAGTCCGCGATAGAGCCGCTGGGCGTAGATCTTGGCGACCGCGCTGTTTTCGCTGAGCTTCATCCAGCCGACGATTTCGTGGGAGCCGTCGAGGGCGACGATGCCCCGAGCCTGCGGGGACTCGGCGTCAAAGGCGACTGCCATTTCCCGCGCGTTGTCTTGGGGCGAATTCGCACATCGATCCTGCCAGGCGTTCTTGTCGCCTTCGAAGTGCCACCAGCGGCAAAAGCACGGCGAACCGGTGCGGGCGAATAGCGCAGCGACGCCGGCGTGATCGCTCTTTTCGGCGGGGCGCGCGGTGACGGAGGCTTCGGACATGTTCAGGCGGCTCCCGTCTCGGTGAATGGCGCCGCAGCAGGCGGCGGCATGTAGGGGAAATCACGTTCGACTGCGGCTGCCGCGCCAAACAAGCGGCATTCTTCGTAGGCGGGCGCGAGCAGTTGCAGACCCGCGGGCAGTGCGGGGAAGCGCGCCGTGGCTTCGGTCAGGCCGACGGGCAAGCTGAGCGCCGCGAGGCCTGCCAAGCTGGCGGGCAACGTGTAGACGTCCGCCAAGTACATCGCGAGGGGATCGTCGACGCGCTCTCCCAAGGCAAACGCTGGCGTGGGACTCGTGGGGCTGGCGATCAGATCCACCTTTTCGAAGGCGGCAGTGAAATCGTCCCGAATCAAGCGGCGCACCCGTCGCGCCTTGTCGTAGTACGCGTCGTAGTACCCGGCGGAAAGCACGTAGGTCCCGAGCAAGATCCGACGCTTCACCTCTGGACCGAAGCCGGCCGCGCGGGTCTCTGCGTACATCGCATCGAGGCCGCCGCCGGCCGTCGCCCGTGCGCCGAAACGCACGCCATCGAAACGCGCCAGATTGCTGGACGCCTCAGCGGTGGCCAAGATGTAGTACGTCGCTACGCCGTAGTCCGTCGTGGGCAGCTCAATGTCGACGAGCACGCAGCCCGCGCGCTCCAGACTCGCCAGACCGGCCTGCACGCGGTCGCGGATCGCGCTGTCGAGTCCGTCTCCAAAGTACTGTTTCGGGATCCCGACGCGCAGCCCGCGCACCGGCGCATCGCACGCCGCCTCGTAGTCCCCGACCGCGCTCTGAGACGAGGTGGAGTCTTGGGGATCGTGCCCGGCAATCACGCCGAGCAAGCGCGCGGCGTCCCGCACGCTGCGCGCAAAGGGGCCGATTTGGTCCAAACTCGAGGCAAACGCCACAAGACCGAAGCGCGACACACGTCCGTAGCTCGGCTTCACACCGACCACGCCCGTCAGTGCGGCGGGCTGTCGGATGCTGCCGCCGGTATCACTTCCAAGGGCCAGGCTGGCCGCGCCGACGGCAACGGCGACGGCGCTGCCGCCGCTCGACCCCCCGGGGGTGCGCGCCGGATCCCACGGGTTCTTCGCGCAGCCGAAAGCGCTGTTTTCGTTGGACGAGCCCATGGCAAATTCGTCCATATTCGTTTTGCCGATCAGCACCGCGTCCGCAGCGCCCAGCCGCGCAATCACCGTCGCGTCGTAGGGAGGGCGCCAGGCACTTTCCAAGGTTCCCGACTTGGTCAAGATCCGCGACCCGGCGGTGGTCGGCGCTCCACGGGTGCAAATGGCGTCCTTGATGGCGATGGGAACCCCAGCAAGGCGGCCCAGGGCCTGCCCTGCTGCGCGCCGTGCATCGATGCTGCGCGCCTGTTCGATGGCTTCGGCGTCGCGCAGCGACAAGAACGCACCGAGTGGGGCCGTGCGGTTGGCTTCTGCCAGCGCGTGCTCGACGACCTGAACTGCGCTGAGCGTGCCGCCTGCAACGCGCGACGCGACGTCGACGGCGCTCAGGCCGGTGAGTGCGTCCTTCATGTCTCGTCCATGAACGCCGGCACGCAGAAGCTATCCGCTGTGCAATCGGGGGCCTCGCTTAGCGCCTGCGCTGTGGTCAGACCCGGGCGGACCTCGTCGGAACGCCCGACGAGGGTGAGCTCCAAGCCCGCGACGTCTGGCGCCACCTCTTCGGTGTTCACCGCGCGCAGCTGTTCCATATAGTCGACGATGGCGCCGAGCTGTCCCTGCAGTTGGGCCGTTTCTGCATCTGTCAGCGAAAGGCGGGCCAGGCGCGCCATGCGCTGCACGTCCTGCCGGGAGATGCTCATGGGCCGGGGAACTTAGTGCAGGACCGCGCGCTTCGCTACCCGCGTCGCTCGCGCCATGCCGGCGGCGATCGAGGGTCGTCCGCCGGCATTTCAGCTTGCGGGTGCCAGCGCGCCCCGACCTTGATACAAGGGGGTGATGTTGACCCAAGCGGGCACGCCGCACTCGGCGCAAGGGGGCGGGTATCCACCGGGCGGACCTTATGGCGGGGGCTACGGTCCACCCGGCGGGGCGCCACCCGGTGGCTCCGGGCCACCCGGTGGCGGTGGCTACGGGCCACCCGGCGGCGGAGGCTTCGCGCCGCCCGGGAGCCCCCCGGGGGGCAAGCCGATCACCGGTGGCAAGCAGACCATCGCCATGCATCAGATGACGATCGATCCCACGACCGGTCTGCCAAAAGGCGAGAAGCCGCCGGCAAGTACCGCCGCCGTCGTGGCGCTCATCTGCGGCTTGCTGCTGTGCTTGGGGCCACTCACCGGTCTCTCGGCCATCGTGGCTGGGTTCATGGGCATGCGCGCAGCCAAGGCCGACGCCGCCGTGGGTGGCTATGGCATGGCCATGGCGGGCTTGATCCTCGGCGTGCTCAACCTGCTATTGAGCGCAGTGGGCGTCGTGCTGATGCTGCTTGGGATCTTGGTGTGACGCGGCATTGACGCCGCGTGTCTTGATCCCCAGAACAATCGGAATGCTTTCTCCGAAGATCGAAGAACTGAGCTGACATGGGTTCCCCCTCCGTCGCACCTCCGCCAGAGACCTGGGCGCCGGCGCGCCAAGCGGCGATGGCACTGGTGCGTCCCATTGAACGCTTCCTGAGCATTCAGGCCGCCAGCGGCATCATCCTGATGGTGGCCGCGGTGGTGGCCATGGTCTGGGCCAACTCGCCTTGGAAGGAGAGCTACCACCACCTGTGGCATACGCCGATCGTGCTTGGCGCGGGAGACCTGGTCTTTCGCCAGACGCTGCACTTTTGGATCAACGACGGCTTGATGGTGATCTTCTTCTTCGTCGTCGGGCTCGAGATCCGTCGGGAAATGTACCAAGGGGAGCTCAGTGAGCTGAAACGCGCGGCGCTTCCCGTGGCCGCGGCCATCGGCGGCATGGTGGTGCCTGCCGCGCTGTATTTGGCATTCAATTATGGCACGCCCACGCAGCGGGGCTGGGGCGTGCCCATGGCCACAGACATTGCGTTTGCGGTCGGGATCCTCACGCTGCTGGGCCCGCGCGTGCCTGCGGCACTTCGTGTGCTGCTGCTGGCGCTTGCGATCATCGACGACATCGGCGCCATCTTGGTGATCGCCATCTTCTACTCCTCCGGGGTGCAGTTCGTTGGCCTTGGCATTGCGGCGGCAGCAGTTGCCGGCGCATTTGCCATGCAGCGAGTTGGGTTGCGCCACACGGCGTTCTATTTGGTGCCCGGGTTTGTCGTGTGGGTCGGCATGCTCACCGCGGGCATCCATCCCACGATCGCTGGGGTGATCATGGGGCTGATCACGCCGGTGCGATCTTGGTTTGGCCAAGAAGGCTTCATCAGCGAGGCCGGCGATGCGTTGAAAGAGTTTGAGCGCCGCAGCAACAAAAAGGAAGACGCCCACGCCTTGATGCATCCGCTGGAGCGCATCGAGATGGCGCGGCGCGAAGCGGTTGCGCCAGTCGTCCGACTCGAAGTCGCGCTGCACCCCTGGGTCGCCTACGGCATCATGCCAATCTTCGCTCTGGCAAACGCTGGCGTCACTCTGGACTCCGTGGATCTGAAGTCCGCCGGCGCCATGGCCACCACCCTGGGCATCATCGTCGGCTTGGCCGTGGGTAAGCCCCTTGGCATCGTGGTCCTGAGCATGCTCGCGGTGAAACTCGGCATCTCCTCACTGCCGCGCGGCGTGAATATCCGCGGCTTGCTGGTGGTGGGCAGCGTCGGGGGCGTCGGCTTCACCATGGCGCTGTTCATCGCCCAGCTGGCATTTGTCGATCCGGCCGCGCTGGGGGTCGCGAAGGTCGCCGTCCTGGTCGGGTCGCTGCTCGCGGGGGTCGCCGGGGTCGCCCTGGGGCTCTTGCTGTTGCCGAAAGTGGCCGGCCCGGAGGCCGCCCAAAGCGTGCACGAAGCGGAGCGCTCCACCGAACTCTGAGATTTTACGCAATCGGCGGCAGCTCGGGCCGAACTGGAAGGCCGTGGGCAATCAGCGAGCTCCTCGACGGGGCGCCTCAGGGCCGATATCCTGTTGGGCGTCGCCCAACCGCAAAGACACTCTGCTGTCAGCGCGGGCGGCTGTGAGCCGAGGCATGCGAGAGTTCTCCGACGGTCAACTAGTTCCCGGCACGCGCTATCGCGTGCTCTGCCTGCTGGGCGAAGGCGGCATGGGCAGCGTGTACGAGGTGGAACACGTCGAGCTCGGGAAGCGCTTTGTGCTCAAGGCGCTGTTTCGTGAGCTGGCGGGTCGCAAAGATCTCGTGGGCCGCCTGCGCAACGAGTGGCGCGCGTTGGGGCGCTTGGACCACCCGAACATCATCAACGTCACCGACGCGGGCGTCAGCGACAGCGGCGTGCACTTTTATGTCATGGAGCGCGTCGAAGGTGAGACCCTGGGGGACCGCCTACGACGCTTGCAGCGCCTGCCGCCCCGCCAAGCGCTGAGCATCGCCAAGCAGGTGCTCGACGGGCTCGGCGCGGCCCACGACATCGGAATCGTGCACCGCGACATCAAACCACCGAACATCTACCTGCTCGCCGGCGGCTCCGTGAAGCTGCTCGACTTCGGTATCGCGAAGCTGCTCGATTCCAACGTGGAGGTGATCACCGCTCGCGGCATGGCCATTGGCACGCCGCGCTATATGTCTCCAGAGCAGGCCCGGGGAGAGAGCGTGGACGGCCGCGCAGATCTCTACGCCGTGGGCCTGTTGATGTACGAAATGCTCACCGGCGTGGGTCCCTTCGACGACACTGCGGACGCGCCGGAAATGCTGTTGGCGCACCTGACTCGGATCCCGCCGCGGGTCAGTTCGATCATGCCGGACGTCGGGTCTGAGCTCGACGACGTGGTGCAGAGCTTGCTGCGGAAAATCCCCAGCGAGCGGCCGGGTGGCGCGCGACAAGTTGCCAGTATTTTGGAGGGGTTGAGCAAGCGTTGGCACCAGACGGTCAGCACCGATGCGCCCACCCCCGCCGCGAACTACCAGGCAGTCACTCGGGAAAGTCCCTCGCCGCCTGCTGCCGCCGGCGCGGGGCAGACCGCACCGATCCTGCGCGGCAGCCAGCCTCCGATCAGCACCGCAATCGACGGCGTCGCCGGGCAGCAGCGCATCGCGCAGGCCAACACCGAGGCGCTTCCGGGGCAGACGGGCGGCATCGGTTCCACCTTGATCATCCGCCCCTCCGGCGAAGTCACCGCCTCTGTCGACACCGTGCGGGACGATGCCGCGGTGGAAATCCTTGGCGCTCCCAGCGGCGCTGCTACTTTCCCAGAGCCCCCAGTGATGGACTCGGAGAATGGCTGGCACGGAGAGTCGACTCTGCCTGCGGAGCCCCCCGTCGCTGCGCCCTGGTCCGCGCCCATGAGCATGGACCGCACCCTGGCCGAGGCCGGATCGCCCCACGAAGCGCCCGCCGAATCCGAGCGCGAACACACCCAAGAACTCGGAGAGCTCTCGGTGCCTTCGCCGCCGCGCAACTCGGACATACCGACGCACACGGCAGTGCCCGTTGGCACGTTGGTGTCGTCCGGCGGCGGCGTGGAGACACCGCCTCCGGTTGAGCTGGCCCAGCCCGTCCAATACTCGATGACGCCCGCGCGCAAGTCGCAGGCGCCGCTTTTGGTCGCTGCCGCGGTCGCGGCCCTCGGCGCCGTCGCTTTGATCGCGGTGCTCTTCCTTGTCCGCGGCGGTGACGACGTCGCCGTGCCAGCCAGTCCCGCCGCGGAGCTCGAAGCCACGACTGAGCCGGCTGCGCCGGAACCCCCTGCCCAAGAGGCGCCCCCGCCCGCGGAGCCAGCGGCAGCGGCGCCAGGTCCCCCGTCGGAAGCGCCCGTCGAAAAGAAGCCGAAGCTGGCCGCGCCTACCGCGGAAGCGCCCAAAGCGCCCGCACCCGGGGAGGTAACAGCGGCGGCTGCTGCCCCGACCCAGGCGCCCAAAGCAGCGAAAGTTCACGAGAAAAAGCCGAGCGCTGCCCCGGCGCCCGGGGCCGCCGTCAAGCAGCCACCCAAGCCCGTGCTTCCGTCCAGCGGGCTCTGAAGGTCCGCCGCCGGCCAGCGTGCCCCACGGCCTTGTGGGACGGGAGCTTTTGGCCTAGGTTTCGCGGCCCTTGACCGCAGGGATTGGCTCTGCGGCAAAACGAAAACGACACACGCCCCGGGCGCAACCAGCACGGCCCGGTGCCTCTTCTCTTGAGAGGTCGCCGACTGGCGGGGCGGAGGAACAACCCAAAAAGGAGAGCGCAACATCATGACTGAAGCAAACGAGACAACGACCCCCGAATCTGACGAAGGCAAACTGGATCTTGGCGCTGCCGAACTCGAGGCGAACGCGACGGACGTGCCGCGTACCGCAGTGCTTGCCGCGGAGCGCGCGCAGGAAGACGCCCCCGCGGCGGCCCCCCGGGACAAAGATGACCCGCTGCCCGTACGCGATCTCTTCGAAGCCGGCACCCACTTCGGCCACCAGACCAAGCGCTGGAACCCGAAGATGCGCCAGTACATCTACGGCGCCCGTAGCGGCATTCACATCATCGACCTCGACCAGACGTCACGTCTGTTCAAGCGCGCCTTCGACTTCTTGTCCGACACCGTTTCTCGCGGTGGCCATGTGCTTTTCGTGGGTACGAAGCGCCAGGCAGCTTCCATCGTCGAAGAAGAAGCCCGACGCGCCAATCAGTACTTCGTGACCAACCGTTGGCTCGGTGGCACGCTCACGAACTTCCGCACCATCAAGCAGGGCCTGGAGCGTCTGCGCAACCTCGAGCGCATGCGCGAGGACGGCACCTACGACCAAATCCTCAAGAAGGAGACGGTCAAGCTCGACAAGGAGCGCGCGCGTCACGAAAAGTACATCGGCGGCCTCAAGGGCCTGTCGACGGTGCCTTCGGCGCTGTTCATCATCGATCCGGCTCAGGAAGCCATCGCGGTCAACGAGGCCCGCAAGCTGAAGATCCCGATCGTGGCCATCACGGACACGAACTGCGATCCGGACCAGATCGACTACGTCATCCCCGGCAACGACGACGCCATCCGGTCCATTCGCCTGATCACGGCGGCTGTCGCCGACGCTTGTCTCTTCGGCGCGGCTCGCAAGCGCGATCACCAGCCTGGTCGCGAGCGCGAAGCGCAGCCCGGCGAGCCCCAAGCTCAGGTGATCTACTCACGCCCCACCCGCGCTGCGGAGAGCTGAGTCGAGCAGGGTCGGAAGGACCCACAAACCGCGCCCGCATCCCGGGCAAAACCATCGCGCCGCGGCAAGCTGTCGCGGCGCAATCAAGAATGAACATGCGCGCTGGCGATCCAACGTCGCCAGCGTAGCGGGTAATTGAACAAGGAGTGGAGCCATGGCTCAAGTGAGCATGCAGCAGGTTAAGGAATTGAGGGATCGCACCCAGGCTGGTCTGAACGACTGTCGGAGCGCCCTGATGGAGTCCGAGGGCAACATGGATGCCGCGGTGGACATCATCCTCAAGAAGGGTTTGGCCAAGAGCGCGAAGCGTGCTGGCGCCGTCGCCGCCGAAGGCGAAGTGCGGGCCAGCGTCGCCAAGGACGGCAAGAGCGCTGTGTTGGTCGAGGTCAACATCCAGACGGATTTCGCCGCCCGTAACGACGACTTCAAGGCCTTCGTCGGCAAGGCCCTCGAAGCTGCGGAGAAAGCCAAGGACGGCGCCGACCTCGGCGCTGAGCCGTTCCCCGGTGGCAGCGGCAGCATCGAAGACAATCGCCAGGCTCTCGTCGGCAAGTTGGGCGAGAACATCACCGTGCGTCGTTGGCAGCGCCTAAGCGTATCCGGCTCTGGTTGCGTCCACAGCTACGTGCATATGGGCGGCAAGATCGGCGTGCTGCTCGCCGTCAAGGCGGGCACGGACGCGGCGGCCAAGAGCGCCGAGTTCCTCAAGTTCGTCGACGACGTCGCGATGCAAGCTGCTGCGATGGAGCCGCTGTGCTTGACGACTGCGGAGGT
>CBDUPW010000222.1:0-12112 GCA_965369205.1 uncultured Polyangiaceae bacterium | reverse complement strand
TTTAGCGGCTTTCCCACCAGTTCTTGGCGTGGCCGAGGTCCTCCAGGGTGTCGATTTCCATGTAGGCGCCGGCGGTGTCTTCTCGATGCATCGTGCTGCCCTGCTCCAGCATATGCTGCAGCAAGTCGATCAGATACGCCTTCTTGAAGGTGCGCCCTTCGCGCCACACGCCCTCAGGCGGCGATTTCGCGATGGCATCGAAGGCGTTCGTGAACGCGTCGGCGCCAGAAGCGGAAAGCTTCATGACGCCGATGAACTCGCCCTGTGCCTCCTCGCTCTGGATGTTGCGCGATAGTTCGGTGATCACCGATTCGGTCGCACGCATCTTCTCGGCGTCGCTTTCCGGATGCTGCGCCCGCTGCACGTAGCGGCGGCGCCAGGCCGTGTCGCAGCCGAGAGTGATGGCCTGGGGGCTAGCGACGAGCTTCTTGACGATTTCACCGTCGTAAACGATGTCCGCGTAGGTCGACAGAAAACCGTCCTTTAGGTGCTCGCGCGCGCACAGCAGACTGTGCAAGATGTTGTTGTTCTCCCAGTCCGCGTTGCGCACGTAGGTGAACTCTGGGTAGCGCGCACGAACGACGTCTTCGGCGTAGCCGCAGACGAAGACCACGTCGCGCTTCTCAAAACCCGCTTCCGCCAGGGCTTCGAGGATCCACTCGAGCATCGGACGACCCATCACGGGCACCATGGTCTTCGGGACAGAGGCGGTCTTCGGTCCAAGCCGGCTGCCGCGGCCGGCACCAATGATCACGGGTCGCATGGCGCTAGAGCATAGTCGCGACCGGCGGCTACGAGCGTGAGTGCAGCCAAACTGTCGACTCTATTCGGTTTTATTTGACCCCGGGCCGCCTTCGCGCTTGGTTTCCGCCCCGTGCTCGCCCTCAATCAAAAACGCTTCATCGACATCCTCTCGCAGCTGATCGCCATGACGCCGAAGCTGCAGAACTCCCCTGACGTCGGGTTGGTTCCCGAAGAACGCTTGCCGGCCGAATTGGTGCTGTCCACTCTGAAGTCGCACATCGACTCGGGCTTCATCGAAGCCGAAAGCCTGGCGGCTCCGGGACACGAAGCGCGTCCGAGCTTGGTGCTCACGGTCAAGGGCACCGGTGAGGGGCAGATCGGATTCGTCGGTGCGCACTTTGATGTGGTGCCGGCAGATCGGGAGAAGGAGGGCTGGGAACGGGACCCATTTACGCTGTGGGTAGGCGACGACGGTACGCTGTACGCGCGCGGCGTGACGGATTGCTTGGGGCATGTCGCCGTGGTCACAGATCTACTGGCCCAGATGGCCGAGGCGAATCAACGCCCGCGGCGTACGCTAAAAGTCGTCTTCATTGCCAACGAAGAGGAAGCGCCGCTGCCTGAGATCGGCCTCGACTACGTCGTTGACCAGGGCAAACTCGACGACCTCAAAGACGGCACGATCTACTGGTTGGACAGCGCCGACTTTGGGCCCACCGTGGGCACAGGCGGTGTTGCGATGTGGGAACTCCGTGTTGCTGGGGTCACGGGCCACTCCGGCATGACCCACAACTGCGTCAACGCACTGGAATTGGCCGGTGCGGCAAGTCAGGCGCTGACCCACTGGTTTCACTCGAAATTTCCCCCGCATCCCGATGAAGAGCGCTGGGGTTTTTTGACGTCGTCCACCCTCAAGGCCACGATCATCGACGTGCCGAACAACAAGATCACGAAAGTGCCGGGCACTGCGGTGGTGCAGGGGGACATTCGCCTCACGCCATTTTACGACATTGAAGAGGCTATTGGCGGCGCTGTGAAGTTCATCGAGGAGCTTGACGCGCGCATCGACAAGGACGACGCGCCACGGGGCTTCCCGCGCACACGCACCGTCGGGGGTGTGCGCGGCAAACTGAAGCTCACGCGCAAAGGCCGCTTCATGGAGGGCATCGCGTGTCATCTGGACTCGCCTGGGCTTGCCCGTTTGACGAAGGCCATCAGTGACGCCCGCGGCGAAGAAGCCAAGGCCTACAGCATGACGGGCTCCCTGCCGCTGGTTCGGGATCTGCAGCGTCGCGGCTTCGACGTGCAGATCACCGGCTTTGGCCGAAGTACGTATTACCATGCGCCGAATGAACAAGCGAAGCTCGAGCACTTCGTGCAGGGCTTCGATATCTTGCGTCGGCTGCTAGCAGAAGAGTAGCGCGGCGCGCGGCGCACCGTCAGCGGCAGTGCGCTACAGCCGCGCGTCGAGGCGCGGGCTAGGTTGCGCTCATTGGGGGTCCGACTCCGGGTCGATGCGCTCCGCAGGACCCAGCAAGTCTTCCAGAAAGAACGCCGCCAGATCGTGGCGTCCGCTCAGATGGCCTTTCTTGTACACGGAGCGGGATTGCTGGCGCACCGTCGCTTCGCTCACGCTGCGGGCGGCACCGATTTCCTTATGACTCAGGCCTTTCAGCAGCAAGAGGGCGACTTCCTTTTCCGCTTGGGTCAGGTTCCAGGCTTCTAGCTGCGCATCGATGGCCTCGCTCAGGCCGCGTACGTGGGTCCGGACCTCGCTTTGCCAGCGTTGTGCATCCTCCCGTGCGGACGAGAGTCGCGCCTCAAGTCGCGTGGCCTCGGCGCGCAGCTCACGGGATTCGGCGGCGAGCGCGCGCAATCTTTGCAGGATCCACAGAGCACCCAGCAGGGCCAGGACGACGACGACGGCTTCGACTGCAACGTGGCCCCAGGTCGTGCCCTCGCGCAGATCGCTTGCGATGTCCCAGCTAGCGAGGAGTGCGATGCCGGCGAAGAGCAGAGCGAGCCAGCCGTCTGCGCGCCCAGGCGCTGCGCCATGTGTGAGGGGGGAGGTCACTTTTTGCCCGTGATTGCGTGCATATCACATGCAGCGGATGGTCAGTACGAGCCTCGCGCCGCATCGAAGTTGGGACACAGGAGGTCACTCATGGACTTGCTCCACCCCAAGATCGTTCATTTACCGATGGCTCTCGCCGTTCTCGTACCGCTCCTAGCGGTCGGTGTCTGGTTCGCATGGCGCAAGCAGTGGCTGCCCAAACGGACTTGGTGGCTGGTGGTCGCCGCGCAAATCATGCTCGCCGCCAGCGGTTTTGCGTCCATGCAGACGGGCGAGCACGACGAAGAGCGTGCCGAGCGCGTCGTGCCGGAGCGGGCCATCGAGCAGCACGAAGACGCCGCCAAGGTGTTCATGGCGGGCAGCTTTGTCGTGCTGCTCTTGGCCGGCGCTGTGCTCTTGGTGCGGCGGGAAGAGGCCGCGCGCAGAGTCGCCGTGGCGTCCGCCGTGGGCATGTTCGGAGTGCTGGCTCTGGGCGTCCGGGTTGGGCAAGCCGGCGGGGCCCTCGTCTACGAGCACGGCGCCGCAAACGCCTACGTCGCGCCGACAAAGCAGCTCGTTCCGCCTGCGGGTGCCAAGCATGCCGATGAGGACGACGACTAGCAGGGGCGAGCACGTGCCAGGAGTCGACCACTCACGTCGCTTGCTCCCGGGGCGCCCGCGCGTCTTAGCGCGATCGCGGGGGGGCGCCCCCACCTGAGAGCCACGCGGTGGCTTCTCTCTCGTCCGTGAAAACCTCGACCGACGCGCCGTCGGCCTTTGTGTTGCGCTGCACCTGCAACAGGCTCACCTGGTACTTCACCACTACGGCAACTCGCTTGAAGCCGCGAGTGAGTTCCGCGCGTATGGGCGCGAACATGGCTTCAAACTCTGGATCATTGCGACCCGGTGCGTCCCGCGTGTCGATGAGCAACGTCAGGGCAGACCGATTGACGCCGCGCAGTGCTCGCATCAGGTCGCCCCAGCAGGCGTCAAACTCTTTCCGGGTGTCGATGCGCTTTGCCGTCCGTACCACGCGCAGAGTCCTTGAGCCGGGCAAGCGCTCGGCAGTCAGATACTCGTTCTCGATGCGCTCGAAAAGCACGGCTAGAGCATACGCTGCGCCGTCCGTCGGGATCTCCGACTTTCCGCACGGGCGTCGGGGCCCTCGGCTCTGCGATCTGTGCTAACCCTGATCCGTGGGGCTAAAGACGAAGCTGAGGCTGGGAACGATGTGCGCGTTGTCGGCGCTGCTGCTGGCTTGTTCGAGCGAGTCAGCGGACGACGCCGGCCCGGGGCAATGGGTGCAGCGGCCGGAAGCGCGGGCAGCGCCGCGGCGGCAGGCGCGGGCGGGACCGGCGGCGGAGCGGGCGGGACCGGCGGCGGTGCGGGCGGCACTGCGGGCGGCGGAGGTGCGGCAGGCAGCAGTGGAGCAGCGGGCGGCGGCGCTGTCGGCGGCGCCGCTTCTAGCGGCACGTTCTCGGTGCTGACTTACAACGTGGCCGGGTTGCCTCAGGGTATCAGCGGCGGCAATCCGATCGTCAACACACCACTGATCAGCCCGAAGCTCAACGCCTTCGATTTGGTCTACGTGCAGGAGGACTTCACGTACCACACGCAGCTGATCTCCGCGGTCACTCACACCTTCAAGTCGACGCCGCTCTCCACCGGCGGCGCCTTGGGTGACGGTCTCAATCGTCTGGCGCGCTATCAGTTTTCGGGCTTCACGCGCACCGCCTGGACCGCGTGTTACGGCACCTTCGATTCAGGTAGCGATTGTTTGACGAAGAAGGGCTTTTCCGTCGGCCTACATCACTTCGCAAGTGGTGTTTGGGTCGACGTCTACAACCTGCATATGGATGCGGGGCACAAGAACAAGGAAGACTACGCCGCGCGCGCCGCCCAAACGCAGCAACTGCTCGCGGCGATTGCCAAGCGTTCTGCGGGCATGCCCGTGATTGTCGTCGGCGACACGAATATGAAGGACGCTGAAGACGAGATCGAGCTACAAAAGCTCCTTACCGGCGCAGGCCTGACGGATGTGTGTCGCGCTCTGAGCTGTCCCGAACCCGAGCGCATCGACCGCATCTTATTCCGCAGCAATGCCACGCTAACGCTGACCCCTAAGAACTGGCGGGTCGACCAGAGCTTCGTTGATGGTGGCGGCAAACCACTTTCGGATCACGAAGCGGTCGCGGCGGACTTCGACTGGGCCGGCAGCTCCGAGTAGACCGCGCGCCGCGGCCCGGGCCGTGCGGGGCGCCTCAGGCGTCGTCGCCCGACAGCTTCGCCAGGACCGTCAGGTCTTCCAGGGTCGAGATGTCGCCCTGAGCGGCGCGACCAGCGGCGACGTCCTTGAGCAACCGGCGCATGATCTTGCCGCTGCGAGTCTTCGGCAGCGCGTCCGCAAATCGCACATCGTCCGGGGCCGCAAACTTGCCGATCTCCTTGCCGACGTGGGCGCGGAGCTCTTGCTTTAGGGCGTCGCCGGCCTCAAATCCGGGCTTGAGGCTGACAAAGACCACCAGGGCTTGTCCTTTCAGGTCGTCCGGGCGGCCCACTGCCGCCGCTTCGGCGACGCTTTTGTGGGATACCAGCGCGCTCTCGATTTCCGCGGTGCCGATGCGGTGACCCGAGACGTTCAACACGTCGTCGATGCGCCCGACCACGGTGATGTATCCGTCGCCATCGGCGTGGGCGCCGTCGCCGGTAAAATAGCTTCCCGGAATGTCCGAGAAATACTGCTGCACGTAGCGCGTGTCGTCGCCGTATACCGTGCGCAGTTGGCTCGGCCAGCTCTGGCGCAGCACCAAAAGCCCGGCCTCGCCGGCGCCGACCGGTACGCCCGCTTCCGTCACCACCTCGGGCTTGACGCCGAAGAAGGGCAGCCCTGCAGAGCCTGGCTTCATGGGAGCGGCGCCGGGCAACGTGGTGATCATGATGGCGCCCGTTTCCGTTTGCCACCAGGTGTCCACGATGGGGCAGTTCTTCTTTCCGATGGTTTCGTAGTACCAGATCCAGGCTTCGGGATTGATGGGTTCCCCGACGGTGCCCAAGAGGCGCAAGCTGGATAGATCGCTCTTGCCCGGCCATTCGTCGCCGGCGCGGATGAAGGCGCGGATCGCCGTCGGCGCCGTGTACAAGATGCTCACCTTGTGCTTTTCGATGATCTGCCAGAAGCGGCCCCAGTCAGGGAAGTTGGGAGCGCCTTCGTACATCAAACAGGTCGCGCCGTTGGCCAAGGGGCCGTACACGATGTAGCTATGGCCGGTCACCCAACCCACGTCGGCGGTGCACCAATACACATCGTCTGGCTGCAGGTCGAAGACGTACTTGGTGGTCACGTAGGTTCCGGCGAGGTAGCCAGCGCTGGTGTGCAAAACGCCCTTGGGTTTGCCCGTGGAACCCGAGGTGTACAGGATAAATAGCGGGTGCTCGGCGCCGACGACTTCCGGTCCGCCGTCTTTTGCATCGGCCGCGGCGATGGCATCTTGCCAGTCCACGTCCCGGCCCGATTGCATGCTGAGCGTCACATGCTCCGCGCCCAAGTGCCGGAGCACGATGACTTTCTCGACGCTCGGCGTCTGCTCGACTGCCTTGTCCACGGTCGCCTTGAGCGGCACCACGTTGCCTCTGCGCCAAGCGCCGTCCTGGGTCAGCACGACCTTCACCTGGCAGTCGTTGATGCGGTCCCGCAGGCTCTCTGTCGCGAAGCCGCCGAAGACGACGCTATGCACGGCTCCGATGCGGGCGCAGGCCAGCATGCCAACCACGACTTCGGGAACCATGCCCATGTAGATGGCGACGCGGTCGCCTTTTTGAACGCCCTGTTTACGTAGTGCTGCTGCGAAGGCCACGGTCTGTGCGTGCAGCTCGGCGTAGCTGATGCAGCGCACTTCACCGGGTTCGCTCTCCCAAAGAATGGCGGTCTTGTCCTTGGTTGCCGTACTCAGATGTCGGTCTAGGCAAGACTCGGAGACGTTGAGCTCCGCGTCCGAAAACCACTGCACGTGGGGCAGCTTGCCGTCCATGAGCCGGGTCCAAGGTTTTTTGAACGCCAGCTCAGCCGTTTCTCGTTTCCAGAAGGTCTCCGGTGACTGCAGGCTCTCGTCGTAGAGCTTCTGGTATTGCTCCAAGCTTCCGATGCGCGCCCTGTCACGAAATGCCGCACTCGGCTCAAAACGGCGGCTCTCGGCCGAAAACGTCCCAATGGCAGTCTTGTCGGTCATGCTACGGATTCCCTCACGAATTCCGGCCTATCACGGACCGCTGGGCGCGTCGCGGTGCGTGCGGCTCGGCGCACCTTGCTCGGAAGTCGGGCCGGCGGCGCGCACGCGGCGGTTCATGCCGCGGAAAACCGATTGGGCCGCGGCCCGCGCCGGGGTCGGCGATCAAAAAAAATACTTAGTATACATATCGAGTTTTCGCGAGCGTTACCCCCATTTCTCGTATCTGCGCAGGGACACGTATCTGCGCAGGGAAACCCGATCAGGGCGCTTTGGGTTTGGAGCTGTCCGGAGTCCACTCGCTCCAGCCCACCCGCAGGCCGAGGCCGCCCATGATCAGGCCTCCGGTCTCTTTGAAGGGCGCCCAGCTCTTGCCGTCGCTGAAGCTGCCGACGGTGTTGCTGGCGCCGTCGAGCATGACGATGGCGTCGAGCTCGAATACGACGTGACCCCAGTTGTACTGCGCGCCGACTTCCAGCATGAAATACGGGTCCCAACCTTTGGCTTCGCCCGCGGGCAGGGCGATGCTTGCCTGGGGGTCGTCTTGCTTTGGCGGTTTTAGTTCGATCTGGTGACGCACGGCGCCCGCGCCCAAAGTGGACGTGAAGCGAAGGGTGTCGCCGCCACTCATGATGCGCAGGTTGGGTCCAAGGCGGAACGAATCGAGCTGGAATTCTCGCTCGAATGCACTATTGGCGCAGTCACGAGTCGTCGCGGTTCGCTCCACCTGCAAATCGCAGGCGCCGGTGATGTCGTGGCGGCTGGAGTCGAGCATCAGCTCCACCGCGATGGGCGTCCACACCCGGTAGCCCGCGCGCACGCCGATGGCCGCGCCGCTGACGGAGGCGTTGTCGATGTCGAGGTCTTCGGGATCGTTGCGCAGGCCCAGGGCCGTCAAACTCAAGAGCCCGTACCACCCGCGCACTTGCGGGGTTTTCAGGGGCGGGGCGCCGGGCACCACGGGCGGGGGGGCGTCTTCGTCCAGGAGCAGGGCAGGCGCCGTGATCTCGACGGTTTTCCCCAGCTCGATCACGACGCTCTGGTCGAAGGACTTGAAGCCTTGTCGGTAGACCTGCAGCACGTGGCGGCCCGGCGACAGGGGGCCGGTATAGCTGCCGAAGCTCATGCCCTTGCCGTCGATGCCGATGGCGTCTTCGGGGTTTTGTGCCTGGACGGAAAGGAACCCCGCGACCGGCTGCAGAGCCAGGTCCACGGGCTGGTTCTTCTGTCCCCCGGCCACGCGCACGACTCTGCTGGCCCGGGCGTAGCCGGGGGCGTCGGCGACGATGGTGTGCTCGCCCACATTGACATTCAGGGCGCTGCCGAGCTCTGTCGCGGCCAGGACGCGACCGTCGACGCTGATGCGTGCGCTCGGCACGTTGGTGCGCACGACGATGGATCCCACCAAAGCAGAAAACTCTTCGATTGCTGCTTCAATCGCCTGCCGTTCGCCGTCAGCCAGCTCCGAGCCGTGCTTCTTCAGAGCCAGCTGCAAGGTGTCCGCGGCCTCCGCGTAGCGGAACAGGCCTTTTTGACACAGCGCGATGTTCTTCAGAGAGCTCGCTCCGGGCTTGAGTCGGTACGCCGCTTCGAATTCGGCGATGGCACCGGCGTAGTTCTTGTCGGTGTACAGGTTGACGCCACTCTTGAAGTGGCGTTTGGCGCGGTCTTCGGCGGACTCGGCCACGGCCGCGCGCGGCGCGATCCAGGTCGCCGTAAACGACCCGATCGTGGCCAAGCACACGAGGGCGGGGCAGAAGGGAAGCGCGCGTTTCACGAAAGTCCGGCCGCGTTATAGCAACCCGGGCTAGCCCTGGACACTGCCCAAAAAAACGCGCTCAGGGGCCGGAGGTGTCGATTTGCAGGCCCGTAGCGACCCCCGCTGGGCCCGGTTTCGGTGCCGGCTTCGGCGCTGGTTTCGCCGCGGGTTTGGCGATCGGGGTCGGCGGCTTGGGCGTTTTTTCGGGTTTTGGCTCGGCGCTCGATGCCGCCGGCAGCACCAGCGGCGAACTGGAAGAAGGCGGGGGAATCGTCTCGGGCGCTGTCCGTGTTGCCGCGGGAATTTCGGCAGCTGGGCCGCCCCGGGCGCCGGCATTGGACTCTGTTTCGCTGCGGGAGCCGCGCATGAGGAAGACGGTGCCGATGAAGGCACCGAGCGCCACGGTGACCACCAAGACGGCCGTGCGCAGGGTCTGTGCGCGGCCGCCACTCTTGCCCGTGCGCACGGCGGTGCCCTCTTCGGTCTTGGTACTGCGCGCTGAGACGATGGGGTCGGGCTGACTCGGGATCGGCTCCCGAGAGCTGACGATACCGGCGCCGCCGCGCACCACTCCGGGCACGGCCGTGACGAGATCGTCGAAGAATTCGTTGGCGTCTTCGTAGCGCTCGGACCGGTCGCGACTCAGCGCTTTTGCGATCACTCGCGCTAGGGCGTCGGGCACTTCGGGCGCGAGGCTCTGCACGTTCGGAGCGTCCTTGGTGCAGATGTTGATCAGGATCGCTTCATAGGCGTCGCCGGTATGGGGCGGCGTGCCGGCGAGCGCCTCGAATAGAATTGCTCCCAAGCTGAACAGATCGCTGCGACCGTCGATGTCTGGGAAGGCTTGGGCCTGCTCCGGCGACATGTAAAACGCCGTGCCGAGGACAGTGCCGCGACGGGTCAGGGTGTTGTTCGTTGCCTTGTGCCGCGCGACTTTTGAAATCCCGAAATCCACGATCTTGACGAACATGGGATCGTCGTCGCGACGACACAGGAAGACGTTGTCGGGCTTCAGATCGCGATGCACGATGCCCGCCGCATGGGCCCGAGCCAGGGCACGCAGTACCTGGGCGATGACGTGCACGGCGTCTGAGATGGAGAGCTGCTTGTCGCGTTTGAGCCGAGTGCGCAGGTCTTCCCCCGACAGCAGCTCCATCACCAGATAGGGCTGCCGGTCGTGGGTGCCGGAATCGAAGATCTGAACGATGTGGGCGCTTTCTACGGCGCTGGCGGCCTCGGCTTCCCGCTGGAAGCGTGCGACGGAGTCCTCATCCCGGGCGGCTTCCCGATCTAAGAATTTGAGGGCGACCCGTTTGTTGATGCCGAGGTGGGTTGCGGCGTAGACGGCGCCCATGCCGCCACGACCGAGCACGCCCTCGACGCGGTACTTGCCGGCAACCGTCTGGCCGAGCAGCGCGTTGATTTCCCCTTCGTCGTCGGTCATTTTCGCTCGCCACGCGCGGGGCGCACGAACTTCCGCGGGCCCGCGGCATCCTAGCACGCGAGCCCCTTGGAGCCCGAAATCAGCCCAGCTTGGCTAGCGCGCTGTTGATCCGGGACGTCGTGCGGGCGCCGGTGTTCCGGTGCACGATGCCCTTGGAGACGGCTTGCGCCAGCAGGTTGGACGCCCGGGACACCAGCGGGGCGGCTGCGGTCTTGTCGCCCTCCGCGATGGCGGCGCGCGCCTTCTTGACGGCGGTGCGCACGGTGCTGCGCACCCCGCGGTTGCGCTCTGTGCGCACGAGGCGCTGACGATTGCGTTTCTCAGCAGAAGCGTGGTTAGCCATGGTTCTAAGTCCTCAAACAGTCTTGGGCGCGGGCTTCTTGGCGTCCGCGGCCTTGGGGTCGTAGCCCTCGGGATGAACTGGGAATGCGGGCGTGCCCGCCTGAACGCGTGCGCGGCGTTGGGCGCGCCCAAGCTTGTTGCTCTTGAGCTCCCGGCGGCGCTCGGTCTGTCGTGTGGACGAAACCATCTTGCAAAATCCTCTGTGTCAGGGCCCCGGGGTCGTCCCGGTAAAAGGGGCCGGGACTATGAAAGACGGACTGGGGTCTGTCAACGCGCTTTTTGCGGGAAGTACGTCGTTTTCGGGGTGATCGGTTCGAATCGAGGCCCGGACGGCGGCGGATGCGTGCGCGGAGGGTTCCCGGGCCCCGCCCGGAGCCGGGATCCTAGGGTCGGACGGTCACCCCGACGCTGAAGGTCGGCCGGGAAAAGGGCTGCACCCGTGCCCGCGACAGGGCCGCGCGAATGCACCCTTCCGCGGCCGTTCCGCCCGCGGGCGCCGCGACCGCGACGGACTGCACGCGGCCGTCGGAGCCAAAGGTCAGGGTGGCTCGGGAGGGTTCCTTGTGACCCGCCAAACAGGCGCGGGCCCCGCCCAGCACGGATCCAATCGCCGCGTTGACGGCTCCGCTCGAGGGTTTCTGCGGCACGTCCGTGGGGCTCGCCGCCGGCTTGAGACCCTTTTCGTCTTCGTCGGGCCCGGGTTTTGCTGCCGCGTTCGGGGCGGGGGGATCTGGATCCGCCGCCGCCGGGGCTGGGTCTTCGACCTTGGCCACAGCTCCGGCGCCCCCCGCGGCGCGGGGCGCCTTGCCGCCGGCCGCAGCGGGCGTGCCGTTTTTGGTTTCCCCCGGAAGCTGATCAAAAGTCATGGCTTCGGGATCCGCGCCCGCAGTCGACTCCGGCGCCGCCGCAACGGCAGCGGGCGTCTCAGCCGTCTTGGGCATGAACGCAATCGGATCTTGGGGCGTGCGCGCGCGCCACACGATCGCCACGGCGATCACTAGCCCGCTGAGTAGGAGCGCGGACGCAATCCACGGCGCGCGGGAAGGCGACGCGGGCGGCGGAACCGATGCGCTGCTGAGCGTCGGTGTTGGCGTGGCTACGGCCTCGGCGGGTTTGTTGCGGATGGCGATGCGTGCGGCTTCCGCGCGCACGCTTGCGGGGATCACCGGCTGACTGGCGCGTGCTTGAGACGCGACGGAAAGCGCGTCGCGTGCGAAGTCTTCGTCTTTGGAGGCGGCTCCGTCCCCAATGCTTTGGCGCGCGAGCTCCGCCAGGCTCATGGGCGCGGGCTCAGGCTCTACGTCAGCTTCACCGCCTTCGCCGGGCTCTGCCGGCAGCGGCGCCGCAAGCAGCGCGTCGTCGCTGATACCGCTCGTTTCGCCGGCGTCCGCCATGGCCGCTTCGATGGCCAGCGCGCGCGCTTCCCAAACCTCGTCGCTTGGCTCTGGGATGGGCCACTCCGCAAGCAGTCGTTCCGCGGGCTCGGGCAGCAGGTCGTCTTTTTCGCTCATGAGCTTTTCCCCGCGTCGCCGTGGCCGCTGTCGTCC
>CBDUPW010000221.1:0-12172 GCA_965369205.1 uncultured Polyangiaceae bacterium | reverse complement strand
AAGATCACCCAATCTGGTGAGTTTTTATGGGTCGAAGGATTTAGGCGGGAACTTCCCGATAGTGCGGATGTCTGTTCGGGATTGGTCGGAATGCGGGATTTAAGTTGGACAGCGGCGGCGATGCTCGCAGCGGCAGGCACCTGGCTCGCCGCGACCGGCACCACGCCGGCCGGACCCGCCCTGACCGGGGTACGCTCCGGGGCCGAGCTCGACGCCTTGGAAGCCCGCGTCAGCCACGCGCCCAATGACCACACGGCGCTGGTGCAGCTGACCGATGAATACCTGTCTCAGGGCGCGCCGGGCCTCGCCGCCGCCTCCCTGGAACGCGCACCGGAGCCAGTGAAGGAACGCGCCGTCGTCGCCGACGCCCATGCCCGCGCGCTCACCGAGCTGGGCAACGCCACGGTCGCCCTCGATGCCCAAAAGAAGGCCCTGCGCGCCTGTTCTGAGCAAGGCTGCTCGCGGTCCATCGTGGCCCGGGGCGAACGCCGCCTGCGTGTGCTGTCGGAGATGGTCCGCCTCGGCGTACAAGACCACCTGCTCGAACCCAATCGCGCCCTGATCGCCTACCGCATCGCCGTACGAGAAGTCGCCTTGGAGCATTCGAGTCAATGAACCGCCGCCGGTCGGCGCGCTCGTCTCTCATTCCCGCCGCCGTCGCGGTGGCAGCGACTTTGTCGACGGCCTGCTCCGGTCTCAAACCGTTCCGCGTGAGTTCAAAGAGCGAGCCGCCCACGTCGCCGGCGTCGTTGGCCAACGGGGGCCGGACGCCGCCCACGATCCCCTTCGCCCTCGCGCGGGAAGACGACTACGTCGTGCGCATCGTTGCGGGCAAAGTGACTTGCTCCGGTACGCTGATCAGCGAGGACCAAGTGCTGACCGCGCATCACTGCGTCAGCGAACGCAACAGCTTCGGTGAGTTCGTGGAGCACGACGTCGCTGCCAGCAGCGTGCGGGTCGAACTCGGAGGTGACGATCTGCCCTGGGGCGAAGTCGGAGTGAAAGCCATCGTCGCACCGCCCTGCGGGCACGCTGCGGGCATTGGCGACATTGCGGTGCTGGTGCTCGAACGCAAGCTGATCGGCGTCGCTACGGTGACGCCGCGCCTAGACGACGGACCGGGCAGTGGCGAAGCCGTGGAGCCCGTCGGCTTTGGACGCTGCGCACTGAGCGCCGACGCCATTCGCCGTCGACAGCGTGTGGGCGGCACGGTCGCGGATATCTTGGACAGCCGGTTCCGTCTGACCGCGTCGATTTGCCCGGGGGATTCCGGCGGCCCCGCCATGAGCTCCAATGGCAGCGAAGTCGTCGGCGTCATCTCCCGCGCCGCCATGGACGGCAGCGAGCACACCCTCGGCCGAGCAGAGTTCACACGCCTCGACCGCTGGCGCTCGGTATTCGCCACCGCCAAGTTGATCGCCGAGGGCGCCAGCCCCGCCGAAGTGCCGCCCGCGGGTGGCTGCCCTGCGCCCTGAAGTGCAGCGAAAATGCCCATCGGGGCCAGCTACGCTAAGCTGAGAGCGAAAGCTCATTCATGCGAAAAGTGCTGCGCTTCCTGCTCTGGACGGCCATCATCGTCGGCGCCCTCGTTGGTGTGGCCCGCGCCGTGGCGATCCGATGGTGGACAGTCCCGCTGAACGACCCGTACCTAGAAGCGTCGATTGCACCCAGTCTGCGTGGGGGAGACACGATCATTCTGTGGCGGCTAACGAAGCCAAAGTTCGGCGACCTGGTTGTCTGCCCTGAGCCCGACGCGCCCGAACGCGTGGTGATCGGGCGGATCATCGCCGAGGTCGGGGACAACGTCGCTGTCGAGGGTCAAACGGTTCAGGTCAATGATCGCGCGGCGGCGACCGAGGAGGCCTGCAATGCCCCGAAGTTTACGGTGTTGCATCCGACCACACGCTCCGAAATCGAACAGGGGTGTTCCATGGAGGTCCTCGGCGGACACCTGCACATGCGCGGAGGTGTGGGCGGACACGGATTGATGCCCCGGTCCGTGAAGACGAAGGTCGAGCCTGGCAAGGTCTTCCTGCTCAGCGACAACCGGCTACTGCCCTACGATTCTCGGGATTTCGGCCAAGTCGACGTGAACACCTGTACCGAGACGGTCGTGTTTCGCCTGGTCAGCGCCAAGGGCTTCTTCGATGTCGAGAGCCGATTGACGTTCATCCAGTAGCCCCAGAATCGTCGCCATTTCGCAGTTCTCGGTGTAGGTTCTTGCCTCTACATGGTCGAGGCGGCGCTGGAACTGGGGATCGTCTGCGGAGGGTGCGATGGGTACTGCCCGATGGGCATGGCCGCATGCCCGCGCTGTGATCGCCCTCTAGCGCTTTCTGGATCCCTTTCTGCGTCGCTCTCCAGCGCACAGAAATTGAGCGTTCCGCCTGCCGAACCGCTACAAGATCCCGAAGAAGTCACGATTGCTTACGATCCCGACGCCGGAAAACGCCCCGTTACTGCGGCTCCGGTTGAAATCGCCCGTTCCCAAGCGCCGCAAATTGATCGAGTCTCCCGGGGCACGGTCCCCGCGGAGGGTCGCGCCCCGAGCCCCCCACCCGGGCTCACCGAGGAGGAGTTGATGGACCAAGCCAGGAACTACGTTTGCGAGTCATGCATGACGCCCGTCCCGAGTGGACACAAGTTTTGTGGGCGCTGTGGCACGCCAGTTCCGGAGTACATCCTGCACCTGCAGACCAAGTTCTTCAGCGACCTGCAGGACCCGGCGAAAGCACGCCTGGTCCTGATCCGCGCCCAAGACATGGAGGGGGTGAGCTTTCACCTCAACGCAGAGCAGCACATCATCGGCCGAGACGGAGATCTGGACGGCTTCAGCGACGACGCTTTCATTTCGCCGAAGCACGCCAATTTCCTGTATCGCAGCGACAAGCTCGTCGTGCGCGACGAAGGCTCGCTAAACGGCGTCTATATCCGCATCCGCGGCAGCATCGAGATCTCGCCCGGCGACTCGTTCATCGCCGGCGAACAGCTGTTCCGCGTGGATCCCACGCCGAAAGCCAGCGACGGGGCCGACCCAGAAGGCACCATGTTCTACTCGTCGCCCAAATACCCGAGCGCGTTTCGGGTGCACCAGGTGCTCGAAGCGGGAGCTCTGGGCATGACGGTTTGCGCGCGTGAAAGCGTTCTGCGCATCGGTCGCGAAGACGGGGATCTGAATTTCCCGGGCGACGTGTATATGTCCGCCAAACACTGCTCGGTCGAAGAAAACGACGGCAAGTTCACGCTCACAGACCACGACAGCCGCAACGGCACCTACGTGCGTATCAAGGCTGACCGCGAGCTCAACCAGGGCGACTACCTGTTCCTGGGCAAGAAGCTGCTGCGCGTAGAGTTGACAAACTAAAGCCGAGACCCGCGGCAGGGGCCACTTGGGCTCAACCCGATTTGCGTTTGGCGCTGAAATCCACCGCCGCGCGGGCCAAGCCGGCCAGGGTCGCGATCAGCTGCTTGGGGACCTTGTTCAGCAGGGACTCGAGGTCCATGGGGCCTTCGCCACCGGGGAGCAGCATGTCGAAGAACTCTCCAAACAAGGAGTATTTTCGACCTAGATCTGCGAGGCGAGCACGGATGCGGTCAGCTTCGGGGCCTTTTGCGTCGCCGAGCAAGGCCAGGCTTCGGCTCACCAAGCTGCGCTTGTCGACCACGACTCGACGCAGACGCGTGATGTACGCGCCGATGATCACATCCGGATAGGCGCCGCGGAGCGCGAAGCGATCGTGACGCGCACCCGGTTCGCGGCTGCGGGAAACGATTTCTGCCGCCTCCAGGGCCCGCAGGTTCGTGAAGATGTTGCTCTTGGAGCGCCCGAGCTCTTCGGCCAATTCGTCCATGCTGCAGGGCACGTCAGCGAGGTACAAAGCCGCTACGATCTGGCCGCCCAGACGCGTGATGCCGGGAAATGACGCGGCGACTTCCTTTCCAACGCCTTCGAGCAACGTCTTACGCGCCGCGGCGACTGGGTCCGTCTGCTTCGCCATCAACCGTCCTCGGGCGTCGCGCTGGCGGCGGCGACTGGATCGGTTTGCTTCGTCATCAGCCGTCCTCGGACGCGGGACGACGTCGGCGCCGGCGTCGGCGAGGCTTGGGTGGCAACTCCGCGCGCGCGCCCATGGGCGCATCGTGGCCGGCATTCTGATCGGCGAGCGCCAGCACTTCCAGCGCAAGGGGATACAGCGGCGTCTTGGAGAAGCGGCCCGTCTTGCCCGCCTGAAGCCGCGGCAAGATGGCAATCACGCGTCGTATGGCGTCCGCAATGCGCCTGGGCACGTTGAGGCGGTCCACAACGGGCTCCAAGAACTCGTAAGCGGCGGACACGCGGTCGCGCTCGCCGAAACAGGCTTCGCGGATGGGGCCGAGCAACAAACTTGTGAACAGCACCACGTCATCGAGGGGGCGCCCAATTTCGCGGGTGCGTGCATCCACCCGCGACAGGAGCCCCCAAGTCTCCCGCGCACTTGCGTCTTCATCGGACAAATAGGCAGAAAGCTCGGGCAGCACCACGTCCAGGACGCCGGTCTCCCATGCCAGCCAAATACTGCGGTGGCAGGCGCCTCCGCGCATGAGGCGCAACACTTCCTCGAACAACCGGGGTCGCGCGGCCATGGAGAGCGTCCCGCGACACTGCACGATGGCGTCATACACGTCCGGTGAGATGCCGAAGTCCAGCCGCGCGCTGAACTTAATGGCGCGCAAGATCCGAATCGTGTCTTCTTGGAATCGAACCACCGGATCGCCGATGGTGTGCACGACGCGGCGCCGGATGTCGGGCATGCCCTTGACCCAATCGAGCACCTGGCACTCTTCGATGTCGTAGAAGAGCCCGTTGATGGTGAAGTCGCGTCGCTCGGCGTCCTCGTGGGCTTCGCCGAAGACGTTGTCGTTTCGGATCAGCAGATCCTCGCCGTCCCGACTGTCCTGTTCCTGGGGTGGTCGTCGGAAGGTTGCCGTTTCGATGACCTTGCCGCCGGAGAACAGCACGTGCACCAAGCGAAACCGGCGCCCGATAATGCGCGAGTTCCGAAACAGGCGACGCACGTCGTCCGGCCGAGCACTGGTCGCAACATCGAAGTCCTTTGGCGATTGGCCGACGAGAAGATCGCGCACGCAGCCGCCAACCAAGTACGCCTCGTGCCCGTGTCGAACGAGACGGCGGACCACCTTCGCGGCGTCTGGATCGATGCGCGCCTCATCGAGCTCCACGTCGTGGAGCTCGGGTTCGTGCTCGTCCGGCGGCGGCGGTGGCGTGGCCCGGGGCGGTTTCGGCTTTGCCGAGGAGCTTGAAGAACGCGCTGCAGTGGCAGTCTCGCTGCGCGAGGCCGCCGCGTCGCCATCTTTGGGGCGGCGCGTCCGGGTCTTCGTGCGACGAGACGCTTTGCTCTTGGACTCGTCGGTATCTGTTTTCGAGCGGGACGACGGGGGAACCACGACAACCTCGGGCGCGGTCTGTGCGCCCGCCCGGCGGGGCTCGCCGAGCAATCAAGCTACTGACGGGTCGTGTAGACCACTCGCCAGCCCCGGGCAACTTGCACTTGGCCAGAGCCAGGATCCGCTGGCTGGCGAGACTATTTCTGGACGGGCCTGGGGGCCGAAGCGCGCCGCGGCGCGCCGCCGTTCGTGGCTCTGGCAGCGCGAATCGGGCGGTTTGGCTTGCCCAACCGGCTCAATGCTCGACAAACCACGCCATCCGCGCAAGGCCCGAAGCGCCCCGCGGCACTGGGCCATGCCGGACCCGGTTGGACCGAAGTGCGCACGTCCGGGCCCTGCCAGCCCGGCAGCGATGCCGCTAACCCCGCCTCACCGTGGCGGGGGCTGGGCACCGGCAGCGCGTGGTCCGGCAGCAGTCCGGTGCCTTGCAGCGGGCGCCCGTCGGGCAACGCGAACACCATCGTCGTCAGGCGCAGCACGCCTTTGCCGGACTGGTCGTCGAAGTATTCCTGGATGCAACCCTTACCAAAGGTACGCGCGCCCAGCACGGGACCGCGCCGATAGACCGAAAGCGCGCCGGCGATCATTTCCGCTGCACTAGCGGTGTAACCGTCCACCAGTGCCGCCACCGGTCCCGCCCAGCGCGCGTCTGGATCGGGCGTCCATGCGCGCTGCACTTCGACCGCACCGCCGCGGCGTCGCAGTGGAAAGCTAACCGCCCCGGGCAAGAAGACACCCACCGCCGACGAAGCTCCGTCAATAGACCCACCACCGTTGCCGCGCAGATCCAGCAGCACTCCGAGCAACGGCTCGGGATCTTCCCGTGCGGCTTTCAGCCAATTCGCCAACTCCACACCCAGGCCATCGGGCACGTCCGCAATGGTGACCACGGCGATCGACCCGCCTGCGTAGGGCACTCGCTCGGCCTCAAAACTCGGCCCCTCGTCCGTTGCCGGCGTGGGGACGCCGATGGGCACCGTCAGCGTCTTGAGAGCAGTGTCTTGGGCGCGCCACACGACGACCTCGCGCACGCTCTCGCCGCCCACAGGCTCGAGGCGGGACAGTTGCTCTACCTGCTCCACGCTCATGCCCACCGTCGGCACACCGCCCACCGCAAGCACAAGGTCCCCAACTTCCAAGGGCGGCGTCGGTTCATCCACGACGCGCACGCCCAAGGCGCTGCGCAGCATGCGGCCCCACAGCCGTGGACCCAAATCCAAGCTGAAATCCCCGGCATACAGCGACCATTCTTCATCCAGGGGCGCCCACTGCCCGTGTGGGTCCACCAGGGGCACATAGGCGCGCACGGCAGCCGAAAGCACAACGGCTTGCCATTGGCGCAGGGACATCTCCGGGAAGAAGCGCGCGGGCGCCGCCGAAGCTGCGGACGAAGCGACATGCTGCCGCGCGAAGGCTTTATGCCGTGCACCCAGATCTGCAGCCAACTGTTTGGCGGGGCGCCGCACCGGATCGTCTTCGTATACAGCTTCTGCAGCAAGCAAGAAGACGCTGCGCGCGCTGGCCCCGTCCCTTGGCGCGGGCGCGTCACGGAAGTGAGTGCGCAGCACGTCGACCCACGTCCGCACAGCTGCGCCCAGGCGCGCTGCGGCAACGCAGGTTTCTCCGTTGCGTGCGGGGGCTTCGATCTCCGCGAGCAGCGCGGCCGCCTCCTGCCGGATCCGCGCGCGAACCGGAGAATCCGGAGCGGCCGACCACAGCCCATGGGGGTCGAGCCACCCGGTCAGGGACTCGGCGAACGCTTCTGCTTTGGGCGTCTGCGCCGGTGCGGCGAGTTTGCCCTGCACTTCCGCAATGATACGTCGCGCCTCTCTGCAGCTCAGCGCGGGTGGCGCACCCGTGGGCAGCGCGAGCGCGCGTACGGAACACGACGTCTCTTCAACGTCCGCGTGTATCAGGCGCGCGCGTCTGTCGCGCTCCAACTTGGCCGGCCCTGCGACGCGTGCGGGCTCCGCCCGCACCAACAGGAGCGCGGCAAGCATCACGATACACAGGAGTAACGGGGCGCGTTTCACGGACTGGAGACGCTATCGCGAAATGCCCGCCGGCGCCGCCATTGGGAATTTCCCTCGGGGCCGAGGGCGATGTATCCATGCACGCAGCCGGCCGCGCGGGCCGGCTTGGACTTCCCGCTGTGGCTTTCCTGACCTCCGCCTCTGTCGATGCCGTCGTGCTGCTTGGCTGCCGCATCGAAGCTTCTGGCCAACGCCGCGCGCACGCCGCAGCGGCGCACTTCCTGGATTCGGATGCGCGCTTTCTGATCACCAGCGGCGGGCGGCGCTGGGCTGGCCACGCCGAGGCGACAGCGCTAGCGCGCATCGTCGAAGCGCTCGGAGTCGAGCCTGAAGCCGTGGTCACGGAGTTGTGTAGCCTGAGCACCTTCGAGAACGCGCGCTACGTTGTCGCGGGCTTCGAACGCCTTGGGGTACGGCACGCTGCAATCGTGACGTGTGACTGGCATCTGCCTCGGGCGCTACGCTGCTTTCGTCACTTTGGCGCCAGCGTTGTCGGCGTGGGCGCACCTTCTCCACCCAAAGACCCCCTGCGGCGTGGTTTGCGATCTGTGCGGGAACATTTGAGCTTCGCCCTGGACCGAACGGCAACCCTTGGGCTACAGGCGCAGCGGTGAGGGCAGGGACGCTGTATGCACTGAGTCTCGTGACTCTGCTGACAGGCTGCGACAGTTGCCGGGGCAAAACGACGGGCGGCACCCAGGCCAGCGCCAGCGCTTCGGCCAGCGCCACACCCGGAGCCTCCGCAAGCCGGGCACCGACGACGGTTCTACGCGCAGAGCATATGCGTCAAACCTCGGCGCTCTCTCCCGACTTGCTGAGTAGCCGCGACGTGGTGCAGCGCCGCAAAGTGGCACGCGCGCTCGCACGGATCGCCGACGACAAGGCCCTCGATCTTCTGGCAAAGATGCTGGCGGACGAAGACGGGGCGGTGCTGAGTTGGGCGGCCTACGGCTTGGGTTATGGCTGCAAAGGGCGGGAAATTGCCACGGTACGCGCGTTGGTGCAGCGGGCCGCATCCCTGGCGGCCGGCCCAATGCACGACGCCCCGCAGCCGCCGCTATTCGATCCAGTCACGGCCCTGGCCGATGCCCTTGGGCGCTGTGGCAGCCAAGAAGCCGAAGCCACGTTGCGCACTTGGCTCACTGGCCCCAAGCCCCGCGCCGAGGCGGCCGCGCTGGCCCTGGGACGCCTTGCGTCCAAACACAAGCGGCTCGACGACGCGTCCATCGTTGCGCTGCTCAATGCGGCCAGCGATCCCGATGCCCCACTGACCCATGCCCTGTTCGCGTTTTCGCGCTTGGGCCCGCTGCCAGAACCCGTGGAGAATCGTCTGCGCGAGGTGGCCCGCGGCGCTCTCGACAAGCGCGGCGACGCGCGCTCCTTCGCCGTGCGCAGCTTGGGGCGCGCGGGGGACGCCGCGACGGCGGATCTGGAGAAACTCGCGCTGCGCTCAGATCTGCAATCGAGCGAGCGCGCGGACGCCGCTCGGGATCTAGGCAAGCGTGCGGCCGGCAGCGAGGCTTTGGTGCGAGTATTGGACGCCCTCAGCACGCCGGAGCGCCTCACTGAAGCCGCGTTGATGAGCGAGCACTGGGGGATCTTGATCACCGCTCTGGAAGCGATGAACTCGCCGCCAAAAGAAGCCACCGAAGTCTTGTCACGCCTCGAAGCGCTGCCGCTTCCCGGCGAGAAGGCGAAACACCGGCGGCGGGTGGAGATTTTGCACTGTACCGCCGCTGCGGCCCGCGCCGGGCAAAACCACCGCTACGAAAAACTGGTGCAGTGTCAGCCTGGCGAAGACGCGCCCATCCGGGACCTTGCGGTGCTGAAAGTCCTCGAGCGCGGCAAGCTCCAAGGAGCGCGCGAACAGGCGTGGTTTGCCCTGTCAAACTCAAAGCAGCCGCGCGTGCGCCAGGCCGCACTGCAGCTACTCGCGGGCCATCCCGAAGTTCGTCGTGCCCATACCGTATTGGCCGCGGCCCTCGAGGCGGACCAAGACGGCACCGTGGCAACGGCCGCCCAAATCCTCAGCGCCTACCCCGCGCGGGCGTCGGCTTTGCCAGCGCGCGCAGCGGAAGGCTCTGACGATGCGCCGCGCGATGTGGCGCCCCACGCCGATGTGGTCGAAGCGTTGCAGCGCGCCTTCACCAAGCAGCGTGCTCCGGACGCAACGGAGATCCGTCAAAGCCTGATCGCCGCCGCAGGCGCATTGCAGCTGATGCGCCTCAAGCCGGAGATCGAGAAAGACTGCAAGAGCTCTGCGCCGACGCTGCGAGCCGCAGCGGAGAAAGCGCTGCAGTTGCTCGGCGATCGCAACAAGCGCTGCCAGACTGCGAGCCCCGGCGTCGCGCCCGCAGAGCTCGTCGCCCTGCGTGCCGGCGCGATCCAGATCCGCCTGGACACGGACGTGGGGCCACTGAACCTGACCCTCGATGCAGACATCGCGCCGGTGACGGTCACGCGCATCGCGAGCCTGGTCGAGGCAGGCTTCTACGACGGCATCCTCTTCCACCGCGTCGTGCCCGGTTTCGTGGTGCAGTTTGGCGACCCGGGTGCGGATGGATTCGGCGGCGCTGCGCGGGACGCGCTGCGCTGTGAGACGTCCCCGGTCGCTTTCGATGCCCTCTCCGTGGGCATGGCGCTTTCGGGCCGAGATACGGGCTCCAGCCAGCTGTTTGTCACCCTGGGGCCCTTCCCCCACCTGGACGGGGACTACGCCTGGGTGGGGCGCGCGGAAGGGAAGTGGCGGGCGCTAGCCCAAGGAGACCGCATCCACAAAGCCCAGACCCGCCGCTGAGAAGACCGGGCCACGGGATGGCCGCGCGGTGACGGCGCGATGGGCCACGCAATAGAGTAGAGTGCCGCCCGTGCTTCTCGTCGTCGACATAGGCAATACGAACGTCGTTTTTGGGATCTACGACGACCGTCAGCTCGTGCGCACCTTTCGGTTCTCCACCGTACGCGGTCGCACCGCCGACGAGCACGGCGTGCTGCTGCACCAGATGCTCACGTTGCATGGGCTCGACACCAAACGCGTTGAGTCTGCAATCCTGGCAAGCGTGGTCCCACCGCTGACTGACGTCATGGCCCTCGCGATCCAACACGTCTTCGGTCACGGTCCGTTGATCGTCAGCCCGGGCCTGGATACCGGCATCACTGTCGTCTACGACAATCCGAAGGACGTCGGCGCGGACCGCATCGTCAACGCCGTGGCGGCGTACGATCGCGTGCACGCTGGAGTGATCGTGGTGGACTTCGGCACGGCCACCACCTTTGACTGCGTCTCGCCAAAAGCCGAGTACCTTGGAGGCGTGATCGTGCCCGGCATTCAGGTGAGCCTGGACGCTCTGCTCGGCAACGCCGCCAAGCTAACGCGTATCGAGATCGCCGAAGCACCCCGCGTGGTGGGCCAGAACACGACCCACGCGATCCAATCCGGCGTCGTCAACGGCTACGCCTCCCTGGTCGACGGCCTGGTCGACAAGATCACCGCCGAGCTGGGGTTCCCCTGCGACGTCATTGCCACCGGGGGGCTCGCGGCGTTGATTTCGCGACATACGCGTTCGGTACAGTCCGTCGACGAGCATTTGACCCTCGACGGTCTGCGCATCCTGCACGCGCGCAACAGCACGCGCGGGCAAACCCAGGCGAGCTAGCGCCCGTGCGACGGCTTTCGGTCATCGCCGGCGCGCTACTGCTCTTGCTGCTGCTATCCGTCGTTTCTGCGGTCAGTTTCGGCGCCCACGCCATCGATGTGGGCCGCGCCATCGACGACCCGAACAGCCTGGACGGAGTGATCCTGTGGAGCGCGCGGGCGCCGCGGGTCCTATTGGCGGCGTTGGCGGGGGGCGCGCTGGCGGTCGTGGGCGTTGCTTTCCAGGCGTTGCTACGCAACCCCCTGGCCGACCCCTACGTTCTGGGCGTCTCCGGGGGCGCCGCCGCGGGCGCCACGTTGGCCATCGTTGCCGGCGCGAGCGCCTTCACGCTACTGGGCGCCGCAGTCGTGCCTGCCGCCGCGATGGTGGGCGGGCTGTTTGCGACCTTGCTGGTCTACGCCATCGCACGCGCCGGCGGCGAAGTGAGCGGCACGACGATCGTGCTCGCTGGTGTGATCGTCAACGCCACCTTCGCGAGTCTGATCACATTCATCAAGACCCTGGTCAGCGCATCCAAAGCCCAAGAGTTGCTGTTTTGGCTGATGGGCTTTTTGGATGTGCCGTCCACCGCGCAGCTGATCGCGTGTGCCATCTGGGTGGCCCTGGGCATCACGATGATCGTGCTCGACGCGGGCCGCCTCAATATCTTGTCCCTGGGCCGCGAACCCGCGCAGCACCTTGGCATCAACGTCCGAAACTTGGAGCGGCGAGTATTCTTCGCCGCATCAGCGGTCACCGGCGCCATCGTGAGCTTGACGGGCCTGATTGGCTTCGTGGGACTGATCGTGCCGCATGCCGCCCGCCGCATGCTCGGCCCCGATCACCGCAGCCTGATCCCCGCCGCCATGTTACTAGGCGCATCCACGCTGGTATTTTGCGATCTGGCTGCGCGGGTCGCGTTTCACTACCTCGGCACAGAGCCTCCCGTGGGCGCCGTCACCGCCCTGGTGGGCGGCCCGCTGTTCCTCGTGATCTTGTACCGCACGCGTGTGCGCGGCGCCGTGTGAGTCCACGGGCACCTTGGCTCGGGAGTGCGGT
>CBDUPW010000220.1:0-12251 GCA_965369205.1 uncultured Polyangiaceae bacterium | reverse complement strand
CCGGCGCCTCCACTGACCAGCGCGGGGCGCTCCGGGGGCTCTTCGACCGAGGGGCCCAGAATCTCCAGCAGCTGGCTCTGCTCCAGAGTCTCTTCTTGCATCAAGGCAGCCACCAACCGCTCCAGGGCATCACGACGCTCCCGCACCAGACGCTTGGCACCTTCTACGGCACGCCCCAGGAACTCCCGAGTTTCCTGTTCGATCACGTGCACCGTTGCGTCGCTGGTGCCACCCTCTGTCGCTAGCACCTGGCCCAAAAACGGATGCTCCGTTTTGTGTTCGTGATAGACCGGGCCGACACGCTCGCTCATACCGAAATGCGCAACCATCTTGAACGCAATATCCGTGGCTTTCTGTAGGTCGTTTGCGGCACCGCTCGAGATCCCGTCAAGTACGACACTCTCGGCGGCGTAGCCCCCCATCAAGACGCGCACTCGACTCTCCAGCTCTTCCTGAGTCATGAGGTGCCGCTCACCGGCCGGTGTCTGTTGTGTGACACCGAGAGCCATGCCGCGCGGAATGATGCTGACACGCTGCAATGCCTCGGCGCCCGGAGAGAAGTGCGCAACCACGGCGTGACCAGCCTCATGGACCGCGACACGCTCTTTTTCTTTGGGGTCCAGCTTCGTCTCGCGAGGATCGCCCAGCACCACTTTGTCGAATGCGCTGCGGAAGTCCTGAGCGTCGATGGTTTGCGCCCCGCGCCGGGTGGCGGTCAGAGCGGCTTCGTTGACGAGATTGGCCAAATCCGCACCGGAAAACCCAGGTGTCGTTTGTGCCATCTCTTGCAGGTTTGCGTCAGGCCCCAGAGGTTTGTCCCGGGTGTGCACCCGCAAGATCGCTTCCCGCGCGGCCAATTCCGGTCGGTCCACGATCACGCGCCGGTCAAATCGACCGGGGCGCAGCAGGGCCGAGTCGAGCACATCCGGGCGGTTAGTTGCCGCCAGCACAATGGTGAGGTCGTTCCGCGAAAACCCGTCCATTTCGGAAAGCAGCTGGTTCAGAGTTTGCTCGCGCTCGTCATGGCCACCGCCAAGGCCTGCTCCCCGCGAACGCCCCACGGCGTCGATCTCGTCGATGAAGACGATGGCTGGCGCGACCTTCTTGGCCTCTTCGAACAGCTCTCGCACCCGGGACGCGCCGACACCCACGAAAAGCTCGATGAACTCCGACCCATTGATCGAGAAGAACGGCACTCCGGCTTCCCCCGCGACCGCGCGAGCGAGCAACGTCTTGCCCGTGCCGGGTGGTCCGACCAGCAAGACGCCGCGGGGGACTTTGCCGCCCAGACGACGGAAGCGCTCCGGCTCTTTGAGAAAGTCGACGATTTCTCGCAAGTCCTGCTTGGCGGGACCCAAGCCTGCGACGTTTTCGAAGGTCACTTTGACCTCGCCTTCTTGTACGAAGCGGCGCGAGCGGCCCTTGAGCATTCCGCCGAAGGGATTGCCGCCACCCATCATTTTCTGGGCGCGGCGCGAGAGCCAGATCCACACGCCGATGATCAACACCCACGGCAGGATGCTCAGCAAGAGCTGCAGCGCCATGGGCTGCTCTTCGCTGCGTACGTCGACCTTCACACTCTTGCCGCGGAGCAGCGGCATGAGTTCACGGTCTTCGATGACGGGCAGCGAGGTTTGGAACTTCTTGACGCGGACGCCGTCGACGGACTGCTCGCTCTTGAGCACGCCAGTCACCCGGGTGCCTTGGAGCGTGACGCTCTCAAGTTGGTCCTGCTCCACCATCTTGTAAAAGGCGGAGTACGAAACTGGCGGCTTTTCGTCTTTCTGACCCGCGAAGTACTGCCAGCCCCAGAACGACGCCAGGAGCACCGTCAGGGTCAGCCAACCCCGCCAAGACGGGCGCGGATCGGACTCTCCGGGCTCGCCGGGGGGGCGCGGTGTCGGGGGACGTGGAGCGGCGTGACCCATGCACTGAGCAACTTAGCGACGGCAAGGCGTGTTGTCGACGGCAAGCGCATTTGGGCGGCAGGCGATTTGAGCCACCCAATCGTGACCAGATCGCCTAGATTGCAGCGATCTGCCCATGAACGCTTGCTCTGAGGAGCCGTCCGCTAGTGAGCAACTGGAACGCGAACGCGAACTGACGCGCCGCATTTTGGAGGCCATGCCTGGCGGCATCGTGCACGTGGCGGCGGACGGCGCGATCCTGCGCGCCAACGTCGAAGCACTACGCGTGCTGGGTCTGCGCCTGGACGATCTGACCCAACGCTACACGACGGACTTCGCAGTCGAGACGCTAAACGAAGACGGCAGCCCGTGCCCCGTTGAAGACTACCCAGTCAGCCGAGCGCTTGCGACCGGCACGCCCCAGCCGGCGCGAGTGATCGGAGTGCGCCGCCCCGACGGCAGCATCGCGTGGGCGGTCTTCCGCGCGGTCCCGGTGCTGGATCCGAGTACCAACGCGGCGACCAGCGCCGTCGTCACGTTCATCGACATCACGGACCGGCGCGACGCGGAAACGGCCGAAGCTGAAGTCGGCCGCCTTCGAACTCAGATCGCACACGCGCAAAAGATTGAGAGCCTGGGACTGCTGGCGGGCGGCGTCGCCCACGACTTCAACAATCTGCTGGCCGCGATCGCGGGAAACGCCAGCTTGGCGAAAATCCAACTCGCCCCGGGATCTGAAGCAGCGCATTGTGTCGACGCGATCGAAACCGCCACGCGCCGCGCGGCGGACCTCACCGGGCAAATGTTGACCTACGCGGGTCGCGGCTCCGTGCGCATCGGGCCGGTCGACCTGATCCGACTGGTTGCGGACATTTCGGACCTACTGGCGACGATTGTCTCGAAACGCGCCACCCTCAAAGTCGAGTTCGACGAGGATCTGCCTGCCATCGAGGGCGACGTTTCTCAGGTTCGACAGGTCGCCATGAACCTGATCATGAACGCTTCGGACGCGCTCCGAGATGACCCGGGAATCATTACGGTGCGCGGTCGCGTCGTCGAGATGTCGCGGGATGCCCTCGCGGCCACCTATGTCAACGACTACCTCGCCGAGGGCAACTACGTTTGTTTGGAGGTCGAGGACACCGGGCAAGGCATGTCCACGGAGACCGCGGCGCGCGTTTTCGATCCCTTCTTCAGCACCAAAACGACAGGGCGCGGGCTTGGCTTAGCGGCGACCCTGGGGATCGTTCGCGCGCACCGGGGCGCCATCGAGCTTTTTTCCGAACCTGAGCGCGGCACGCGATTCTGCGTCTACTTTCCGATCTCGTCGCGCCTGCAACCAGCTTCAGAGCCCCCGGCGTCGGTGGAGCCGGGCTTGCGCGGCGAGACAGTACTGGTGGTGGACGACGAACCAGCAGTGTTGCAGGTGGCCTGTAGTCTGCTGCGCGAATTCGGCTACAAGGTCATTGCCGCGAATTCCGGGCGTGAAGGAGTCGCACAGTACCAAGAGCACGCGGAGCAGATCGACGCGGTGGTCTTGGACATGACCATGCCGGATCTATCCGGCGGCGAAGTGCTGGACGAACTGCGACGGCACAATCCTCTAGTGCGCGTTGTGCTGTGCAGCGGATACACCGAAGAGGATATCGCCTCGCGCATCGAGACCGCGCAGGTGTCCGCCTTCCTACAAAAGCCCTATTCCGCCGCTGCGCTGGTCTCGGCTATCGAGCTGGCGCTAAAGCGCGATCCGTAGCGCCCCTGGACGCTCTAGCCTGAACCGGCGTCGGCAGGTCCGCCGCCCGTACCGCTATTGCCACCGGTACCACCCCCGGTGCCACCGCCAGTGCCACCGGTACCACCCCCGGTGCCACCCGTGCCACCGCCAGTACCGCCCGTGCCGCCGCCGGTGCCCCCTGCAGCCGCATCTGCCGGCGCGTCGACCGCTGCGTCGGCCGCGCCTCCAGTGCCCCCGGTACTGCCACCGCTGCCGCCGGTGCTGCCCCCGCCCGTTCCGCCTGTGTTACCGCCGCCCGTGCCGTAGCCCCCATTGCCGCATTCCGCCGTGTAGCCGTCGGGGCATACTTTGCCGCCGCTGCAGATCGCAGAAACGACTTCACCTTGACCGTTGCAGCAGACGACGCCGGGGCAGCCGTTGATGCCCGCGACGTTGCCGGAGCCGCCGAAGTTCAGGTCGCCACCACTACCGTTCGCGCCGCCCTGGCCATCTCCACCGATCTCGCCCGCACCGCACGCGAGCAACAGCCCAGCAACCGCCCAGTAGCTTCTCTTCAACCCGCTGTGAGTGCGACGCATTGGGGCGCAGCTTAACGCGGAATCCCGGCAAGGGCGATGTGTAGTGCGCATGGGCGCGGTAGACCCGGGCAACCGGCACGCTCTGAACGCCAGGATTTGAAGGCAGATCGACGGCCAACGGGCCTTGTCAGCGACCGCGCTCTCTGCGTTCCGAAAGCGGGGCGGCTCCGACGACCCATTCCAGTTCCGGCACGGCCTCGTCGAACTCAATCGCCATGCGATGGGGCCACAGCCCATGGGGGTCGTCGTCGTTCGGTTCGACCCGCACCACGCGACCGGTAACGCGCTTTGGGACGTCTTCGTCGGGCAACTTGATGGCGACTTCGATCGGCGCACCTTCGTCGAGGGTGCTTGCAGTCAGCATCAGCGCGCCAGTACTACTGGCGTCGTGAGTGATTGCAATGCCCTCGCGCAACGCATCTACTTTTACAGGCAGCCACACTTCGAAGCGTGAATTGGTCCGGCGCGTCATGACGTTCGAGGATAGTCCGCTGCGCCGGGCGTGCCGGAAAATTGCGTGTAAGGCATGCACGTACATGCGCGTTTTCTTGTTACCGGCCGGCCACATGGCCTGACGCCGCCTCACGACCGTCGCGGCAGCCGTGACCGAATGGTCTCGCTGACTGTGAAATCTTTTCACAGCTAGGAAGCAACTAGGAATGCATAGAACGCCGAAAACGTTGGAATGGCGGCCTGGTACGCAAAGTGAATAGGAAAATGCACATGGGAAATGGCGATTCCAAGTCTGACGGAAAAAAGTCGGCGGAACGCCGTGCCCATCGCCGTGCCCCGTTGCCGCAACCGGTGATGGTAGACGCCGCCGCGCTGTCGCAACCGGCACCCGCGCATGACGTCTCCCGCGGTGGGCTGTCCTTGCGCGCCGACCTCGGAGTCGACCTTGGCAGCATCGTAGAAGTCTATTTCGAGCTACCCATCGGCTACGCCGTGGAGGCCCGAGCGGAGGTTGTGCGCCGCGCGGAAGGCGTCACGGGTCTCAAATTCGTCGCCCTCACCCGCGAGGACGAAGTTGCCCTGCGCTCCTACTGCCGCATCAGTGGCTTGCACCGCTTGGACTTCGAAGACGCCACACCGACCTGAGCGCGGCGGCCCAGCAACGCGGTCAGAGCAGCCACACCGAGCTGAGCGCGGCGGCCCAGTCCGTGCTCAGCGTCAACGAACTGCTCGGCAGCGCCGGCAGCGCCGCTGAGCATGACGCCGCCGAGCTTGGCTCATCCTGCGCGATCGAGACGGTGCCGCATCGCCCCAGCGCTTGACCGTTCCCGCGCTTCGGACCAGAGTCCCGCGCGCACCATTTTCGGCCCCCGTAGCTCAGTGGATAGAGCAGTGGTTTCCTAAACCATTGGTCGCAAGTTCGACTCTTGCCGGGGGCGCCAAGCGACGACGTGGCATCGTGATCTCGCGCTGCCGCGTGGCCCTCCTCGAGGCTCCGCCGCAGACGCCACGCAGCGACGCCGACGACGAAGAGAAGCAGGAGCCCGCCCGCAGGCGTCGACTTGCCGCTGGCAACCGCGCATGCGCCGGACTCGGGAGTCGTGTCGCGCGTCGTGGGCGGCGTGTTGTCCGGGGGACATGGGTTTTCGAGACGCCAGGCGTCGAATTGCGCGCGGAGCTCGAGCAACGGATCGGCGCTCGGCGGACTACCGACGCTCTCGGTGGCGAGACGCAAATAGCTGCCGACGGCTGTGTGCGCGGGATCCACCTGCAAGGTTGCGCTCTGCGCGGGGAAGCCGGAGTCAACGCAGCGTGAGTCCCCTACGCCCTCAGCGCCGACGGCCGCGAGCGCCAGCATCAGGCGCGCTGGCAAGTCGCACGCGTCCGTTGAAACGAACCCCGTCTGGGCTTGCTCCAGAACGACCGGGCCCGTCAGCACGTTGCCCTGAACAGAAAAGGCAAAGTGCTGGTGCGAAAACGTGGCGTGCTCGGCGTGCGCAATCGCCTTGGGGCCGGTGAAGCCCGCGACCCGGCCCGTCACGTCGAGCACCGCGTATTGCCGAAGCTCGAAGTTCGCGTCGTATGCCGGATCCGTTAGCGCCGACACGATCCCTGCGGGAGGCTGCCCTAGGGACAAGAGCGCCAGCCCGTCAGGATGCGCCTCGTCCTTCAAATAGGACTGCGTCATCAGCGCGCCTCGTCCGGGAGACGCGCCATACACGCGGCTGAGCGTTGCAAGCGGCACGCAAGACGCGACCGCCCCCCCCACCGCGCCCGTACGCGTATCGACAGCAAGGATGGAATAGGTCGCCTGCGCCGCCGTGGGGAATGCCAAGAGCGCTGCAGCCCCGGCAAGCACCATCACCGCCAAGATTGCACGAGGGCGCATGACGCAGTGTGCCGTCAATTCGTCGGGCGTGTCGAGGCTCCCCGGCGCGGGCGACCGCAGCTGGTACTATTCCGGGAACCCCAACACGGTCTCAGTGCGAGAGGCGCAGGGCGTTTGGGGTACAGCACCGACGCTATGCATCTGAACACCGCACCCTATTTGGAACAGTCGGCGCGGTGGCCTGCGTCCGGGCGCCATATCTTGGCGCAGTACGACGACGACGGCGTCGTCGTCTACCAGGCGTATCGGCCAAGCATTGGGCGCTACGCCGCGGAGCATGGTTACTTCGGTGGCGAGTGGAGCGCGTCCAGGATGACGTGGATCAAACCGAATTTCCTGTGGATGATGTTTCGCTCTGGCTGGGGGACCAAAGAAGGACAAGAAGTGACTTTGGCGGTGACGCTGCGACGCGCCGCCTTCGACCGGATCCTCGCTGCGGCGGTGGCGTCCAGCTTCGACGCCGATCGCTACGCGACTCGGGCTGAGTGGCAACTGGCGGTGAAAACATCCGGGGTACGCCTGCAGTGGGATCCGGATCACGCTCCCACGGGTCAGGCCGTGGAGCGACGCGCAGTGCAACTGGGCTTGCGCGCCGAGATGAGTGCGAAGTACGCGCGGGAGTGGATCTTGCGCATCGAAGACATCTCGGATTTCGTCGCGGAACAGCGACAAAACGCAACGCCTTCGGCATATGCACATCTGCGCCTGCCCGAAGAACATATCTACCCCGCGGCGACGGCGGAGATCGCGCACGTCCTGGGCCTGAGCCCGCCCTGAACTTTTCCGCAGAGTGCGCTATCCTTGCCCCCAATGCTGCGTCAGCTGAGTGGGATCGCCCTGGGTATCGGGGCTTGCGGTTGTGGCCTACTCGGTGGTGGTGGTGGCCAAGCGCCCAGTCCTCAGCTCGCCGGAGACCCCGCGCCGCTTGCACGCTGCAAGGTCGCGGCCAGCGCGTCGAATCCCTTGGTTACCGAATGGCCGGCCTCCGAAAAGGCGCACCTCGAAAGCCTACTCGCGCGCAGTGCGGTCGCGGTGGAGTACTCGGGGTGCGAGCTCAAGCTGGTCGACGGATGCCGTGTCTCCGGCAGCTACGCCTTTCGACGCACCACGCTGGCCACGGACACCGTGGAAGTCTCCGACGCCGACGAACTCTGGGCCAAGCTGCCCATCGGCGCCGCAGCGCTGGAAGGCGAGCTCGAACGCAGCGGCCGCTTGGCAGTGCGCACCACAGTCGCCGGCCAGCTCGCGCTGACGGAATTTGACCCGAAGGGACTGCCGAATACCCCAGCCTGCGGCAGCGTGACCCACGTGATCAGCGCTATCAGCGTGGGTGCATTTAGCTTGCTCTCCGGCGGCGCGACCGCAGCCGCGGGCGGCGGCAGCGTGCTGGGCGTGGGCGCGGGAACCAAGAGCACGCGGCGGGAACAAGTCATGCGCACTGCCGGCGATCCGAAACTATGTGCTGAAGCACCCGATGACGCCCCACACCGTGACTGTGCCTCCCCGATCCAGCTCTTCTTACAGCCCGTGGGCGGAGATCCGGGGCTGGCGGCAGGTCCGGTAAGCCGCCCGCTGCCTGCAACCGCGGGAGTGGAGATTGCGTTCCCGGCACCTGAAGACGCCGGCGAGCACTGGTCGTTACACGACGCCGACGGGCAACGGCTGTGTGCCCTGCCCTGCACTCGCGTGGTGCCCAAAGCAAGCGGTTGGTATCTCGAAAACGAGAGCGGTGGCGACGTCTCGCGACTGGAGCTTCCGCCGCGGCTGCAGCTCGAGCCTGGCAGTCAGGCCCAGGCGCAATATCGCGGCGAGCGCGGGGAGCCATTTCTGTCGAAACTCACCTTTTACGGGCTGGGGATCCCAGCGGCCATCGGCGGCACGGCGACCCTCGTGCTCGGAATCGTAGCGGCCAACAGCGACGACCCTAGAGATTCGGACCGCACCGCCTTCTGGTTCGCGGGAACGGGGCTGTACTGGGGCGTCGCGGCGGCTTCGTTCTGGTGGTTCGCCTGGAGCCACGACGCGAGCTTGGAAGTGAACGCCCCGGGTGCCCAGGCGAAGGCACCGAGAGCCCCAACCCTGATGTTTGGCCCCGGAACTGTCAGCGGCACGTTCTGAGCTAGCGCGCTTTGGCGATCACGACGCTGTCGGGCGGAAGGCCTGCAACGCCGCCATGCACACGCACCGCAGCGTTGGATGCGAGCAGAAGTTCGCAGTTGGCCGCCAGCTTCACGTCGCACGTTGCGGTGCCGATATGGCAGGCCAGGATCAAGCTACCGCGCTGACAGCGCAGCCAACCGGCTTCTTCATTCCAGGCCGTCTGCACGCGATCCCGTCTTCCATCTAGAAGCTCCGGCTGCGTGCGCCTGAGTTCGGCCAAGGCGCAGTACCAAGCCAACACTTCGGAATGCGCCGCGTCAGTGAGCTCGCTCCAGTTCAGACGTGAACGCTCGAAGGTCTCCAGCGCCTGCGGGTCCGGAACTTGCTCCGGCTGCCAACCAAATGCCGCAAACTCGCCACGCCTGCCGTTGCGCACAGCCTCTGCGAGTGCTTCGCTTTCGTGGCTCGTGAAGTATTGGAAGGGGCTTTGCGCGGCCCACTCCTCGCCCATGAAGAGCATGGGCACGAAGGGAGCAAACATCACCAGCGCGGCACCGATCTTGAGGCGGCCAGCGCTCAGCTGCGTCGATATGCGGTCGCCCAACGCGCGATTGCCGACCTGATCGTGGGTCTGGAGATAGCCGAGGAAATGGTGACCGGACAAGTCGCCTGGGCCGCGACCGTGGCGCCGGTTTCGAAACTCCGAATGTTGTCCGGCGTAGACAAAAGCGTTTTCTAGTGCCCGCGCGACATGCTCCAGACGACCGAAGTCGGCGTAGTAACCTGCGCGCTCCTCGGTCAATGCAGCGTGCAGGGCATGATGCAGGTCGTCGGACCACTGGGCATGCATGCCGAAGCCGCCTTCGGCACGAGAACGCACGACACGCGGATCGTTGAGATCGCTTTCGGCGATCAAAACCAGTCGGCGCGTGCGCTCCTGGGCCAGCGCCTCCACTTCCTCTGCCAGTTCTTCCAGAATGTGTTTCGCGCTGGTGTCGAGAAATGCGTGCACCGCGTCGAGACGCAGCCCGTCGAAGTGATAGTCATCCAGCCACATGCGTGCGTTGTCGAGGAAGTAGCGTCGAACTTGATCCGACCCGGCGCCGTCGAGGTTCACCGCCGGGCCCCAGGGCGTGTGGTAGCGATCGGTGAAGTACGGTCCGAACTGCCCCAGGACGTTCCCCTCTGGCCCCAAGTGGTTGTAGACCACGTCTAAGAGCACGCCGAGGCCCCGGGCGTGGCAGGTGTTGACGAGACGCTTCAGTGCCTCGGGCTCGCCGTACGCTGCGTGAGGAGCGTAGAGATCCACGCCGTCGTAGCCCCAACCACGAACTCCCGAGAACGTCGCGACGGGCATGAGCTGCAGATGCGTCACGCCAAGGGCGAGCAGGTGGTCGAGTCGCTCGCCGACCGCGTCGAAGGTGCCCTGGGGCGTGAACGTGCCCACGTGCAGCTCGTAGATCAACGCTTCGGAAAGCGGCCGCGGGCGAAACCCAGCGTCCGACCAGGCGAATGCCGCATGGTCCACGACTTCTGAGGGACCGAAGATCCCCTCCGGCTGTCGCCGGGAGCGCGGATCCTTCAACGCGCTGCCGCCATCGACGGAAAACTGATAGCGCGTGCCCGGAGCCGGGCGCGGCGTGCTCCAGTAGCCGTCTTCGTCGGCTTGCATCCTGAGGCGCGTGGCGCCGGTGATGAGTTCGACCCCGGCGGCGTTGGGCGCCCAGACCTTAAGCAGTGGATCCATGTTCTTCTTCGAGCTTTGAGAGCAGCGCCACAGGGAATCGCCCTAGCAATTCCGCGGCTCTTACCCGCGGCCCCAAGTGACTATCGCCGGTGAATTCATTCCGCCAGGTGCCAGCGGGCAAGGCGACTTCGGTATCCGCCCAGTCTTCAGCGCCCGCACGGAGCCGCGGCACGACAACCGCAACACACCCACCGCGAGCAAAGCCCACGAGTTGCTGCGCGCAGCTGCCGCGAGTCGTGAGGGGCTCGTAGGTGCCGTTGACCCAGTTCTGGTTGGCCCCACGCAAGCGTAGCGCCCGGTGCACCAGCCACAATTTCGGTAGCCCCTCGTCCATGCGCTCCAGGATCTGTTCTGGCGTCAGGGACGAAAGCTCTGCTAGCAGACGTACTCGGAGCTGAAAGTCGGGCATGCGCCGATTGTCAGGATCCACGAGACTCAGATCCCACAACTCCGTGCCCTGATACACGTCAGGCACACCGGGACAGGTAAGCGCAAGAAGCTTCTGTGAAAGCGCGTTGATGCGACCGGGGCCGAGCACACTTTCCACAAATTGCCGCACCTCTTTCATCAGGGACTCGTCGGCCAGAACACGGTCGACGAATCCGAGGGTTGCCTCTTCGTAGTCCCCGTCGGGCTGTGTCCAAGAGGTGTGCGTCTTGGCCTCTTTGATGGCCTTCTCCATGTACCCGCGCAGTCGCTCGGCATTGATGGGAAACGCGCCTACCAGGGTCTGCCAAAAAAGATACTCGGTGTTCTTGTCGGGCAGGCCGCCGCGCCTGTGCTGCTCGGATTGCTCCGACCAACTTCCGACGGCCGCAGCCCACGCATCCGGCTGTTCCGACAGCACTGCCAAGCGCGCGCGCACGTCCTCCGAACGCTTGGTGTCGTGCGTGGACGTCGTGAGCATCGCCTGGGTGGGCGCGGTGCGCATCCGGTCATGAAACTCCGCAGCTCCCATGCCGAAACGGCTGGGATCGCCGCCCACGTCGTTGAGCGACACCAGCCGATTGAAGCAATACATTGCCGTGTCTTCCACCCCCTTGGCCATCACCGCACCGGTGAGTTGCTGCAGGCGATTGACGAACTGCGTCTCCACCTCGCCACGGATGTCGAGGGTCATCACCGCCCCGATGAACTCGAACAGATCTGCAGCTAGGTCTTCACGCGCCTCGCGCGCCCTGTCCAGCGCTTGCCGCCAGTGTTCGCGGTCGGTGTCGGTGATCACGCCCCGCGCAGCGCGGGCATAGGTGCGATACACGGGCAGGTTGGCGATCACTTCTGCCAGGGCCTGTTCCAGATCATGGGCGGTGTAGTCGCGGAAGCGTCGGTGGCGCTCGCATACCCGAACCAAGAGCGCAACCAGGCGCCGCAGGTCCGTGGCCAGCGCTCCAGCAAGCACGGCCAGCTTCTTTTCCCGCATCAGCTCGGGGTACCCGGCGCCTTGGCTGGCGAATTCGGCGTAGGTCTTGCTCAGCGCCGGTTCGCTGGTCGGATCCACGAAAAGCGCGTGCACGGTGTTGAGGAATTCGTACCCCGTCGTACCAGCCACCGGCCAGGTCGCTGGCAGGCTCTCGCCACCTTCGAGGATTTTTTCGACGACGATCCAAGCGCCCGGTGCCGCCGTCGCCAGCCGCGACAGATACTCTTCCGGGTCCTTGAGGCCATCGGGGTGGTCGATGCGCACGCCGTCAAGCTGCCCGGTGCGCAACCATCCCAGCACGAGACGGTGGGTGTCGAAGAACACCTCGGGTTCTTCGCGGCGGAGCCCACCCAAGCTCGAAATGTCGATGAATCGACGGTAGCCCAACTCTTGCTCCGCGATGCGCCAATGCGCCAAGCGGTA
>CBDUPW010000219.1:0-12298 GCA_965369205.1 uncultured Polyangiaceae bacterium | reverse complement strand
ACGCCTGAGCCCGCAGGCGCGAGGGCAAAGCCAAACGCGGCCACAGCGCACAGCGGCGAGGTTCCCCCGCGCGCAGCGAACGAAACGCCCACCAACGCGCCACCACAAACGCTAGCCAGTGTGCGCAAGCGCTACGCCTGGCTCGAGGGTGCCGACGCCGTTCCCCCGCCGGTGGACACGCTACTGCAGCGTTTCCCAGCGCCGGACGGCTTCCAGCGGGTGCCGGTGCAGGCGCAGAGCTTCGCGACCTTCCTGCGCACGCTGCCCTTGGCCGCCGCGGACACACCCGTGCAGAGCTACAACGGCGGGCGGATCCTGGACGTGGGGGATCCGCGCTACGCAGCAGTCGTCGCCCTAGACGTGGGCAAAGCCGACTTGCAGCAATGCGCCGACGCGGTGATGCGCCTGCACGGCGAGTGGCGCTGGTCCGCGGGCGGGCGCGACATGAGCTACCGCGCCGCGGCGGGCTTGCCCATTGCGTACGCGCGCTATCGACGTGGAGAGCGACTGGTGCCGCAAGGCTCTTCCCTGTCTTGGCGCGGCGGTGGCCAGCCTTCAGACAGCTACGCCACGTTTCGCAAGTACATGAACACCGTCTTCGCTTGGGCCAACACCGTGAGCCTGATGAAGCAAAGCGCGCCCGTCGCGTATGCAGATCTGCGCGCCGGAGACTTCTTCGTGCTTCCCGGCAACCCAGGACACACCGTGCTGATCTTGGACGTGGTGGTGCGCGGCACGCAGAAGCGCGCGCTCTTGGGCCAGAGCTACATGCCAGCGCAGAACTTCCAAGTGCTGCGCCCACGCGCGGGCGCGGTGTGGTTCGAGCTCGACCCAACGCAAAGCGTGAAGACGCCGTTTTGGGCGCCATTCCCGTGGACCAGCCTGCGACGGTTGTGACTCGTCACGGATCGAGAGCGATGATGCTTTTGGGTGGCGCGCGCGGACCGCGATCAGCGCCGGGGCGAAAGGCGGTGCCCTACTCGAACAGTGCCTTCACGAAAGGCACGGTTTCCTTGTCGCGAGCTCTGGCGAGGGCTGCGCGGGTCGCAGGGGCTGGGTCGCTCTTGAGCACTCGAGCGGTCTCCGCGCGCACATGGGGGTCGCGGTCTTCCAGGGCCGCGCGCAACAGCGCGTCGCGCCGCGGTGCAGCGGGGTGCTTGGCGAGGGCAACGACGGCGGTGCGTCGAACCGAGGCAAGCTGCGCGCGAAGGGCGCGTTCGAGGGCGTCGCGGGCCAGCGTGGAGTCGTAGGCACCTAGCAGTGCCACCGCACGCAAACGTCTCAGTCCGAGTTCGTTTTCGTCGTCGGCTACTCGCACCAAGGATGTGTCGGGTGCCGCGCAGGCAGCGTCCACCTGTTCGCGCGTGGGCGGATCGTGCGGAGCAGAGAGTAGGAGCTGAAGTGCGTCCGTGCAGTCCGCGTGTGGGCTGACCGCGGCGGGGGTGGGCTTCGCCGCGACAGCCGGTTTTTCCTTGATGCTGGCAGTTTGCTTCGAGCGCAAAGGCTCCGCGCGCTCCGCTGGTTGCGCCGCGCAGGCGACCGCTAGGAGTGCACATGCTGCGGTGGTGCGTGCGGTGTTCATCGTGCCTCCATGATGAAGGACGACCTCAGGACGAATCCTTGGCCAGGACTGAGCTTGGTGGGCGGATTTTGGAAGTTGTAAATCCAGAACATCAGGTTGTCGGCACCGGCGCCAGCGCACTCGATGTGATCCACGAAGCCGTCGTGATTAGTGTCGCGGTTGGGATGGCACTCCGGAGTGTCCGCCGCATGGTCAAAGGTGCGGCCTGTGCGCTCTGACACATGGCGCAAGCCGAACCAATGCCCGAGCTCGTGCGCGATGGTGATCCAGGGCGCTTCCGGCAACAGCTGGCCACCCTCGCGATGCGCATCGATGGAGATGGCCACGCCCTGCTTGTTCGGCACACCGGGCGCACCGGGAATGCCCATGGCCTTGCCGAGAAGTGCGCCAGCCGCGTCTTGGTTGACCAGCTCACGGACGAAATAGATGTCGACCGCGTCGGGCACCAACGGAAGGTCGGGCAGGGAAGTCGCCGGGGCGGCAGGCAGCCTGTACAGGTCCGTGTCCGGAAGCACCGCGAGACTCTGGTCGTCGATGGTGCCCACCCCACCCGTGGCGGCAGTGGCGCCGACTTGAGCGTAGATCTGATCGAAAAGTGCCGCCGCCTGCAGCACGGCCGTCAATTCGGCATCGCTTTGAAACGCGCCCTGCACGAACTTGAGGTTCAGTGCGAAGTCGGCCTTCCCCGTCACAGAGCCGCGGCGCAGCGCAATCACCGGAGAAACGGCGCCAGGAGCGAGGTCTGCGACTCGGAACAAGTGGCGGCCTGGTTGCAGGGGTAGCTCGGGGCTGCGTGGGAGCATCACGTCGGGCGAGATGAAGTGGATCAGCGTGTCCTCGCTGGTCAGATCCACTTGCTCGCCGTATCCTGATGCAACGTAAGACGACGGAATCGCTTCGCGGGCGGGATCTGGAAACAGAATCATCGACACCGCGTCGTCGGGCACGCAAAGCGCCACGGGCGCTGACTGCACGGCTGATTGCCCGAGCAGCTGCACTGGTTCCGACAACGACAAGGATCCGGGGCTGCCCACGCCTCGTGAGCCAGGCCCCGCCAGCGTCGAAAGATCCAGATCCCCCGGCTCGCACGGCAGCGGTGGACCGCCCTGGATGCCTCCGCCGACTCCGCCGCCCCCTCCGCCCCCGCTGCTGCAGCCAAGGAGTATCAAGGCAACCGAGGTGCAGCGCCACATCATCGTCAGATACGCGTCGGAACGGGCGCCGTCAAACTGCAATTCGTGCCAGAACGCGCCAAACAAAACCAGGAACGCGCCGAGTTCCTCACCCGGCTGGTCGATGCGCTGGCGTCGTGAGCCCGGCGTGAAGACTTATGTTCAGGGTGCCATTGTCGTGGTCAGCTGCGACGGTTGTCGTTCGCCACGGATCGAGCAAGCTTTCGTTCTTCCTTCGCCCCGCTCCGGAGCCCGCCATGCATCCCTCAGTTCGCGCCTACTGCGTCGCCCTTCTCATGGGGCTCGGGATCGCCTGCTCCTCTCACGGTCCCGACGCAAACGCAAAGGCGGTAGACGCCGGTGCGACGGATGCGCCCGCGGATCAATCCGCCGACAGCACGACACTGGATGCGGCGGACGCCAACGCGGACTCCACTCTCAGCGACGCGGGCGCCGATGCCATCTCCGGCGACGCCGGCAGCGACGCTTTCGTCCCCGACGCCGTCGTCACCAAACCAGAAAGCCGCGTGCTCTTCATTGGCAACAGCTACACCGGGGTCAACAACCTGCCCGCCGTGCTCGTGGAGCTAGGCAAGTCCGCGCAGTCGCCCATGACTTTCAGCGTCGCGCAACACACCCCGGGCGGCGCCACCTGGGAAGCGCACAACGCGGACCCAACCGTAGACACGCTGATCCAGCAAGGCTGGCACACCGTCGTACTGCAAGACCAAAGCGCCCAGCCGTGGTTCGCCAAGGGCATCAAGCCGGCGCTGCTGTCCCTCGATCAGAAGATCAAGACCAGCGGAGCGCAGACGCTGTTGTTCATGACCTGGCCCCGCATCTACACGCCCGCGCTCTCTCCACCGCACTACGCCCAAGCGGCGGCTGTCAATCACTACTACGAGCGCCATGCCGCCGCGATCAACGCGCGGGCCGCACCTGTTGGCCGCGCTTGGGAACGCGCACTCAACGATCCGGCGCAAACGCTGCACAGCGCCGACGGTTCCCACCCGAATGAGAGCGGCACCTATCTGGCAGCTTGCGTCTTCTACGCCACGCTCACCGACCAGACTCCCGTGGGCTTGGGCTCGGGCGGTCTGGGACTGTCGCCAGCGACGCGCGCAACGCTGCAGCAGGTGGCCTGGGAAACCCACCGAGCGAAACAGCGCCTTGCATCCCCGGCAATTGGCGCGTGGCCTCTTGGCGCGGTCATCAGCGGGCAGGATTTGATGACCAGCCAAGCCCTCGTGCTCGGCGGCGTCAGCGGCCCCGGCGGCGCACTGCCCACGGCTACGGAGTTCGGCGTCAGCAAGTTCGCGGCCATCCCATACTTCTCGGGGCTCAATGCGCCGGAGATCACCGTCGCGCTCCAAGCCTACCGCGCCGACTGGAGCACTTGGACTACGACCTCCGAGACGCTCTTCGCGAAAAGCTGGGCGTACCGCCTAGCACACACGCAGCTCAACCTCGAAGCGACGCTCTACACCACCAACGCAAACGACAACGGCGCGTTCATCAAGTTTCCCATCGACACGCTGAGCCCTGGCTGGCACCAGTTCGCCATCACCTACGACGGCGCCGCGTTTTCGATGTGGATCGATGCACAGCCCGTCGGTTCGGATCCCAACGCCGGCAAGGTCCGCTACTACGCGCTGCAGCCCGACGACGTGTCCCGCTATGAAGCCGTCGCCGTTGGCGCAAACCAAGTCGACACCGCGCTCTCCGGGGGTTCCCCCGGTCCGCACTTCAGCGGCGTGCTGGCCAACCTCCAGATCTTCGACCGCGCCCTCAGCCAATCCGAGCTCCAAAAACTCTGAGGGTTCGCGAGTTGACTCGACCTAAAAACCGCGCAGGCGTACCCTGGAAGCCGTTGAGCTTTGACAAATGATTGCTCCGAGGGAATGAGGCGGCCGCACGCGGCTCGAGCCTCCGTTGGGACTGGCGCATTGATCGCGGTGGCCTGGGCGTGACTTGGTACGCCAACGAGTTGATGTGCGTCGGAACGCCCGCGGCGCTTGCTTTCGTGCGCCGCCACCCGCAGCTCGCCGCTCACGCTTACCACGTGCGTCCGCCTTTGGAGCATGCCTGGCACGCCGATGAGGTACGGCATGGCTTGCCGCCGGAAGGGTTGGTGGTGGTGCGACCCTTGGCGGCCCGTCATGGCGACGCGGTAGAATGGCGCGAGGGCGATACTCTGGATTGGTCAACCCTTGCCGCCGAACCCGCCGCACTCCGCATCCCGCCGGAGCTGGTGATGCGCGGACAAGAACACGCGAAGCGGTCTGACTTCCCGCCTGCCTCCGCTCTGGCCTTCATGAAGAGCATGGCCGGGACGATCAACACTCCGGTCATCTACTACGCCTCCACCATGTGGGGCGGCTCGGTGGAGCTGGAGTATGCTTGGGTGTTCGCGGGCCGAGAACACGTGCTGCTGCGCGTGCCGGTCTGGGGTATCGACGATGAGTCGAGCCAGTTGCTGAGCATCGACGAAGCTGGGCAGGGAGTCGCGCGCGAAGGCGAAGTCCTGGTCGAAGCGCTGGCCGCCTTGGGCCTGGCGCTGCCGACCCGCTACTTCGCGCTGCACACACGCTCCTTCCCGTGGGCTGCGCACAGCATGCGCAACATCGGTTCTCAGTGATGCGGCACGCCGTGGCCAACGAGGCGCACGACGCGTCGGCGTAGTCGTGTGTGCTGCACTCTCCCGAGCTGCAGAGCCGCAGGTGTTTCCCGGTCGCCCCAATCCCGCGGGATCACCCGCGCACTACTGCGGCGTCGTGGACTCGAGCGGACGGACCACCCCCACCAAGGCGTCGATGGACAGTCCCTGGATCTGCGAACTCAGCCGCGTATGCGCGGTTGGAGACTGCAGCGTCTTGATCACGCCCTTGCAAGACTGCGGCGAGGAATCCACGGGGCAGGTCACGGTCTTCAGGTCCGCGAGGCACTGGTCGGCGCTTGGCCCAAGCCCGACCGCAGAACTGCAGGTGGACGAAAGCTCCGCCTGCACGGCGGGCACGCAGTCCGAGACGCTCGTACCGTCGCAGCGCGCAGAGACGTTGCACAGCGCGATCGCAAACTGATCGCAAAACTCTGCGACAGGTGCCGGATCGTTGATCTGCTTGCACGAAGCCGGCAGGTCGGCTGTGGCGGGGCAGGCGGTGCTGCTCAGTTCCTGCGTGCACGCCTGCGCCGTCGCGTCGTCTTTGCAGAACAAGGCCTGGTACAGATTGTCGCATTCGGTACGCGCTTGGAACGCGCACTTGTCCGACAGGAAGGTGCAGACAGCGCCTTGCCAAGCCAGACAGGCACTCGTTCGCTTCGCCGCGAAGTTCGTGCCGCCACTGGTACCGCCTCCGCTACCGCCCCCACTAGAGCAGCCGCCAGCCGCGACGCTCAGCACAAGACCAACGAACAACGACGCTCGCAAACTTGCCATGCAATCAAGCTTACGCCTGTTCTGACGCCGAGACCATGCCGACCCCACTCCGGATCGATTCCGAAAAGCGCACCGCAAGCCCGTCACACAAAAGTGTCAGCGATGTCCTGTCCTTAACCCTTAACCCCACCGCCACAGAACACCGACTCTGCCGCCGCCACCGTCACAGTACACCGCCACTGCCACCGCCACCGCCACCGCCACCGGCACCGCCACCGGCACCGCTACTGCCTCCGCCACCGTCACCCGACACTGTCGCCGCCACAGAACACCGCCTCCTTCGCCCGCCACGACCACCGACACCGCCACTGCCTGAGCTTGGCGCGCATTCCGAAGGGTCTCGGTGAGAGCGAGCGTACAATTCTGCGTGTTTCGGCGGGCATGCGCTACAACGCGGATCATGGCCGCAAAGAAGCGCCCCCGCGCAAGCACGAAGCCCCGCGCGAAGCCCGCGGCCGCAAGCGCGAAGCCCGCGGACGCAAGCACGAAGCCCGGCGCAAAGCCCGCGGCCGCAAGCACGAAGCCTGGCGCGAAGCCCGCGCAGGCGAAGCGTGGCCAGGCGTTGCGCGGCGCGGCGCGGCGCATCTACGAGGCCACCGGCGAAGTGCCACCGCAGCGTCCGCCGCAGAAGCAGCGCCGCGCGCTGACCAACGTCGGCGGCCCTACGGAAGTCTCCGGAGACCCGCGGCTCGCGGAAATCCTGCGCAGCGCGCTCGACGTGCACGCTGACGAAACGCGCACGCGGGCAGACGTGCATGGCTTCCACACCTATCCCGCGCGCATGCACCCGGACACGGCGTATGCCCTGGTCCAAGATCTCAGCCCGGACCGCGGACGCGTGCTCGATCCATTCTGCGGCAGTGGCACCGTCTGCGCCGAGGCGCGCCGCTGCGGGCGGCAGGCGTTTGGCATCGATGCCAACCCGTTAGCCACGGAGCTAGCTTGGCTCAAGACCCGCGGCATGACCAACGACGAGGGCGCAGCGCTGATCGATGCCGCCCTGGGCGCCCGGGAGCACGCGGACATCCGACGCAAGAAGAAGCTTGGCGCCACTCAGCGCTATCCGGACGCGGACGTCGCGCTATTCGAACCGCACGTGCTGCTGGAGCTGGATGGACTGCGCGACGCCATCAAGCTCTTGCCCGCGGACGACACGCGTCGCCTGCTGTGGCTCGTGCTTTCGTCGCTGATCGGCAAGGTCAGCCGGCGCCCCGGCGACACCACCGCACAGAGCGCGCCGCGGCGCCTCGGCGCGGGCTACACCGCGAAGCTGTTCCAACGCCGCACCGAAGAGCTCGTCACGCGCATGCGCGAATACGCCATGTCGCTGCCTGCGGGCGCTCCGGAAGCGAAGATCCGCACTGGAGACGCACGCGACCTCGGCTTCGCCCGCGACGCGACCATGGACTTGATTGTCACGTCGCCACCCTACGCGGGTGTGTACGACTACTACGACCACCACGCGGCCCGCCTGCGTTGGCTGGGCTTGCCTGCGTCACAGTTCGAGAGCACGGAGGTCGGATCCCGCCGGCGCCTGGAAGCGCTGCCCTTCGCCCAAGCCCTCGGGCGCTACCAGCAAGACTTTGCCCGCGTGATCGCGGAAATGGCCCGCGTGCTCACGCCCACGGGCAGCATCGCGTTTCAAGTTGCCGACAGCACGCTCAGTGGACGCGCCGTGCACGCCGATCGTCTTGTGGAACAAATGGCCAACGCCAACGGCCTCGCCGTCGTCGCCCGGGCGTCGCAGCGCCGCACCAACTTTCACGGAGCCAGCCAGCGCGCCTTTTCCGACCGACCGCGCGCGGAGCATCTATTGCTCCTAGCGCGTCAGTGACCACTGCCACTTTAACTGCCCGCTTTCACGGAACACCGTCACTGCCAAACGTCCATTTTCACGCGCTGGTGCTGGATCGCGTGTTTGTGCGCGAGCACGCCGACGCTCGCCACCCGTTGAGGTACCTGGAGCTCGACACGCGTACACACGAAGACATCCCCGAGTTGGGGCACGCACCGACCCGCGCGTGGAAAAGATGTTACGTGTCCCACGGCCGCACCCTCGATCCGACGCTGGCGGACGAGACGCCGCCCGAGCTCAGTGTGGACGCCCGCGCTCTTGCTGCGTGTTACGGCGCGACCGCACACCGCACAAGGCATCGGGCGGAGCGGGCAGCAGGCACGCGACATGAATCCGGTCAGGCGTCCGCCGGCAGGTCGGTCGTCGCGGACGATGTGTCGAGTAGAAGCGGGCGCACATCCGAACACACAGGCCACCGTCAACCTACCAAACGTCGTCGTGGCGAGCACTTCCGGTGGACACGATCGGAGTAATGGAGCGACCCTCCAGAAAAGGGCGACGCCCGATTCTATTCGGCTGGGGAGGCATGCATGAATCAGGTGAAAGAAGGAACGGCACGTGTCCAAGGGCTTGCGGTCGGGGCATGCGTGGTCCTGCTGGGTGCTTGCGGATCGCAGCACGTGGACGAGCCGGTGAGGCAGACCGATCAGCCGATAGCCGGTGTCAGCACGCAGACAGACTCGACCTCGGTATCTGGGCCTGTGAGCACCGTGGCTCTCATATCATCTCCGTCGAACGCGACGTGTTCCGGAACGTTCATAACGCGGAACAAAGTGCTGACGGCGGCGCACTGCGTCTGCAACAAGCCACTTCACGCAGTTGACCCGCCATCCACCGTGTCGGTCTCCCTACCAGGCGCACAAGGCCCAACGCCGTTTAGCACGATAGCTACGAAAATCGTCCTCCATCCGAAGGCGCTTGTCGCATGCAGCGTCGGGCTTACAACTCGGCCACATGACATGGCGGTTATCGAACTCGCAACTTCTCCTTCTACGGCGCACCTTGCAGATCCGGCACAGGTCTTCATTGGCCCGTTGAAAAGCGAGTATGAAAAGGGGAACTTCCCGTTTGGAAACACCATAGCCGGATACGGCGAACCAACGCCGGGGACTCGAAGGTTTGGCATTTGGGGCTCTTACGACATCATCTTCGACCCGTGCGACAAGCCTTTCGAGCTGGACTGCTACAGCGACTACGTGTGGAAAGGCACGACTGACACGACGATTGCTGCAGTCTCCCAGCCCGGCGATTCCGGTGGACCGTTCTTCTTGACCCACGCCAACGGGACCACACTGCTCGTGGGCGTTCATTCTGGTAGCCAAGATACTGTCAGTCTTCCGTTCACTGCCTTTTCTCTCAATAGCTTCAGCATCAAAGCCACGATGAACCCAAAGAGCAACGCCCTGTTCGTGTTGGGGGCGCTCGGACCCGACGCTGATTCGGACCAGGTGACCGACGATGCTGATAACTGCCCCCCAAGCCTATGCGTCGAACGCGGGTGGGACATAAGCCGGTGCTCCAACGAAAACCAGACTGACAACGACAACGATGGCGTCGGCGACGTTTGTGACAATTGCCCGCCCATCCGTTGCCAGACGCTTGCAGGGCTGCAATCGTGCTGGAACCCCAGCCAGGCCGACAAAGATGGGGATGGCGCTGGGAACACCTGTGACCTGTGCCCCGACTACCCGATTGATACGTTGATTGACAGCGACGACGACGGGTGGGGAGACGAATGTGACACGTGCGCGGTGGCGAACCCATCTCCTACATGTTTCTCAGACTCGAATTGCCCGGGAGGCACGTGTCTTGCCGAACCCGCAGGAATCGCGAATGTGGGACGTTGCAGTACGCCTGCTGACGCAGATGGTGACGATATTGCAGACGCATGCGATTCATGTCCCGATATCCCCAATGCTCTCAGAAACTCCAATCTGTATGCGGAGAACCGCGACCTGCAAAGTGAGCTTGATGACAATTGCGACCCCGTGCCAATTGTTCGTGCCGAGATTCAAAAGCCGAACCAGATTTCATTTTCGGAACTCCTGCAGCTCACGGGGGGCGACAATTCCGGTCCGGATGACCTGCAACCACTTCAGGCTGACCGCTGGCTCGGTCGAGAGACGGCCACGTCACCGCAGAGCACTCACCTCCGGAGTGTGGCCTTCCGCCACTGTGATTGCTTCCTCGGTGGAGTGAAATTGCCACTGGACCAATGCGTGGGTGGTGCGTTCGTTCCGTGTCAATGGAACAACCCAGTGGCGAACCCCAATCTCTGGAAGACAATAACCATCCGACAGGGCACCCAGATCATCCATCCAAACCCGTTGGGACAAGCGTTCACCACCCCGCTGTCCTTCCAGGTCGGCGTTTCCGCTCCCTTCGATACGCTCTGGGAGTGGCGCACGGACGTTGCCGCCGGCAAAATCACAGCAATCGGGACTTGCTCTGCGAACCCATTTAGCTGCGAGACTCACGGGGCAGTGCTCACACGGGTGCTTGGGCCGACTACAGGCTCAGCTCGTGACACCGCAAGCCCAGGGCTACGGGAAGCGTTTCAGTTGTTCAGCACACCAGCCCTCGCGCCTTACATCGAACCGCCCGGGAGGATTCTCCCGCAGTGCGACGGCGCCCCTTGCCTGAGATGGGTCGATCCGAAGCTTTACCTCGAAGACCCTGCGCTTCTTGATTTCACGAACCTTTTCGACACGCCAGTCGCGCTTACCGTGGCGCCGGACGGCCAGGTGCAGGCACTAGTCGACGGAACGGTAAGCTACGACGTCGGTTCACGAATCTCCCAGGAGGTTGGCGCGCTGCTGTCGGATTCAAACAACCTATGGCTGCATCCTGTTGAATCTGCATCGAGGATCCGGGCCTCCAGTCTGCGAACCGTACAACAGGCTGCCGTTGTTGGCCGGGACTTCGTCCCGGACGTCGGTGTCCAGTTGGTGGAGGCCGGACCAAGCGGACTCCAGGTCGTCAATCGCGTCCCAGGGCCCGAGGTGTCCGCAGTTGCGGGTCTTGTGTCGACGTCGCCAGCTCCGCGCAGCGATGTCCGGGCCGCCTTCTCCCAACTTGAGAATGCGATCTATATGGTAGGGGGCGTTCGGGGCGGGCGTCCCACTCAAGCGATATGGCGCTATTCCACGAGGACCAGAACGTGGACGATGCTTGCAGAGGACGCTGGTGTCGCGCCGTCCGCAAGAGTGCTGAGCGTCACCTACGACCAAGCAGCGGGGCATCTCTACGTCTTGGATATCGACGATGATCCACTGGCCGAAGTTCTCGTGGCGGATGTGGACCATGGTAGCCCCAGTTGGAAGAAAAAGAAGAAGGAAGAGAACGAGAAGAAACCCGAAACGTCAGCGAAGAAGATCCAGCGGGCTAGGTTGTTAAGGTTTGCCCTTCGCGCCGTTGGCGGACCCTCGGCAGAGGTCGTTGCAACATGGCCGGCGCAGGGCGCCTTCGACACCATACACATAGCTGTGTTGGCGGACGGGCAGCTTGCACTAGTCACAGGCAAGAAGACGAAGTATCGCGTGTGGCGCCTTGTCGTGTTTCCCAACGGCAAGTTGAAGTTCGCTGGCGCCATGTCCGGCAACGGGCGCCTGCTGGGTCAACCTGTCATGAGTGGAGATCAACTCACGGTCGCGATTGAGGACACACACGGCATCCGCTATGTGCCAGTTGCCCACTTCAAACCGGGTCCCGAATGCAAGGGACTTTAGCGAAGTTAGCACTTGCATCTGCGGTTGCGACCGCCGTTGGCTCTGCGCTGTTCGCAGCCTGCTCCGGCGATTCCACACTGCCAGGCCCACCGAAGTCTGACGCTGGTCCCGGTGGCGCTGAGGCTGCCGCGCCAGACGCGCGGGGAATCGATGGTTGGACGCCGGAAACCGGCGCTGATGCTTTTGCGCTTGATGGCGGAGTACTACCACCAGACAAGAACTGGCTTGCGGATCCCAGCATCTGGAAGCCAGTCGCAGGGCTTGCGTTCACCAACCCGTGCGCCGTGTTCGAGGCTGTGCCGGGCAAACTGCAGTTTGCAAAGATGAACTGGAGCGATTGCGGCGCCGCGTGTGGCGAAGCCGACGCACTACAGGGCTATGCCGACACCAGTTGGCTGCCCGCGATCGCGCCCGTGCGCTCAGCGAGTGTCACTCAGACTATTCTCAGTTTCGGCTCCCTACTCAAGGACGCGACCACGACGCGCGTCCTTTGGCGGTCGATCGATGTTGACACGGGAGATTCAC
>CBDUPW010000218.1:0-12299 GCA_965369205.1 uncultured Polyangiaceae bacterium | reverse complement strand
ATCACCACCACCAGGACCTTCAGCACCGCCGCGCCGAGCACCAGGTCCATCAAACGACCGCGCGCCCGGTTTTCGTTCATCACGGCCAGCGCAATCGCCGGCGACGTGCCCACGCTCAGCGCAGCGAAAACCACCGTGACGGAAATCACCTGGGCGCGCCCGACGAGTTCGAGGCTTCCGAAGAACGTCTGCAGCCCGTAGAACGTGCCACCGACCATGGCGCCAACCAGCAGTACCTTCACTACGATGGTGCTGACCAGCGTCCGCCAGATCTTCATGATCTGCTTGACGTCCAGTTCCAGCCCGGCGCCGACGGCAATCAAGCCAAGGGCGAGGGTGTTGAACATGCGCATCTCGGTGACGACGTCCCGGGAAAGGATGTTCGACACGAAGGGGCCCAGCACCACGCCGCTGAGAATATAGCCAGTGACACGCGGCAGGGTGAGCGTGGAGCCGAGCTCGGCGACCGTAAACGCCGCAAGCAGTACGAATCCGATCGCTGCAAGCGTGAGAGGGTCCTTGCCCGTCGATTCGATCTTGAGCGCGTCCAGCCCGAACATCACCGCGAGCAGCACGACCAGAACGACAAGGCGTCTCATTTGCGCCACACCGCCGGCGAAAAGATGGCCAGCAGCGCGAAAATCTCCAGGCGCCCTGCGATCATGCAAAAGGTGAGCACCAGCTTGCCAACCGGAGGGATCGGCTCGAAGTTCATGCTTGGCCCCACTGAACCTAGTCCCGGTCCGACGCTAGACAGACACGCTACCACCGCGCTCATGGCACTGAGCAGGTCTAGCCCCAGTCCGACCATGCACAGCGAGGCGGCGCCGAAGATCAAGAAGAACGTCGTCACGTACACGGCGATCTCGCCGAGCACCTCGCCCTGTACGGCGCCGCGCCCCAGTCGAATTGCCACCACCGCGCTTGGCTGCACCATTGCCCGCACTTCCTTGGAAGCCAACTTGAGCAGCGCGTACACACGCGACGCCTTGATACCGCCCGCCGTGGAGCCAGCGCAGCCTCCCATGAACATGCAGAGAAACAGAGCGAAGCGCGCCACATCCGGATACTTGTCGAAGTCCTCCGTCATGAAGCCCGTCGTGGACGTCACTGCCGCAGTCTGGAACGACGCGAATCGCAGCGCCGTCAAGGCGTCCGTATGCCGCTCCCGGATGCACAGAAACACGATCCCAATCACGATGGCGTTGACTAGAAGAAAGAAGCGCACTTCGTAGTTCGTGAACAGCTGGCGGACCTGGCCCTTGATCGCGCCATAGAAGAGGCCAAAGTTCAGACCCGCCACGAGCATGAACGCCGTGATGATCCAATCCACCGCCACGTTCTGATAGGCGCCAACGCTGGCGGTCTTGGTGGAAAACCCGCCGGTACCCAGGGTCGAAAACGCGTGGCAGATGGCGTCGTACACCGGCATTCCAGCAACGAACAGCAGCACGCCTGCCACGGCGGTCAGCGCCGCGTAGATCCACCACAGTGCGAGCGCTGTCTGCTTGATCTTCGGACGCAAGCCTTCAGTGATCGGGCCCGGGACCTCGGTCCGAAACAAGTGCTTCGCGCCCACGCCGAGTTGCGGGAACACGGCAACGAAGAGCACGACGATGCCCATTCCGCCCAACCAGTGAATCAGGCAGCGCCACAGGTTCGTGGCGCGGCTGAGCCCATCGATATCGCCAACTACCGTCGCGCCCGTGGTGGTGAAACCACTGACGGCTTCGAACAGCGCGGACGCCGGGTGCGTGATCGACCCTTCGACCAGGAACGGGATGGCGCCGACCACACCGAGGCAAATCCACGTCAATGCCACGACGCCAATGGCGTCTTTGCGATGCAGTACGTCCGGCGCGCCGCGACCAGCATAGCGCAGCAGCGCCGCAGCGGTCGCCGTGGTGACCACCGCAACAGCGTACGCGACGGCAGAGCGCGGCTGCGCGTCCACGATGGCCAGCACCAGCGGCAGCAGCATGGGCAGCGCGACCAGGAACAGCAGGTTCGAGGTCAGCAGGGCTACCACTCGCAGATTCATGCTTTGCCCCCGGCCCGAGCGACGCGCTTTTCCACCTCGCGGGCGGCCGTCACCGGCGCGATGATCACGAGATTGTCGTGGGAATGAATGCGCGCTCCGGTGACGACGGGCACACAGGCGCCCTCGCGGGCGATGCCCACGACCAGCGCCTCAGGCGGCAGCGAAAGCTCCGCAACGGTCAGTGGCTTGCTGATGTGCGCGCCCATCTGAAACTCGAACAGATGGTGCCCGGTGCCCAGAAGCGGCTCCGTAGCGAGCGCACCGCGGTGCGGGCGCAGCCAGCGCACCATCTTGGCGATCACGTCTTGGGGCCCGGCGGTGCCGAAGATGCCCAGATGCGCGTATACGCTAGCGTAGCCCGGACGATGCACTAACGAAAATGCTTGCGGCACTCCGATGTCCGCAGCGAGCAGCGACACCATGAGGTTCACTTCGTCAGCGGGCGTGACGGCAGCGAGGTAGTCCGCGCTTTCCACGTGCTCGTCCCGGAGACACGAGATATTCGTGCCGTCGCCGTGGATGACTTCGACGTTGCGGAGCGCTTCGGATAGGAGCTCGCAGCGCGCGCGATCGCGCTCGATGACCTGCACCCGCTTCGCGCTGCTGCTGAGCATCTGACACAGTTGGAAGCCAACATCGCCGCCGCCGACGACAACAGCACGGCGTGGCTCTTGGGAGCCGCGCAACGCTTGCACGGCACCGGCCACCGCCAGCGGCTTGCCGGAAAGCACGACCGCATCGTCGACCTCGAGTCGGTTGAGATCCGCGACGGGGCGCAGGGTGGCGTCGCGCACTGCGGCGACCGCCACCACACCCTTGGGCAGTTTGAGATCTGCCGCTGACTGCCCAAGCAAGGGGCCATTGAGCGTGACGGGCATCAACGCCACCTGCACTGCATTGCCACAGAAGTGGCCCACGTACTTGGCGTCGAGTTGCTCTACAAGTCGCAGCAGTTCTTCGCTTACCAGCCGCGACGCGCAGAGCAGCGAGTGGATACCGAGCACACCGCGCTCCAAGCCGCCCCCGGTGCGATAGAAGCTGGGATCGTCGACCCGCGCGACGGCTCGGCGCGCGCCGAGGTCGGCGGAAAGGGCGGCCGAAACCAGGTTGGCGTCGTCGGAGCCGGTGACCGCCACCACCAGGTCCGCGCGGGCGACCTCCGCAGCCTCCAACACAGACCAGTGCGTGACGTCTCCCTTCAAGGTCAAGGCGTCCAGTTGCTCTTCGGCCCGGTGCAACGCATCCGACACGCGGTCCACCAGGATGACCTCGTTGCCAGCGGACGAAAGTTCCTGGCCGATGTGTGTGCCGACCTCTCCTGCACCCAAAACCACCACTCTCATGTTGCGGCCTCCGCTGTATTTGGGGAGTCAGCTTCGAGCTCGTCGCCAAGCTCGCCGGCATCCGCCAGGAGCGCGCGCAACATGCGAGTGCTGAACAGGTCACTCAGGATCGTGCCAACCAGCACCGTAGTCAGGATCAGCGAAGCGAAGTCAGGGAAGCGCTGGGCGAAGTTTACGCCAATCGCCACCGCGAGGGTGCCCTGCGAGAGCAGTCCATTGCCTAAGCGTCGGGTCAGCAGTGGTTGCTCCAACAAGAGCTTGGCGCACAGCGCGGTCGCCAGGCGACGCGCAGCAAACCGGACCAAGACGTACGCGACCGGTAGTAACCATTCCCATCCAGAAACCGGATCCCACAGCGCGCCTGCGAAGATCATCAGCAGAACGAAGAGCGCGTGTTGCAGGCGTCCCACGTGCTGTCGAACGCGTTGGGCATGGCTGGAGGTGGTGCTCACCGTAATGGCTGCCAGCATGGTGACGAACAGCGGAGAGATGCTGAGCGCGGACCCAACTCCGGACGCGAACGTGACCAAGCCGATGGTAGCCAGGAAGATCCGCGACGGCTCGCTCTCCTTGCCAATGAAGAGTCCAAACAGCAGCCCGCTAACGACACCAACTCCGATCGCTGCGAGCTCCCACTCCGCTACAGTCATGGAGAAGCGCCCAGCGGCTTCCGTGGCGCGCGCGGTCGCCAGCACCCCGCCAAGTACGAGCACGGCCACGACCTGACTGGCCGCCGCGGTCGATTCAAGCATCATCGTGACGCGTCCCTGCGAACCGGTAATGCGCGTCATGGACTCCAGCAGCAGCGGAGAGGCCACCGCGGCCGACGCTCCGATCCCGAGGGCAACCCAAAGATGCGTGCTGGCAAAGTGGATTTCGAATAGGAACCCAAAGGCTCGCAGCACGACCAAGTTGACCACGAAGTCTGCGCTGACCTCGTTCACGGGAACCAACCAGCGCAGCACAGGCACGGCTGCGGCGGCGACGATGAACAGCACCAAGATGGCGGAGACCCAGCCCATGAGCGTCACGTCCAGGCGGCGCGGCGCGCTACGGCCACGCAATCCGATCACGAATCCGACCAGGCCAAGCAACAGCGCAATCAGCGGTGCGAGCTGGACTAGCGCCGCTTCGCTCATCAACTTCCAGGGGAAGTGCGGTCCGATCAGCACGCCGACCAGGATGTACTCTGCGCCGCTAAGGGTGACGAAGCGCGACGCATAGCGGGTCAACAAGTGGCCGATGCCAAAGCTGAAGATCACGACCAGCACGAGGACGACGGTGAGACTCATGGTTTGGCCTCCGTCGTGCTCTCTTCACTCTTGTCGCCCTCAGAGCCCACCCAGGCCATGGCATCCGGAGGCTCCACTGCAAAGCTGCGTCCGTCCATGACTGCAACGCAGACCGCGACGTCCGGTGGCAGTTGTTTCACGCCCCAGGCCGCGGCGAGCTTTGGCGAGCGCAATGCCACCAGCTTTTCGTACACAGCGCGGGCAAGCCCGAGGTCGACGATGCGTTCGCCCGGGCCGGTGATGGCGACGGCACCACGCTTACCCACCCACAGCGCAGCGCCCGGGGTTGGCACGTCCCCCACGCGGCCGGGAACTGCCAGGGGCGGTCCACCGGAGCTGACGGCTCCGGCGAAGCCCCCTGCTTCCGAACGCACCAGGGCGGCCACCGTGTCGTGGCCGGCATCCGCTGGCTTCTTCTGCGGCGCCGGCTGTTGCTTTGGATGTTTGGGCGGCGCGGCTTTCACGGGCGGGTGCTTGGAGGGTCCGTCAGCCACCGCATCGGTGCCGGCGTCGAGCTTTGCTTGCGAAGCGGCGTCCACAGATGCGTCCGGGGCTGCTGCTGCTGACCCGCCGTCAGGCAAGAAGGCCGACGCGTCCACCCACAGCTGCCAGCCTTGGGGCAGCAGGGTTGACGCACCGGCGTCCCGGGCGAGCTCGGCTGCGAGCAGAGTGCGATAGGTCGCCTTCGCTTGATCCGTCACCGGATCGAAGTCGCCAAAACCCAGGTTGCGGGCGAAGGCTTGCGCGCCGGGTCCGGTGAGTACTCGCTGCGGCGTGTCGAAGACAGCGCGCGCCACGCTCACCGGGTGACGAACTCGGGAAATGGCGGCCACTGCTCCGAAGCGACCATCTTCGGCCATCACCGCGGCGTCCATCTGCACACTGATTCCATCGATGCGCAAGGATGAGCCCAGCCCCGCGTTGCGGCCCGGATCATCTTCCAGCACCGAAACGGCGTCGACCGCGGCGTCCACTGGCGGCTTCCCGCTGGCCAACGCCGCAAGCGCCACCCGCACCGCTTTGCGCTCGGGTTGCGGGCGGTCCGGCGCGGAATCTAGGCCGCCGAATACCAGCGCGAAGGAACCCTCGGGAGGATCGCCGGCGTCGAGCAGCAGGTCCACGTCACGACCGGCGTCGCGAATGGCCAGGTGTTCGATGCGCTGAGCGAAGCTCGCGGCCGGCTTGACAACAGCTTCGGCGGCGGGGCCTTCGGGAACGTCCCGGCGCACGCGGCATCCAGCCCATAGCAGCGACGCACCGATGCCCAGAGCGAAAAGCGCTCGGGCAGGTAGCCAACCCCAAGCACGAGCTCCAGGGCGGATGGGAGAAAGAGAAAACACGGTGCGCGTAGCGAAATTGTTCCTGGTCTGGCGCCGAGAGGCCTAGTTTTGAGGGACACGCGCCACGCCGGCTCGGTCACTTCAGTAAGCGGCGTCGCCTGCCCTGCAATCGGGACGTATACTGGCCCGGTGAAACGCCATTTCTGCCTAGCTGTGGTGCTGCTCTTGTGTGGCTGCGGAGACGGCGAAGCCGATCAACCCCCGGGGGCGCGGCTCTCCAGCGGCGACGCAACGGTGTCCGGAGGTGCCCATGGCGTGCGCCTGCATTACGGGGGCCACGAGCTGATCACTCTGCCCCCTGCGGCATTCGTGCTGGGCAGCGTAGATGCCTGGGAGCCGACCCAGGCGTACGACCCGTACCCGATTTTGGCCGAATCCCCAGGGAACGCGGCACCGTCAGGACTGACCTGGCATCGCGGAGAGCGGGCGGTTCTACGCCAATCCGACGCAGACGGCTTCGAGCTCGAGATCCAACACGAAGGTGGTGCGAGTTCCCGATTCATGGTTCGCGTGGGAGGTCCCGATCGTTTCGCAGCCAAGTTGATACCGTCCGAAAGCACTCGCCCTACGGTGTTCTTGGGCGTGGGAGCCGACATCGACGAAACCGAAGGGCTGTACGGGCTGGGCGAGTTTTTCGACGATGTGAACCAGCGCGGCAAATTGCGCGCGATGCAGCTCGAGCTGGCAGACCTAGAAAGCGGTTACAACGAAGCGCACGTGCCGGTACCGCTACTCACCGGCACGCGGGGCTGGGGCCTGTTTATTGAGAGCCCTTACCCTGGGGTGTTCGACGCCGCGATGACCGATAGTTCCCGCGTGGAGGCAGTCTTCGGGACGGCCGACGCGTCGGCGTCGGGTCTGGACGTGCATCTCTTGGCCGCGGCGCATCCACTGGACGTCACGAAGCGCTACTACGACATCACCGGTTCACCTCGTCTGCCCGGTCCGTTCGCCCTGGGTCCGTGGGTATGGCGCGACGAAAACGACGACCAAGCCCAGGTCGAAGCCGACCTCGATGCCATTCGCGATCTGGACCTGGCCACCACCGCCTATTGGATCGACCGGCCCTATGCCACCGCCGTGAATACCTTCGACTTCAACGCCACCCAGTTTCCGGACTCGGATGCCATGCTGGCGAAAATGAAGCGCCTCGGGTTTAGAACCGCCCTGTGGCACACGCCCTATTTGGACGAAAACGACCCCGCGACGCAGGCGCTGCGCGACGAAGCGATCGCCGGAGGCTACTACCCAGAGAAGTCCGGCATTCTCTTCAACAAATGGGGCAAACCCATCGACTTGACCAACCCAGCCGCCAAAGCGTGGTGGCAAAGCCTGATCAAGAAGTACGTCGATCGCGGCATCGCCGGTTTCAAGCTCGACTACGGCGAAGACATCGTGCCGAACGCTTTTGGTGCTGGCACGGGATGGCAAATGTCCGACGGCAGCACCGACCGCACGCTGCACTCTCGGTACCAGCTCTTCTATCACGCAGCGTACGCAGAGCTGCTTCCCGACGAAGACCACTTCCTACTCTGTCGTGCCGGAACCTACGCGGACCAAAAGAGCGTCAGCATCATCTGGCCTGGCGATTTGGACGCAAGCTTCGCCCTACACGGAGAGCTGCAGAAGGATGAAAACGGCAAGACCTACAAGGCCGTGGGTGGTCTCCCCGCGTCGGTCATTGCTGGTCTCAGCCTCGGCCCTTCGGGATTCCCGTTCTACGGCGCGGATACCGGCGGCTATCGCCACTCTCCGCCCAACAAGGAGCTGTTCATCCGTTGGTTCCAACAGACCGCGCTTTCCACGGTCATGCAGATCGGCACCAGCAGCAACGATGTGGCGTGGGAGCCGACCGCCAAGAACGGATTCGACGCCGAGTTGCTTGATCTGTATCGACGCTACACAAGGCTCCACCTGCGGCTCTTTCCCTATATTTGGAGCTATGCCAAACGCCTTGCGGTGGACGGGCGACCGATTCAGCGCGCGCTTGGGCTGGCCTTTCCCCAGAGCGGCGTGCATCCAAATTACGACTATCTGTTGGGCGATCACCTGCTCGTAGCGCCGGTGGTGGAGGACGGCGCTCGCACGCGCGCTATCGAGGTCCCACCGGGAGAGTTTCACTCTTGGTGGGATCAAAGCGTCCTGTCTGGCCCCGGAAACGTCACGGTGGACGCACCTCTGGACACGTTGCCGCTCTACATCGCTGCGGGCGGGGTCGTGCCCATGCTGCGTCCTACCATCGACACCCTCAGCCCCACGCAGGAACCCGCGCGCGTCGATTCATTCGCCACGTCAGCCGGCAAACTCTATGTGCGCATCGCCCCCGGCCCAGCCTCCGAGTTTCAGCTCTACGACGGCAGCAAGGTCTCGCAAGACACGAGCGCCGATGAAATCCGGATCGAGCTGAGCACCGGAAGCGTTTTTTCCGCCGGTACACTCCTAGAAATCATCACGACGTCCCCACCCCAGAGCGTCGATATCGACGCTAAGGCCGCCACACAAGTAGCCGACGCAGCCGCCGTGGAAACCACCCAAAACAGCCACAGCTTCGTCTCCGGACCACGATCTCTCACGATCGTCCACGCCGCGCCGGGCACGACGTCGGTTGTTCTGCGCGGCAACTAGTGGCTGTGGTGATTCAGAACGTCAACACGGCGCGCGCCGCCCCGCCGTGGGCATGGGCGGAGCCCGTGACGAGCAAGCGGCCTTGGGTGGGGGATCCGTCGTCGCCCAGCCACAGCACCAGCCCGAGCCCAGCACCGACCACGGCAGCACCCGTCAAGAGCGTGCTGAACAGTGCGAGCTGCTTGCCACTGCTGATGTCGTCCTGATTGCAGTTGGGACTGCAGCGCGCTTCGACGTTGTTGTACTCGCTCTGCGCCATCACTCCGGTGACGACGGCACCTGTAAGCGCAAGCCCCCCGGCACCAAAGGCGATCAGAGCCGGCAACCGATTCGGACTTGCGCTTGGAGTTGGCGCTTCGCTCGGCGGGCTGGTGCCGGGGCCCGTTGGCTGCCCAGACGCAGGAGCGGTGGCGGGTCTTTGTGCAGCAGCGGCTTGGGCGTCTTGCTCGGACTTGCGTTTTTCTAAATTTGCTAAGCGCAGCCGAACCGTGTCGGCCTGCTCGCCCTCAGGCATTGCTGCTAGGTAGCGCTTCAACGCGTCAATCGCAGGTCCGAGCTGGGAGGTGCGTTCGTGTACGGTGGCGATGTTCAACAACAGATCGGGGCGTTTGGAGAGCTCATACGCTTTCTCGAACGCTTTGAGCGCGTTGTCGTAGTCACTCTCGACCAGGTACGCGACCCCAGACTCAAAGTGGCGCCGCGCGAGGGTATCTGGGTCCTCTTGCGCAAACGCCTGGCTGCCCATCAGGCAGAGCGCGAGTGTCAATGCGGTCAGGCGTTCCCTCATTGGAGCGCCCATGGTACTCGACAACAGACTGGAAGACACGCCCAGTCCGGGAGCGCACGCATGCAGTGGAGAAGTTGGTTCTTGCTCGCCATCGCCTCGGTCGTGCTACCGCGCGCCGCGCAAGCACAAGCTGGCGCGGCGCCGGGGGCGCCTCCGGAAACCGAAACGCCTCCGGTCGCGACTCCAGCAGAACCCGCGCCAGCGGCGGCCCCGTCCGCAGCGCCGCAAGCTCCGCAAGCTCCGCAAGGTTATCCGCCGGGCCAACCCTATCCACCCGGCCAACCGCAGTACCCGCCCGGCTACTACCCACAACCCGGCGCACCCCCTGCCTACGGTCCCTACCCCGTCGGTGGGCACCCGGTGTACCCCGGCTATCCGCCTGGGTACGGCCCGCCGGGATACGGCCCCCAACCAGCGCCGGCCCCACGTCAACCCAAAGCGCACTACCCGGACGACGCGGCCACACAGACGTCCCCATTTCTGGATTTATTGGTGGCTGGCATCGCCCAAGACAAGCGTTTCGACCACCTATTCAACGTGGGCATGCAGACCGGCGCCTACCTTGGCGGACGCGTGCGCGTCGCGGCGCGATTCATCATGCTGACGAGTGAGCCCGAAGACGACCTCGCACATTCGTCCTCCAGTTTCGGCGACGACGACTTGCCTGACGGCTTCGCGGCGCTTGCATCAGACGCTCCCATCATCGTCTACGGAGGCAGTCTCGGGTTTTCGGTCGTGGCGCGGCGAAGCTTTGCCTTTTCCCCAGGCGTGATTGTCAGCCGCACGGATAAGTCTGCCTACGGAACCTTCCTCGGCATGAGCGCGCCCTTCGAATGGGTCACGGACGATGGAGCGCGTTTCGGATTCGAGGTGGGTTTCGGGCGCGGTTTTGGCGGCGAGGTTCGCGGCCGCTGCGAGAGCTTCGGCGCCGTGACGCCCTGTGATCCCGGCGAAGAGCGCAAATTCGACCGGCCTTCAGGCGGCGCTTTTTATGCGCACTTTCAGTTCGGCTGGGGCTTCAACCACCCGGAACCTGTCATGCGCTGATGAGGCGCACCCGGCGCCGATGCCGCCGCAACCAGGCCGCCGCCGGGGAACGCCGCATTGGACTTGATCCACGCCCTGGCAGCGCTAGGATCCCGCCATGCGTGCACTGCTATTGAGCCTGGTCCTGATCTTCCCCGGATGTCTGGCCGAGGAGAAACCCCAGCCCGAAAAACAGCGCGCGGCGGCGGCAGCTCCTGCAATTGCAGCGAAGACCGTCGCGGCCGCTCCCGCAGGCGCATGCGGTGACAAGGCCGGCGGTTCTTGCTGCGGCGGCGGCGGGACGGAAAAGTCCGCCGGAGCAGGCTGCGGCTGCCAAGGCAATGCCGCGGCGTCCGCCGCTCCCCTGGTACCTGCCCACGCAGCGAAGGTTGGCGACCGAACCACATGCGTCGTCAGCGGCGGGAAGTTTGTGGTGCGGCCGGAGACGATGTTCGTCAGCCACGCTGGCAAGAACTATCCGGTGTGCTGCCCAGGCTGCGCAGCGCGTTTCCAACAGAACCCGCAGCAGTTCCTCGACAGCTGAGCGGCGTTAGCGCTGCGCCCCTGCTTTGGTGAGCAGCGGACCGGGACGATACACGCGCCACACGTCGCGAGTTTCCCGCAGGAGTTCCTCCAGGGTCGGCGGCCTGCGCGCTTCGCAGCGTGTGTAGCCCGCGCGCAGTGAGCGTGAAACATCCGCGCCATGGGGGTGTGGCTGCGTTGTATTGAAATCCGTGCGCGCGACCAGTTGCGCCGCCCGAGCAAGGGTGCGCCGCGGGACCCCGCTGCGCGCGAGAGCACATCCCGCAATGACGTCTGCCAATAGCTCCTGCGGCCAGGCGTCTCCACTGGCGACGCCGCCCAGTTGATTCTGCATATCCAAATGGTGTCCGTATTCATGCGCAAGGACGAGGGTCGGCGCCTCGTGTCCAAAGGCCAGTTTCCAACCGCGCATATTGCTCGGATTGACTGCGAGGGTGGTGTGCCCCGCGCCGGGGCGAGCTTGCCCGGCGCTCTGCATCGCATCGTCGCGCACCAGGAGCACGCTTCCGCAGCGCTTCCGACACACCGGTGCGAGGGCGTGACGCACCCGCGCCAGTGCGCGACGGAACTCAGCGGGCGGCGGACCGCCCCCTCGCCGGGGCGCGGCGCCGAAAACGGGCGCGCCAACCCCGGGGGCGCCCGTCGCCCAAGCGAAGGTCTGCGCGGGGCTGAGCGAAAGCACCGGCCGGCGCACCCCTGAGGGGCTATCCGCCCGCGCGGGAACGACCTGCGCGCATGCGAGTAGGGCACCGAAAACAGACAGGGTAGCGGCACGGGCGGCCATGCGCCTGAGGGTGCAACGCTCGTGCCGCCCGCAAGCTGCCCGCAAAATGCATGGAGCACGTCAAGTCGTGAACCCGCCGCTCCAAGGACTGTGGCTCAGCGCCACAGTCCTTCCGAGATCCAGCCTTAGCGCGCCGACAGCGTGCGCGTCTCGGCGGGCGGCGTGGAGGCGCTGATCTCGGCCACGCCCGGCCGGCCTTCGTCTCCGGGGTCGTAGCCCAGATTGGGCGCGAGCCAACGCTCTGCCTCGAGCACAGTCATGCCCTTGCGTTCAGCGTAGTCTTCGACTTGGTCGCGGCCGATGCGACCCACGTTGAAATAGCGAGCCTCCGGGTGTGCGAAATACAGCCCACTCACACTAGCCGCCGGCATCATCGCGAAATGGTCCGTATGGGACATGCCGATACGCCCGGGGTCCAAGAGGTCGAACAGTTTCGCCTTCTCCGTGTGATCCGGGCAGGCCGGATAGCCGAAGGCGGGACGCACGCCGCGGAATTGTTCCTCCAAGAGTTCGTGCGG
>CBDUPW010000217.1:0-12353 GCA_965369205.1 uncultured Polyangiaceae bacterium | reverse complement strand
GCCGATGCCGTGGCCAATTTGATGCAAGGTGCGCCAGGTACCGGTGTTGAAGTAGACGGCGGGTTTTCCGTCCAGATTGCCCAAGGGCAGCATGGAGGCGAAGTGGGAGTGGCCGTTGACGACGTAGCGAAGCTTTCCGCCGCGCTGTTCGAGCTGTTCGATGGCGCGGGTGGCCATGCGGCCGTCGAAGCTGTGTTGGAAGAGTTTGTACAGCTTGGTCAGGCGGTGATCGTGGGTGTGGGCCATGAGCTTGCCCGTGGACAGCTCGAGAAGCAGCTTGAGCTTCTTGCCGGTGTCCAGCCCAAGGAACTTGTGCTGCTGGCGCATCCAGTGGCGTACGAAGTCGTTGTCGAGGAAGTCGCTGACCAAGTCCTGCCAGACCTTGCCGATGGGGCGCAGCAGCTCGCGCTGGCGGATGCCTATCTCCCGCACCCAGGCGGGCACAGCGTAGATAGGGCGTACGTCGTCGATGTCTTCGAGGGCCACTTCGCGCCGCCCGATCAGAGCTTGCACGTCGCGGGGAAAACGCACGATCAATTCCGAAGCCAGGGCGTCGCCGACGGTGCCAGCGCCGTCTACGCTGTCGTTGATGGGGTCGCCCAGGTGCCCGTGGTAAGCCAGCACGCCGTGCTCTTCGAATACGAGCTCCGTGGGGAACTCCACGTCTTCGTCGCGGCCCGTCATTGCTTTCCAAATGGCGCGTCGGGCCTTGGGTGCGATAGAAAGCAGACGGTCGTGATTGCCCAGGGCATAGAAGATCTCGAGCTCGCCGCCCTGCACTTTGGAGCGGATGGCGTCGAAGAACGGGCGTTCGCGCTCCAAGATGGCGTCGGTGATGCGGTCGATGACCTCGACGCCGTCGCCCGGCAGCTCATGGTAGGGGCGATGCACCGTGCTGAGCCAAGTAGGCGAACGCACGAGATCGAAAAGATCCCCCACGAAGGCCAGCTTGGCCGGGCGCCTGCCCCGGGCAGCTTGGATGCGCACCCAAAAGCGTTGGAACGCGTCCAGCTTCGAGACGGAAGATCCATGCAGCGCGTCCGTGAGATGGATATCACTCACGAAGATCAACATCGGCCGGTCGTTCCCCATCACCGGCAGTGTGGCACGAGTTGGTGGTGGGCGTCATGACTGCGTGTACTCCGCACTCCGAGCAGTTTCGACGGAGCGTGTCGTGACGGCGTCTGCGGCGTGGCGCGTGCGGTTTTGCTCGGAGTCGACCCAGGCAGAGGCATTGGCCGACTCCCTATTCGACGTCGGCGCGACGGGCGTCGACATGACGCCGCAGGGCGACGCCGTCGAAGTCACGCTGTATGCCGAGAAGAAGCGCGATGCGCTGCGCTTCCAACGCGAGATCCGGCAACATGCACCAGCATTGAGCGTCGAGCTGACGCGGATCTCGAAGGACGAGTGGCTCGCCCCCTGGCGGGAGTCCCTGGGCGCCGAACGCTTGTCGCCGAGTTTCTGCGTGCAGCCCGTGTGGCACGCGGCGGCGTCCGAAGCTGGCGTGCGCGCGATCCGGGTGGAGCCGGACCTGGTGTTCGGCGTGGGCGGTCACCCGTCGACGCGACTTGCCGCGGCGGCGGTAGAAGCGTGGTGCAAGCGCTACCCGGGGCGCACCGTGCTCGATGTGGGCACGGGCACTGGGGTGCTCGCGATCATCGCGGCACATTGCGGCGCGCGCCGCGTGCTGGGCATCGATGTGGACCGGCGCGCGGTGCGCGCTGCTCGCAAACACGCGAAGCTCAACGATGCTGCGGGGCGCGCGCGCTTCTCGGATCGCGGGTTGGAGGCGTTACACGAGCGGTATGATCTGGTGGTAGCAAACATAGAAGGCCACATCTTGCTGGCATTGGCGTCGGATTTGGCGCGGGTCACGGCGCACACGCTGGTGCTCACGGGGCTGCTGCTCGAGCAGGTGGAGGACCTGGACAATACGCTGGCGCCCCACGGCCTGCGCATTGTCGAGCGAGATAGCGAAGAGGATTGGGCGCGTCTGACGCTGGAACGAACGTGACGAACTGCGCTTCCGCGAGCGCGCGCTTGGGCCCGCGTTTGCTACGGCAGCACTTGCACGCTGCAGTCGGTGACCTTCACCCCCGCGCCGCCTTCTATCGCGTCCGCGTAGAACGCGATGGACGCTGGTCCGGCGGCGCAGTTCGTCACCTGGAAGTGCCAGTTACAGGGCGGCGGCCCGGCCACCTGGCAATCCCCTGTGTTCTTGGTGAACTGAACCTTGGCAGCTCCCGACTTGCACGCGACATCGAGGCGAACGTCCTCGTGCAAAATGACGTCGCTGTAAGTGACCTCGAAACCTCCCGCCGTAGGAGGATCGGGAAGCAACGTGAATCCCTTGCCCTTGCAGTTGGAGCCCACGCTGCCACCGCTGCCGGAGCTCCCGGCCTGACCGCCGTCGCCGCCCGCGCCACCACTGCCCGCCGCGCCGCCACTGCCCGCGGCTCCGGCACCGCCGCTTGCACCGCCGCTCGCACCGCCGCCAGAGGAGCCGCCGGTGTTGCCCCCGGCGCCGCCGCTGACGCCCGCCGTGCCCGCGCTGGCATCCGAGCCGCCCATCCCGCCGCTGCCTCCGCCCTGGATTGAGCTTTTGGAAGAACACGCTCCCGCGGGCACGATGCAAAGCACCGCGAGAAGCGACGTGAACGAGGCGCGCATCCTGCTCGTATCATTGCACAGGCCGCAGCATTGTCACTCATCTGCCCGGCTTTGGGCCGAGCCAAGCCGGACGCGACCCTGAGGCCTGCAGATGCGCGCGCGTTGGTCTGGCTACTTCAGCGCGACGTTGCAGCTCGCGACTAACGTTCCTGGCCCACCTTTGGAGTCTTTGTAGAAGCCGATGGTGGCAGGACCGGGCGTGCAACCCGTCACGCTGAATACCCACTCGCAGTTCGCGGGACACCCGGCGCTCTTCAGCGAGACGCTCGCGGTTCCGTTGCATTGCACGTCGAGGCGAATGTCCACATGGCCGACGGAGTCCGAGTAGGTCACCTCGAAGGCCGACGCTTTGGGTGGGTCCTGGTCGAAGGTGAACACGTTGCACACCGGGCCTGCGTCCAATCCAGCATCCCCACTGCCGCCGCTGCCGCCCGTGCCCGCACTGCCGCCCGTGCCTGCGCCGCCGCCCGTGCCCGCGCTGCCGCCGCTACCACCGGAGCTGCCACCGCTGCCGCTCACCCCGCCGCTACCACTGCTGCCCGCGCTGCCGCCCGTGGCCCCAGTGCCGCCCGCGCCCGAGCTGGCGTCGCTGCCCGCATCCGTGGAGCTCGGGCGCCGCGCCGTGCTGTCCGACGAGCACGCCGATACCGAAACCGCCGCTACCACCAGAGCCAAAGCCGAAAGTGTGCTGATCTTCATGCCGCTATCGTTCCCGCGCAGAACATGAACGCGCTGTGTCCCTTTTACGCACGTCGCTCCCTCTGCGTCGCGGACAGTCTACGGCACGAGCGGGCTCAGGACGAGGCGACCGCTCGAGCAGATGGAAGACCTCGAGAGCGCGGTGGTCTCGCCACGGCCTACGCAGGCGCCGGGACGCGAAAAAGTGAAGTCGATTGGACACGCCTTGCGCTGCAACAAGTGGAAATAACTACGTTTTCCCAATGATATTCAGGCGGCATCGGTATGGACGGAACTGCCCTTTCGGGCTAGGAAGGGCCACGCCGAAATCCGCAGCATGAGCGAAGCCGTCGACAGCAAAGCATCGATCGAAGCTGACGCCGACAGTCCGGATGCGGGCGGCGCGGACAGCACCCGAGAAGATGCCTCCGAAACCACTGCAGCGCCAAGTGACGCCGCGGACGGCGCAAGCGTGGGCGTGGAGAGCACGGGCGCGCAAACCGGTTCAGAGGGCGCGCCGATTTCGACTGAGGAGGACAAACCCAAGGCAGCGGCGACCGCCGCAACCGGAACGTCTGAGCCGGACAGGACGCCCCGCGCCGCACAGCTGATCCGAGGCGGTCTGATCGCGTTGGTCGGCGCGGCGCTGCCGTTCCTGTGCATGACGGCGGATCGGCAGTTCACCTTTAGCGTGCCGGTCGGTGTCTTCGGTTTGGCGATCGCCGCAATCGGCATCTTCGACTTGCTGGGGACCTTTGGCGACGCTGAGGACCACGTCACCGAAAAAGCCGACATGCGGGCCCTGACCTCGCGTCTGCTTGAGGCGTTTGCCGCGGGCTCGGGCCTGTTTCTCAGTTTGCGTCTAGCCGTCGCGGGAAGTCTGCCCTACCCGCGGCTCACCGCGGGCGTGCTCATCACCGCGGCGTTTTTATGGCTCGTCATCGGCGTCTACCGCATTGGCGAGGCCATCGGTGCGTACCGTACGGATGAAAACGGTTCCGCGCGGCCGCTGTTGGAGCGTCACGGATTCTGGCTGATCCTCTTCACGACGCTGCTCTACTTGCCGATGTTGGGCAGCTACTCCCTGAGCGATCCTTGGGAAACACACTACGGCGAGGTCGCCCGGGAGATGCTGTCCCGAGACGACTGGATCAGCCTGTGGTGGGCCCAGGACGGTTGGTTCTGGTCCAAGCCGATCTTGGACTTTTGGATCCAAGGCGTTTCGTTTTCGGCGCTCGGCGTCGGCTTTCGGCCGGACCAGATGCTGGCGGGAGCTGCCCACGGACGCTTCCCGCAGCCCGAGTGGGCCGCGCGCTTGCCCGTCTTCCTGTTGACCCTCGCGGGCGGGTACTTCTTGTACAAGGGCGCGGCGAAGGCCTGGGGCCGGCGCGCGGGCCTTATCGGTGGCCTGGTGCTGGCCACGATGCCGTACTGGTTCTTGATCGGGCATCAGACCATGACGGACATGCCCTATGTGGCGCCGCTCACGGCAGCCATGGGCCTGTTCTTGTACGGCGTGTTCACAGATCCAAGCGAACAGGTCGGCGTGTACGAGCTGCGTTTGGGCAAGCGTGTGCTGCGCGTTTCAGTGTTCCACCTGTTGTTCTTCGTGGTCATCCTCGCGGCATTGCCCCAGGTGCTGTACCTGGCTTCGCGCAACTTGACGTTGCAGCTGGACGCGAGCCCCCATGGCTTTCGCCCGCATCTCGATCAGTTCTTCAGTGGCTCTGGCGGTGGCAATTGTGGGCTGCCGGGCAACGATGACTGCCGCAAAGTGTTGCCGGTCAATCGCGACTTCCAGCCCTGGCACGGCGCGCTTCTATGGGGCGCCTTGGGCGGCATGCTGTTGTGGATCAATCGCAAAGAGCGCAGCCGCAAACACCTGGCGTACATCGCTGCATGGTTCTTCGTAGCGCTCTCCGCCATGGGCAAAGGCGCGCCGGGGCTCGTGCTGCCCATCGCTATCGTGGGCGCGTACATCGGCGCTACCCGCAAATGGCGCGAGCTGACCCGAAGCCAGGCGCTCAGCCTGCTCCTGCTCGTGGCAGTGGTGACATTGCCTTGGTACGTGCAGATGTACATGCGCCATGGCCAGCCCTTCACGGATCGGCTGCTCTTCCATGACATGTACAAGCGCGCCTTTGTGCATGTGCATGATACCAACGTCGGCGATGACGTCAGCTTCCGCTTCTATGTGTGGCAGCTGGGCTATGGCCTGTTTCCTTGGACGGGTCTGTCGGTAGCTGGGCTCTTGTGGTGGGCGCGGCGCAAGAACGACATCTCTGACCAGCGGGGCGACGCCGGCGCGTTCATGCTGTTGTGGTTCGTGATGGCATTTTCGATGTTCACCATCACGCTGACCAAGTTCCACCACTACATCTTCCCGGTCGTGCCGCCGACAGCCGTCTTGGTGGGCGTCGTGGTCGACCATCTGCTGGACAGGAACGTCTTGCCGCAGCGGCGCTACCAAGCGCCGTACTTCATCGCATTGACTCTTGGCACGGTGTTCCTGGTCTACGGCGTTTCGCGCCTGATGCCCGGCAGCGTCCTCGGCACGCTCGTGAACGGCGAGCCTGCCGCGCCTGTGCGCTGGGTCGGCTATCTCTCCATCGCGATCGGCGTGCTGCTCGGCATTGTGGGCGCAGGCGGATTTGGGCGACCGCGATCCCCTGAGAGCATCGAACCCAGTGAACCCGCGCAGCGCTTCGACGCCGCGATGTTGGGCGTGATCGGGCTGGCTTCGGCCTGCGTGGTGTTCCTGGCAGGGCGGGATATGTTCCACACGCAGAAAGGCGACATCGAAGGACAGACGCGGTTGATGCATCTGTTCACCTACAACTACCGGCGCCCTTGGCCGGCCGAAGCCGTGCACTTCGAGGCAATGTTGGCGGCGTTTACCTTTGCGGCTGTGCTGTTCTCGGTGCTGATCGCTTGGCGCAGATTCCGTACTCACGCCGCGGCGCTTCTGGTCGTTACTGCCGGGTTGTGGGCGGCTTGGGGCATCAACGTGTATCTGGTGAAGTGCGCGCCCCATTGGGGGCAGCGCGAAACGATCCTGGCGTACTACAAGGATCGTCCAGGCCCGGAGGCGCCCCTCGTTGCCTACCAGATGAACTGGAAGGGCGAGAACTTCTACATGGGCAACCGCGTGCCTGCGTTCGTGTCGAGCGGACAGAAGTTCAAAGATTGGCTCGAAGCCGAGAAGAAGAAGGGCGTGACCACCATGTACTTCACGACCGAACACGGCCGGAAGGGCTCGCTCCAGAGCGAGCTGGGTAACCCCAAGGACTTCGAAGTTTTGACCGGGCCGGAGCTCAACAACAAGTTCATGTTGGCACGCGCGCGCTTCTGACCATGGCGGGGCGCACCTTTGCCATCGGCGACATCCATGGAGAGATGGACCACCTGCTGACGGTGATGTCTCGCCTGCCCCGCCTCGACATTGAAGACACGCTGGTCTTCCTTGGTGACTATATCGACCGCGGCCCGAGCTCGAAGCAGGTCGTCGAGTATTTGCGACGCCTTCCGCGAATGGTGCGCGCGAAAGTCGTCACACTGCGGGGCAATCACGAGGATGCTTGGTTGCACGTACGCAGGGATCCATGGCCGGACTTCCTGCGACCGCCCGCGCATGGCTGTTTGGCGGCATACCGCTCGTTCGTGGGCAAGCCGCACCCGGAACGAGGGGAAATGGCCAGCGCCGACGAACAGGAAGAGTTCGAGAGCGGCAAGTTCTTTCCGACAGACATCGTGGATTGGATGAACGCACTGCCCTACTGGTACGAGGACGACCACGCTTTGTACGTGCACGCGGGCCTGCCGAAGCTTCCCGGCGGTGGCTTTGCTCACCCAAGTCAGTTGCCGCACCCACCCACGGCAGTGCTGTGGCTACGTGATGACGATTTCTTTCGCAACTATCGTGGCAAACGCGTCGTGTTCGGGCACACCCGCACCGAGTACTTGCCCGAAGAGCTTTCGGGCTACACCCCCGAAGATCCCAAAGACCTTTGGTCTTACGAGAATGTGCTCGGCATCGACACCGGCTGCGGCAACGGCGGCTTTCTCACCGCCGTAGAGCTGCCGGAGCTGCTGGTGTACGAGTCGCGCTAGCGACGAGCGCTACTTCTTCTTCAACACGCGCCCGATGGTGTTGCGCCCGATGCCGAGGCGCCGCGCGGCCTCCGTCTTGTTGCCGTCACAGACCTGAACCGCGCGCTCGACGATGCTGTGGCTCGCGACGTCAAAGGGCGTACCATCCGGAATGAACACGCCGTCAGCCCTTGCAGCACCGTGTACGCGGCGCGAAGACGCCGGCAAGAGCTCGTCCGCGATGAGGCCATCCGGTGACAGCACCACCGCGCTCTCCACCCAGTGCTCTAGCTCGCGTACGTTGCCGGGCCAGCTGTGACTGCGCAGCTTCGAAAGCGTGGCCGCCGCCAAGACCGGCATGGGGCGTCCGTAACGCTCGGAGTACCGCTCGGCGAAGTGCCGCGCCAGGATCTCGATCTCGTCGCTTCCGCGATCGCGCAGGGGTGGCACGTCGATCTCGACGACGCGCACGCGGTAGTACAGGTCCTCGCGGAACGCGCCCTCCTTGACCAGCTGTTTCAGGTTGCGGTGCGTGGCGCACAAGATGCGCGCGTCGGAGCTTAGAGTCTCGCGGCCGCCGACGCGCTCAAAGGCACGCTCTTGCAGAAAGCGCAGTAGCTTGCCCTGCATTTCCGCGGGCAGCTCGCCCATCTCGTCCAGAAAGAGCGTGCCACCTTCCGCCAGCTCCACTTTGCCGCGGACCCGGCGATCGGCGCCCGTGAACGCGCCGCGTTCGTGACCGAAGAGCTCGCTCTCGACCAGCTCTCGGGGCAGCGTGGTGCAGTCCACTACAACGAACGGACCCGCCTGACGCTCGGAGTTCACGTGAATGGCGCGCGCCAAGAGCCCCTTGCCGGTGCCCGTCTCACCGCTGAGCAGCACCGTCGCGTCGGTCTGGGCCGACAGAAAGATGCGCTCGTACACCTTCTTCATCGCGGGGCTACGTCCGACGATGCGGTTGAACGGCCCGCGCAAAGTGACACCCGGCTCCGAGGCCACTTCTGCGCGCAGCGTCGTCATCCCGATGGCCCGCCCCAGCTGCGTCGCTAAGGCGCTCAAGAACCGTTCGTCCTCCGCATCGAAGGGGCCACCGTTCTTGTTGAGTAGCTGCACCACGCCGCGCACAGGTGCACGCTCGTTCTCTCGGATCGGGACCACCAGCATCGAGCGCGTGGTGTAGCCCGTGGCCTTGTCTGCACTGGGGTCGAAGCGATCGTCGCTAGCGGCATCGTCCACGCGCACGGCTTGACCCGTGCGTGCGACGTAACCCGCCATGCCGCGGCTCAAGGGCTGTCGCAGCTCCTGAAGCTCTGGCAGCACGGCAACGCGCGTGACCAGCTCGCCCCCGTCTGCGTCGATCAGCCAGATGCTGGCCCGGTCCGCACCTAGTGCTTCGGCCATGCGCTCGCAGGCGGACGCCAGCAGCGCATCCAAATCTACCTCGCGCGCGAGCAGCGACGAAAGATCTACGAGCAGCGACAGTCGAGACATGGTCAGAGGCGACGGCGCAAGCGTAGTGCATTTTGGGACGCGCCTGTCTGCGGGCTGCGGCGGCTGGCGTTCGAAACCTGCCGGATCGCCCGGCCGCCCGCCACAGACCACCGCCGCGCGCCGTCCGCCGTCCAGGCCTTGCGTCACGCGGCGACACCTGCTGCGCGCGGAAGCACGATCTCCATGCCTTCTTTAGCGGCATGGGACTCGCCAAAGAGCTCCCGTGCCCGACGCTCGAGGTCGAAGACCTCCTCGTCCGTGCGCTTCGGATCGTGGTGGAAGAGCATGTATCTACCAACGCCCGCGCGATTCGCCAGAGCAGCGCCGGCCTCGAAGGTGGAGTGGCCCCAGCCGACCTTCGATGGGCCGCAGAGCCCACTATACTCCGCAGGCGTGTACTGGGAGTCGTAGATGAGCACGTCAGCGCCAGCGGCCAGCTTGCACAGCGTGGGGTCCACGCATGAGTAATGCTCTGTGTCGGTCGCGTAGACGACACTGTGGCCTGCGTAGTCGATGCGATACGCCATGCTGCCACCCGGGTGGTTGAGCTTGGCAGCCGTGACTTTGCACGCTCCCACCTCGAAAGACTCTCCGGGATGCACGTCCCGCGTTGTGAGTCGTGACGGAACTTGGTCCAGACGTACCGGAAACACCGGGCTTTGCATCTGGTGCTCCAGCACTTCGTGCATCGAGCAGCGTTCGGCGGCAGGGCCGATGACGTCCAGCTCCGTATTCGGCAAGTAGATGGGCACGAAGAAGGGCAGCCCCTGGATGTGATCCCAGTGATGGTGACTGAGCAACAGAGTGGCCTTGACGTCACCTTCGCTGAGCAGCTGATCACCCAGCGCGCGCAAGCCCGTGCCGGCATCCAGGATGATGCGCTCCGCGCCGCAGCGGATCTCGACGCAGCTAGTATTGCCGCCAACCTGCGCGGTGGCCGCCCCTGGTGCTGCGATGCTGCCGCGGACGCCCCAAAACCGAATGCTCATGTTCATGCTCTCTCTGCCTCCTTGTTCGGAGACAGACATTGCGAACGGCGTGCCGGCGGATTGCCTGGGAATTCTCGCAGAATACCGGCCGCTGGGTTCGCTTCCGCTGCATCTTGGTGCGGCCAGCTGGCGCGCCGCACCAAGTTGGGGCTAGCCGGAGCGGCTGCAGAAGTCCGTCCACGCGCCGCACGGGGTATGTTGGTGCGCCAAAGTAGTTTGTATACAAACCGAATTCCCGCGCGCTCCACCCCCGCGCAGTCGATGGTTTGCCCCGCGGCCAGCGGTGACAGCCGCGGTGGCACGCGGTGGCGGCCAGCGGTGGCGGCAACCGGCGGAGTCTCAGCCTGTCAGCGGCCCTCGCCCAAACCGTGCTTGCGCATGAGCTTCTGCATCATCTGACGCGATACTTCGGCCAGCGCCGCCGCGCGGGTCACGTTGCCCTCCGAACGCGCCAGCACTTGGTCCAGGTAGGCCCGCTCGAAGTCGTCCCCCGCTTGTCGACGCGCCAGGCGGAGCGGCATCACGCTGTCGCCGTCCACCCAAGTCGGGCTTGCGCTGTTTGCATCCGTCACCACACCGGTCGTGAGCGGTCGCGTCGGCGTGATGGTCAAGCGCTGCACGGCGTTGCGTAACTCGCGCACGTTTCCAGGCCAGCGATGGGCACGGAACATCTCCCAGACATCCGGAGGCACGTCAGAGAGCTGCTTCGGTGGTCGTTCCTGCGCCAAAAAGTGCTCCACGAGCTGCTCCAGGTCCTCCATGCGGTCGCGCAGGGCCGGCACCAGCACGTGGCCCTGTGCCAGGCGGAAGTACAGGTCTTGCCGGAACGCACCCTTCTGCACTTCCGAGCGCAGGTTGCGGTTGGTCGCCGCAATGATGCGCACATCGACGGCGATGGTATTGCGCCCCCCCACCCGGCGGATTTCGCGTTTCTCCAGCACGCGGAGCAGCTTCGGCTGCAGCTCCAGCGGCAGCTCGCCAATCTCGTCCAAGAATAGCGTGCCGCCATTGGCCTGCTCAAAGAGACCAATGTGCGTGCCTTGTGCGCCAGTAAACGCGCCGCGCTCGTGACCAAAGAGCTCGCTTTCGATCACCGTAGCGGCGACCGCGCCGCAGTCGAACACCACGAAGGGTTCCCCACTGCGAGGCGAATCCGAGTGCACGGCTTCCGCAACGAGGTCCTTGCCCGTCCCTGTCTCTCCCTCGATCAGCAACGTGACGTCGGTAGCGGCGATGCGGTCGAGATCACCAAACAATTCACGCATCCGTGGTGCCTTGCCCAGCACATCCCCGTAGCGGTCGAGGGCAACCTGAATGCGCCCGACCGTTTCTTCAAGCCAATTGACGGCCAGCCAGGTTTCTCCCAGCGCCACTTGGAAGTCCCCGGACACGAACGCGTCGCGAATGCGCAGCCCACCCAGCATGATGCCGTTAGTCGATGCGACGTCGCGCACACGCATGCCCAAAGGCGTCGGCTCCAGTTCTGCGTGGCGCCGGCTGACGGTGTCATCCGTCAGAACGATTTCGTTGTCGGGAGCCGTACCCACTCGAATGGGCAAGCCCGCGCTCTCGTGGCTGAGTCCCACATTCGGACCGCGCGTCACGCTCACCCGCGTCTTGGCATAGCGCACCACCGTAGGTACGGGACGCGCACGAGTCGGCCCATCGCTCATGCACGAGTTTTATCACAGTGCGGGCCGCGCTCAGACAGCGGGGCGAGGGCGTGGCTTCGGCGTTCCGTTCCGGCAGCGCGGGCGGCGCCGTCGAGCAAGCAAACCCGACATTCCGAGCAGCAGCAGCACGGACGCGGGAGGGCTGGGGGACTGCCCGGGGCGCATCGCGCAGCTGCCTGAGTCTCCGCTGCGCAGGTGCGTGCCCTGGGAACCGCCCGCGCCACTGCCGCCCGCACCCGCGACGGGCACGATGGGTCCGCCGCCCGCAGCCCCTCCGCCGCTGGGCACGTCGCAGGCGTCGCCAACGCCGTTTTGGTCCCAGTCGAGCTGTTCGGGATCGTACACGTCGGGGCACACGTCCACGTCGTCGTCGATTCCGTCACCGTCGGAGTCGGATTCGCAAGCGTCTCCCACGCCGTTCTTGTTGGCATCGGCCTGGTCGGCGTTCTTCAGCTTGGCGCAGTTGTCGACGGCGTCGTCAACGCCGTCTCCGTCGTCATCGGCGTCGCAGGCGTCACCAGCGCCGTCCCCGTCGGTATCCAGCTGTCCGGTGTTCTTGTCGTTGGGACAGTTGTCTTGGGTGTCGGCGACACCATCGCCGTCGGTGTCCGCGTCGCCGCAGACGGGATCTTTAGCGAAACCGTCCGCAGGGGACTTCTTCAAGCGCTCTTCAGTCTGCGGACCGTAGTCGCCGTCTTCCCCGATCTTGTCGCCGGGATTGTTCAAGGTGATGGTGTCCTGCGATACATTGGTGATGGTG
>CBDUPW010000216.1:0-12410 GCA_965369205.1 uncultured Polyangiaceae bacterium | reverse complement strand
TGTTGCGGCTGCTGCGCGCACTTTGCTTGGTCGGAGCCGGAACGCTCTTGGCAGCAGCGTGTGGGCTCGATACATCCGGCAGCGGCGCAGAGCCGACGGGTGACGGCGGCATTGCAGACTCTGGCGGCGGCTTCGACGGCATCAGCGGGGAGTGCTTCGTGGGCGCCAAGGTCTGCGACGGCAAATGCATTCCGAACGCGGACCCGGCGACGGGCTGTGGCGGCACGTCCTGCGACCCTTGCAGTATCCCGAATGCCAGCGCCAAGTGCAGCGCAGACGCATGCGACCTCGCCGAATGCAATCCCGGCTTTGCGGACTGCTCGGCAGGCGCAACGGACGGCTGCGAAACCGACTTGAATACGAACCCCTTGAACTGCGGCAGCTGCGGCAACGACTGCACGCTGAAGGGGCCGACCTGGATCGTCTGCAAAAGCGGCGAGTGCAAACAGTCAAACTGCCCGACCGGCGAAGCCGACTGCGATCTGGATGAGGTCTGCGAAACGAACATCCTCACGGACGTGAACAACTGCGGGCTGTGCGGGATCGCCTGCAGCTTTCCGAACGCTGCCGCGGCTTGCGAAAACGGCAAGTGCGTCATGAAGAGCTGCAACGCGAACTACGAAGACTGCGACAAGGATCCCCTCAACGGCTGCGAGATCAACACGCAGAACGACACGGGCAACTGTGGGACCTGTGGGACCAAGTGCGAAGCCCTGCACGCGGTCACGGAGTGCAAGGCCGGCAAGTGCTCCCCGACTTGCCAAGGCAACTGGGGCGACTGCGACGGCGACCCCAACGACGGCTGCGAACTAGCGCTGACCAGCGTGAACAACTGCGGCGGCTGCAATACGAAATGCACCAGTGCCCCCTCAGGCGGCTCGCCGGCCTGCGTCGGGCAAAGCTGCACCTTCACTTGCGGCAGTTCGCTCACGAAGTGCGGCAACGCATGCGTCAACACCACGAACGACATCAACAATTGCAACGCATGCGGGACCAAATGCACCAGCGCGCCGTCCGGAGGGACCCCCGCGTGTATCGGCAGCGCTTGCACCTTCACCTGCGGCAGCCTCACCAAGTGTGGCAACGCCTGCGTCAACACCACGAACGACGTCAACAATTGCAACGGCTGTGGGACCAAGTGCACCAGCGCGCCGTCCGGAGGAACCCCCACGTGTATCGGCAGCGCTTGCACCTTCACCTGCGGCAGCCTCACCAAGTGTGGCAACGCCTGCGTCAACACAGACAACAACACATCCCACTGCGGCGTTTGCAACAAAGTGTGCCCGGATCCGAGTCCCGGCAGCCCCACCTGCAGCGGCGGCAACTGCGGCGTCAACTGCGGCTCACTCACAAACTGCGGCGGCAGTTGCGTCAGCACGAGCAGCAACCCGGATCATTGCGGCGGTTGTAGCCAAAGCTGCGTCATCCTGCATGCATGGGGGCGCACCTGCAGCAGCGGCAGCTGCGACTACGGCGGCTGCCACAACGGCTGGGCCAACTGCGACAGCGACCGCACGAATGGCTGCGAAACCCAGCTTGGCACCGACCAGAATTGCAGCTCTTGCGGTGACGAGTGCAAGGGCAACAAACACTGCAATAGCAGCGGCAAGTGCGAATAGGCGTTCCTTTCGGATGGACTGAACCCCGGACGCGCCGGCGTCCTGCCCCGTGCCGCTGCGAGCTACTCCGAGCTACTCCGCGCTGGGCTGGGGCTTCTTGGAAATCGGAACCAGCTGCTGCTGCAGGCGTTGCGCTGCGTCTGGGTCCACGTAGTCGCTGTGGCAGTTGGCCTTCTCGCCTTGTTTGGCACCCACGGCGCTGCGGGTCTTGCTGGCTAGCTTGTGGATCTCTTCCGGGGACAGCACGCCGCGCTGCTTCAGGACGCGGCGCTGCTCTTCGCTGAGCGCGGCGCTCTTTTCGACAGCAAGGCGCTCGAACCCCTCGGCCTTGCCACTGGAGAACTCCACGATCTCCTTGGAGATGCGCACGCTGCACCAGTCGTGCCCGCACATGGCGCAGAAGTCCGTGTCTACGTCCAGGTCTTCATCGTGCAGCGCGCGAGCGAACTCGCCGTCAAAAGAAAGCTCGAAATGCTTCTCCCAGTTGAGCGCGGCGCGGGCCTTCGTCAGATCGTCGTCCCAATCCCGCGAGCCAGTAATGCCCAGAGCCACGTCGGCTGCGTGGGCGGCGATCTTGTAGGCAATGCAGCCTTGTTTCACGTCGTCCCGCTTGGGCAAACCCACGTGCTCTTTCGGAGTGACGTAACAAAGCATGCTTGCACTGTGATAGGCCGCCGCCGTCGCGCCGATGCAGCTGGTAATGTGGTCGTAACCGGGGAATACGTCCGTCACGATGGGCCCAAGCACATAGAACGGCGCGCCGTGACATAGCTGTCGTTCAAGTTTCATGTTGAACTCGATCTGATCGAAGGGCACATGGCCCGGCCCTTCCACCATCACCTGGCAGCCCTTGCGCCAAGCGCGCTCGGTCAGCTCACCCAAGGTCTCGAGCTCGCGTAGCTGCGCTTCGTCGCTGGCGTCCGCCAGGCCACCGGGGCGCAGTCCGTCACCCAGTGAAAAGCTGACGTCGTACTCGCGCATGACGTCACAGATCTCGTCGAAAAGATCGTAGGTCGGGTTGTCCTTGCCGTGCACGAGCATCCACTTCGCCAAAAGCGAACCGCCCCGGCTCACGATGCCGATCAGCCGCTCCTTGATCAGCGGCAGGTGCGCGCGACGCACCCCTGCGTGGATCGTGAAGTAGTCCACGCCTTGGGCAGCCTGGTGGCGCAGGGTGTCCAGGATCAGCTCCGGCGTCAGGTCTTCGATCTTGCGACCGATGATCATGGAGTAGATCGGCACCGTGCCGATGGGCACCGTCGACTCGCGAAGGATGGCGTCGCGGCAGGTGTCCAAGTCGCCCCCGGTGGAAAGATCCATCACCGTGTCGGCACCCCAACGCACGCTCCAGTTCATCTTGTCGACTTCTTCGTCGGTGCCACTGGAGACGGGGGACGCGCCCAAGTTGGCGTTGACCTTGGTGCGGCTGGCGCGGCCAATGGCCATGGCATCCAACTTGTAACCAAGGTGCACGCGGTTGGCGGGAATGATCATGCGTCCCGCCGCCACCTCGTCGCGCACTTGCTCCGCGCTGAGGTGCTTTTCTTTCTCAGCCACCCGGCGCATTTCCGGTGTGACGTAGCCCAGCCGCGCATGCTCGAGCTGCGTGACGGGTTCGAAGCCTTCTGGCGCGACAGCGAATCCATTGGAACCTCGGGTCCAGCCCTCGGGCAGAAAGTCCCACGCCGTCTTGTCGCTGGGAGCGGGCATGCCCGGAGTGTCGGGCGAGCTGAACGAAAGCGCGCCTCCCACGTTGGCGGGCAGCGCGAAGGAGCCGGGGCTGGTCCCCTCTTTTTGACTGGAGGGGTTGTGCGCGCCGCGCAGCGGCAGGGTCCAAGTAGCCATCGATGTCTCCTCTTTCTCCCGGTGGCGGGAGGAGACGCCGAGCTATCGGACGTCGCTTCCCTACGCCGGTACGAACCGGATCAGGTCCTGCGGGTACCTCTCAGCAGCAATCGCTGCGCCCCGAGCGAGGGCGAACTGTAGAGACGATCCGTTGTATTGTCGAGGGCGCTGGAAAATGGGGCGGCTTCTGGAATTTGTTCGCAGGTGCTGGCATGCACAAATGACGCCAACAGCGCCGTTGCACGTGGCTGTGGTGCACGCGCTGGCCTGGACTGTGTCGCCTCTACTACCAACACTGGTTCAGTCTGCCTGCCTGGACGCGGATCAGCTGGCCCCTAGCCGATGAGCTCGCTCGCCGTGACCACCGAGTCGATCACCTCGTCGTTCCACAAGCCGGGCTTGAGCCCGTGCGTGGTGACCAACGTGACGACGACGTCTTTCTTGGTCTTGGTCCGGCGTTTGAACACTTCAACCTTGCCCGCCAAGTCCTTCGCATAGGATTTGCTGAGTACGAACTCATCTGGAGCGTACTTCAGCTCGCACAGATTGATGATGCCGTCTGGGCGGTCGAACAGTAGATCGACTTGTGCACCTTGTTCCGACGCCCCAGGCGCGGGGACGTAGCGCCAGGTCCCGACGGTGTTCGCCAATGTGTCGATCCCGAGCGACGCCTGTACCTCCGCGGCGTGCTTGAGACATATGCCCTCAAAGGCATAGCCCGCCCAGGCCCGGAAGCCGGGCGTACCCGCTTTCGCTTGCCAGTAGTTGTAGCCACTCGTCGATAGACTCGAGCTGGGCGCCGGTTCAATCCAGATCAGATAAAATAGGCAGTACTCGTCAATCAACCGGTAGCTCGTATCGCGCTTCGTTCGCCCGTAGGGCACGAACCGCGCAAGGAAGCCCGCAGCTTCGAGTTCGTCCAGCCGGTGGGTGACGCGACCACCGGACTGCAGACCGGCAAGTGAGATCAGCTCGTCACGTTTCACCCCGCTTCGCCGCTTGCCGATCGCCCGAACCAATTTCTCGTGCTCGCCGGAGTCGTCGAACAGCGAAGAAAACAGCCTGGCGAACTCGTCGCTGAGCTGCCCAGAGCGCTCGAAGCAGACATGACCAATGGCCTGCGCAGCAGATGCGCCTCGTGGAACTTGAAGCAAGTAGTAGGGAACCCCTCCGAGCGCCATGTACAGTTCTAGGGTCTGCGTGCCGCCGCGCCGCAAGCCCCGGCTCGACAGAAAGTCCCGCGTTTCTGAGAGGCGAAAGGGCTCGAGGCGCAAGCGATGCGTGATTCGATTGTGGAGACCGCCCTTGGCGTTGATCAAGCGATCGAGCATGAACGACGCGGCACTTCCGCAGAGAACCCAAACTAGGTTCGGAACTTTGGAAAGCCGTGCGTTCCAAAGATAGTCGATGGCGGGAACTAGGCCCGAACGATGCGTGGCCATCCAAGGCAGTTCGTCAAAGAAGACGACGATCGGTTCGCGTGGCTTTTCACTCGCTACCCGCTCAATGGCATCACCCAGCAGAGATAGCGCCTCGCGCCAGGACGTGAGTTCCGGCAGGCGATGTCCGAAGAAAGTCGACTCTAGCTGCTCTTTGAAGTTCGCCAGCTGCGTCGCTTTTGGCGCGGCGTGCTGGCCAATGGCTTCGAAGTAGGTTCCAGCCATGGGAGCCAAGTGCGTGCGCACGAGGTGTGTCTTACCGACGCGTCGTCGACCATAGATCGCCACTAGCGCAGCTCGGTCGAGTGCAGCGGCCTGCGATAGCGTCGCGCGCTCTGCTTTTCGGCCCACCATTGCCGTAGCTGCTTTGCCCATCGCTGGGAATGGTGGCCATAACCCGGGAACACGTCAAGTTATGGCCGCAGATAATCCATATTAGTGGCCAAATCCTGAGCAGTGAATCCGTTGTGGCCGCTAATTTTTATCAAAGGCGGCCGCAAGTCAGCCCCGGCGTCTACTCGCGCCCGAGCGCCGCCGGCTTCCGGATGCAAGGCCATGCCCGTTGGAGCAACACCATGATAGCCGGCGTCTGCAGAGTGACTTGCGATCAGATCGCGCCCGAACTTGCACGTGACCATCACGCTACGGTGTGGGTGACGGGCCCGAGCAACTCTCAGCGTTGGCGATGCCGTCTTGGGCGCACTTGCCGGCGTTGCAGTCGCCCCCCGTACACTCGTCCCGATCCGCACATGCAGCGCCGTCGGCTTTCTTCGCTTCGCAGTTTTGGCTGCCTTGGAAATCGCAATACGCGCTCGACACGCAGTCGTCGAAGCTCGAACACGGCATGCCCACTGCCTTGGGCTCTTTGCACGTGCCGTCGCAGTACGTGCCGGGGGTGCAAGTCCCGAAATCGCAGGCTTGTCCCAGGCTCGAGAGGGCTCCGCACTTGCCATCCGAGAGGCACGCCAGTCCGTCATTGGTGAAACACGTTGCAGAGCCGGAGGAGCCAGAGCCGCTGCTGCCGAAGCACGACGTCTGTCCAGGGCTCTCCGTGCACGTCGCGTTGCAGGCGTCGCCGCTCTTGCCTCGCGGCTCCTGGACGCACTTGCCCTGGTCACACGAAGCGTCGCCATTCGGCGGAGCCTGGCACTCGATTGAGTTGCTGCAAGCGCCGCCCTCGGGCACTTTCCCGGTGAGCACGCGTTTGCAAGGGCCGTCGGTCGGTGGCTCGGTGCAGGACGCATACGCCTGTTTGACCAAGTTCAAGCAGGCTCCTGCGGCGGCCGCGTCATAGTTTGTCGTGTCCGGATACGCGAACAACAATTGATTGACGATTTGCTCCCAGGTCGTGCGGCAGCCCGCCGCGTCGTAGCTCAGGCCGCTTTTCGCACAGCAGGGCGCGATGTTGTCGCACACCGCGTTGACGAACTGCGCCGGCGCCTGATCCCGTGGGATCGCCGCTGCGCCGCCCTCATCCGATGACCCACCGCAAGCGCCGGTCAAGAGCAGCCCCGCAACTCCACATCCAAGCAAGCTTCGTAGTTTCATGTGTCGTTCTCCTGTCGCAAGCACCTAGTCGCGCGGGACGGCCTTTGCAATCGACGTGCCGGCTCGCGAGGGACGCATGTTCTTGGGCACGGGAACATGAACGACCCGCCGGCGGTTTGCATTCGAACCAATCGGAGATTGCTCGTCCCGCTCAAAGGGCGTATGATCCTGGTGTTAGAAAAGTAGGTGTTCGGCTTCTTTACTCGTTAGTTTCAGCAGTTTTTCGGGGGAAATCGCGCGCGGCGCAGCACCCAGGTGCTTTGGCGGCGAAGCGAAACAACACGCGCAACGGCGGGCGATCGGCGCCCTGCTGCGGGGTGGTAGGAGCGGCACCTACGCCGGGATAGCCTCCCGGAGACACTCGTTCGAATCGGGTCCCCGCAACCATATCGATCCATCGGAAGTCCGACGCTCGTCGCGGGCACCACCGGCCTGGGAGTCGCTATCGCTGCTGCGCGCGTGTGCGCGCCTGGCGCTTTCCCAATGGGCCGCCCATTCACACTGCGTGCCTTGCCCGCCCTCCAACCGCGGCAACCGGCTCGTGCGCAGCTGCGCGCTGCAGCTCGCCGCGAACCTCTTTACGAAGCGGTGCGGCGCGTCGCCCACCGCGAACCTCTTTACGAAGCGGTGCGGCGCGTCGCCCACCGCGAACATCAAATTTGAAAGCAAGAAATACACATGGAAACTCAATACAACATCGACCTGCCCCGGCTACGTGCGGATCTCCGTGCTCTGGCCGAGCAGTCCAAACAACTCAAACACAAGCTTCGGCGGCGCTGGACGGCGCCCATGGGCGCGCAGCAGTACGAGCTGGTCCTAGTGCGACGGCGCACCACGCGCTTGCTCATTTTGCGTGCGGCGCTGCGCGGCAAGCTCCACCTGCAATCCCAACCCCGGGAGTTTTCCGTTCCCGGGACACTCCGCTACTACGAATTCGTCAAAGCGTTGGAGAACGGAACGATGTACCGCATTCGAGACTGGGACTTGGTCGAGTCCCAGCGCCGCATCGCGGAGCAAGTCGCCGCGGAGTACGCGCCCGCCGGAGCCGATGCTCCAGGGTGCGGCGCTGAGGCACTGGAGGTGGCGACGACTTCCCGGCCGGCGCCAAGCTCCGAAGTTGAAGCGGAGGGCTCGTCTTCGCGTCCAGCACGGACGCAGCCAACGCAGGTGCGGTGATGGGCTGGGCCACGCGACACATAGAAAAACTGCAGGCGGGCGCAGTGGTTCAATTCCGACCACGGGGCCACAGCATGACGGGGCGCGTGAACGACGGCGACTTGGTGACTGTGCAGCCCCTGGGTGACGACGAGCTCAAGGTCGGCGAGGTCGTACTGTGCCGAGTACGCGGCGCGGAGTATCTGCACCTCGTGAAAGCCGAGCGCGCAGGGCGTTATCTGGTCGGCAACAACCGGGGCGGCGTCAACGGCTGGGTCTCGCGCCGCTCCGTTTACGGTGTGATGCGTGAAGCGGTGCGAAAATAGCGCGTGCCCTAACGGCCATTCTGCGAAATGAGCAATCTTCGTTTTTTGGGAATGTCCGCTTCTATCTAGTGAGTTTGTGTCTGCGCGGGTGCAATGTGCGGAGACCTCTTCGCCAGGAAGTCGCAACCAAGGAGGGAAGTCCCGTGAAACTCAGAGCAATCTCCGCCTTCGCAGTGCTAACGGCCTGCAATACGTCCACGCCGCCTGCCGCGACAGCCGAGCCGGCCACAGCCAGTCTCGGCGAAGAGCCCCAGATGGCCGCGCCAGTGGAAGTCGCGCCTCCACCCGAACCCGAGCCCGCAGCCGCACCGACGCTCCGAGCGCGCCCCTGCGCGAACTTATTGGCGTGCCTGGAAAGCTGCGAATCCTGCGACGACGCACACCGCGCCGAAGCGACGAAGGTCACGACGAGCTGCGCAAGAAAGTGCCCCGCGATCCAGGCCAAGAAGCGAGCTGCACAGGTAGCAAAAGAGTTTTGGGGGTTTAGCCTCGGAAGCTCCCTGGCCGATGCCGGCAGGCGCTGTAGTGAAATCCGAGGCGTGTGGTCAGAAGTGCAAGACAACACGTACGCCGCGAAGTGTCAGGCGGCCATCGGCCCTTGGGGCGTGCCCGTAGACGTGTTGCTTAGCAGCTACGAAGACCAACTGAGCCGCGTCGAATTGGTCTACGCCTATGGCGAAGGAGAGACTGCGGCCCAGCTGCTGCCGCTCTTCGGACACCTGCTACAGCAGACCCTGGGCCCGCCGACTTACAGCGACACCGGGAAGCGCCCACAGTTTTCCTGGATGTCCGGAACCGGAGGAACCCCGTACTGCTCCCTGCTGCTCGACGACGAAGAGCGCACTGCCAGCATTTGGATCCAACCAGAAAAGTAGGTGCCTTGCGGCTGCCGTCGCGCCGAGCGGAGCGACCGGTGGCATGATACGCTGGTTCCATGGCACACGTTGCCGCTCAGCCGACAATGACCGCGGACGAGTACTTGGCCTGGGAACGGACCCAGGAGGCGCGTCATGAGTTCCACCGTGGGGAAATCTTCGCCATGGCGGGCGGCAGCCCACGCCACAACGCGCTTGCAGCTGCTGTGATCCGTGATCTTGGTGCGGCCGTGCGAGGCACGCAGTGTCGCGTGCTGACGAGCGATCAGCGCATCGCAGCCCCCACCGGGAGCCGGTACGTCTACGCAGATGTGACGTTGGTCTGCGGACCGATGCAGCTGGAAACTGGAACGACAGACGTACTATCGAACCCAGTGGCGATTGTCGAAGTGCTGTCCAAGAGCACCGAAGCCCACGACCGGGGGCAGAAGTGGGAAGGCTATCAGAACATCCGTTCGCTAACCGACTACCTGCTGGTCTCGCAATCGACTCCGAAGATCGAGCACTTTCAGCGTCGCGACGACGGCTCTTGGCGCTACGAAGTTGCGGGACCGGCTGGAGAAGTCGAGTTGGCAAACGGAGCGCGCATCCTAGTAGATTCCGTGTTCGCCGGCGCGTTCGAGATCGAAGGCGAATAGCGTTCCGCTCCGCATCCACGCGCCACGTGTGGTGTCCTAAAACGTGCCGCTCAATCCCGTGAATGCTCCTTTGGGAGTGAGCGCGACGCTTGGCGCGATGCGAATGTGCGTGGCGGCTTGGTCAACGGGAGCGTTCTCTCGCGCGACGGCCGCCGCGTCGATGGTGATCGCGCCTGCCATGCCCAGCACCAAGCCAACGCCCGCGAAAATCGCGGCGCCGAGCCCGCAGAAGTCTCCGTCGCAGTCACCTTCCGCAGCGGCGCCAATGCCAGCGCCGATCAGCGCACCGCCGAGGGGCATGCCGGCGCGCAGTCCGAAACTGCCCCACGCTTTGCCACCGTGGCCGTGCGCCGCGTGCACGATGGGCCCGCCGGCGAAGTAGCCACCCACTCCCAGGGCCATCAGCGATCCGCTATCGGCGTCTGCGCCCACCACGAACACCAGAATCGAACCGGCATCCACCAGCAAGTTCTGCCACCCGTACCACTGCCGTCGCGTCGGCTCCGAATCCGGATCCAAGGACGGTGCATCGGGGAGCGGAGAGTACTTTGGCGGCGCCCAGAGCGATCCGGGCTCCTCGAGCTGAACGAACTCCGTGCGTCCGCGCGGTGCAAAGGGGGATATGGCGCCTGGCGGCGGCGGCGGCGCGGTGTGCTCTGGCAGCACAGCTGCGTCGTCCGCTTGTGTCGCAGAAGCAACAGGCGCGGCGCTCGGAGGAGGCGGCGGTTCGTCAGGCAACCTGCCGGTGGATACCGCCGGATCCCCACTCTCCGCAGCGAAGATTGCGGGCGCCCAGCACAAAGCGACCGCAAAACACATGTGAACAAGTTGGCGCATGCCACCTGTACAGCAATGCGCGGGCCACACCCGCCAGACCTCACATGGACTAGAAGGTCCCGCTCAATCCTGTGAACGCGCCCTGGGATGTAAGGGCGAGGTTGGGCGCGACGGTGAGAGGAGTGCGGGCGCGCTCGGGACGCAGTGGTTTGTAGGCCAGAACTGCGGAGTCCACCGTCATTGCGGTCGCGGCACCGACGATGAAACCGATCCCGCCGCCGAACGCATAGGCCAGCCCGCGACAGAGCCCATCCCCATCACAGTTGATGACCGCCGCGCCCACCAGCCCGCCCGCGAACGCACCACCGAGGGGCAATCCTAGGCGCAGTCCGACGCTGTCGTCCGAGTGCTCGTGTCGGTCGTTGGCGACGTGCACGAAGGGGCCGCCCACCAGGTACGCACCCAGCCCCGAAGCCCACAGCGCCGTGCCCGTCGAGCCTTCAGTTTGCACGCCCACGACGAAGGCCGTGATCGATGCTGCGTCCACCAGCATGATCTGCCAGCCATACCAGCGGCGCGGCAGCGGGGCGGGTTCGGCTTCGGCGGCTGCGTCTTCCCGCAGCGCCGATTGGGACGAACTTGCAGGATCGTCCGCGGAAACGCCCTGCGCCCACAACAGCACTGCCAATGCGCTGATAGCCACCCACCGACCCACAGGCGCTCACGCAGCAAGTTTCGATCCAACAACTTGTGCGCCGCCTCCGCACGCCCGCACGCCTCAGCGTCGCGCCGCCTCAGCATCGCGCCCCCGCTGCGGGCACTAACGCGCCGCGAGCGTGCCACGGGCGCCGCGTAGCTCGTCGCGGATTTGCTGCAGGAGCTCCGTGTGTTTGGAACTCAGGGTCTTGGCCGCGCCCTTGTCGTCCGAATCGCCCAGGCCCGCGTCGCGATAGGCGCGCAGCAGGGCGAGGATGCGGTCACGAACAACCGGCGCGTTTTCGATGCCCACCAAGACGCCCTGGTGTCCACCGCCGGCTTGCTGTCCCTGGGCGGCACCACCGCCACCCGCGGTGTCGATACGCACATTGGAAATGCCCACCAAGCGGTCGATGGGGCCTTGCTGCACGCTGACGTTCTGCACGTTCGCGAACGTGAACGTGCTCTCCCGGATGATCAACGCGCCCTGGCGGATGCGCATGCTGCGGTCCGTGACGATGTAGTAGCGCATGTCCCAATCCAGCCGGATCAAGAACCAGCGCACAACGCTCAGAGTCAGAAGCGCAAACAGCACCAGGCCGCTGCCAATGGCCGCCGCTGGCTCCTCGCTCGCGATGCCAATCACAAACGCCGGCAACATGGGCAACACCACAAAACCCATCGCGACACAGAGCCCAATCATGCGCACCGTGAGCAAGCGCTTCGACGCACGAAACACCTCAACGGAATCCGGCGAGCCAGCCGGGGCCTCCGGCGGGTCCAGCGGTGCCCGCAGCAAGCGCAGCAGCAGCGCGCGCACTAGGCCGTACATCAGGCGCGCTCCCCAAGGCCCTGGCGCAGTGCCCGCACTTCGTCGCGGATCTCCGAGAGCAGCGCCTCGACGGAGTCCCCAGCACCATCGCTGGCGACCTCGTGTTTGTCTTCTTTGGCCCCGCGCATGCGCGCGTACAAGAAGTCGCGCAGTTCTTCGAACTCCTCGATGCCCTCGATGCTCATCTCTGCCCCGGCACTGCCTGACGCCGTCTGCACTTGGATCGTGGCCAAACCCAGCCAACGTTCGAACAGTCCGCGCGAAAGATGAATGTCCTGCACGCGAGCGTAGGTCAGGTAGATTTCTCGACGCCAGATCAGCCCCCAACTCATGGCTACCCCTTCGTCGTCGAAGCGGTAGCGCAGCGTCTGGTATTTGAAATAGAATGGCAGCAGCGAGATCAGAAACCACGGCCCCAGGCACAACAGCGCCAAGGAACGCATCACGTAGAGCCAGAGCAGCTTCGGGTGCGGGCGCGTGATCTGCCGAATGTCCACCATGGCGCGCTGGTAACGCATGCGGCGGGCGAAGAAAACCCGCGCGACTGGCGTTCCGCCCTGCAGCGACGGGAATTCTTTACAAGAAGTTGCGCGGCGCCCGGATATTTCGGAGTGTGCCCGCTGTGATTCGGAAGCAGTTACTTTGGCTCCTGGGCGTTTG
>CBDUPW010000215.1:0-12484 GCA_965369205.1 uncultured Polyangiaceae bacterium | reverse complement strand
TCGTCCACGATGGCCGCGAGACCGAAGGCGCCGTCCAAGCGCTCGAAGATCTCGGATCCGTGCCTGGCAAGCAGCTCTGCCACCAGCGCGGCGTCGGATGCACCGGCAGGAGCGTCCGAGAGCAGCCCGCGGATCTCGTCGCGGTTGAACAAATGCCCGTCCATGACGCAAAGCACCCGGCCGTCTGCGCTGCACGCAACGGCCGATCCCGCTGTGCGCCGTCGCTCGGCCAGCGCAAACGCGCCGCGCGTGTCTCTAGCCTCGAACTCGCCGCGGTGTTTCAGTCGCGCGGAAAGCTCCTGAATCAACTCAGGCGACGCTGGCCCGGCATGCCCAGCGATGCCGCCCACGGACTAGAACCTCCCGCTGACGACCACGTTGGCACCACCCAAGGTCGGGCTGACGAAGGCTTCGGTCTTGGGCGGCGCTTTTTTCTTCGAACCGCCGAACAAGAGCAACGCCGCACCGGTGGCGAGGCCCACGCCGCCCACAACCAGACCAACGTTCGCGATCGTGTCGAGCTGTCGCCCGCCGTCGATGTCGTCGCGCTTGTCCTCCGGGCAAGGTCCACCCTTGCAGTCGTCTTCTAAAGACTTGAAGCGCTGGTCAGCCAAGTAGCCGGCAACACCGAAGGTCGCGAGCCCCGCCGCACCCACACCCAAAGCAACATACGCCAGAACCGGCGGTCCGGCGGAGGCCCCGTCGTCGGCGGTAGCGTCCGTGTTCGGCTCGGTGGACGTGTCCACGGCCGCGGCGCCACCTTTCGTTCCCGCCTCCAAGCTGACGGCGACGGTAGACGAGGAGCCGCCCGCGACCTCCAGGGTGCGCGTAAAGTCCTTGTAACCTGGCGCGGACGCACGCACCTCGACGCTGCCCGGCTGCACCGCGACGGGTTCTCCGATGCGGGCGGGCTGCAGTTCCAATGTGCCCAGCCGGACCTGGAGTCCCTCAGGCGGATCCGCGACGGCAATCACGATACGCGCAACCTTGGACTCCACTGCGGCGCGCTCCGCCGCCGCGGCGCTGCGCGTTTCGGCATAGCGCTCGTCTTCTTTGGCTTTGGCGTCTGCGATGCGGATCGCGGACGAAAACGCCTCGTAGGATTCCGGCAGGCGATCGAGCTTGCGCAGACAGCGCGCCACGTACAGCTGGGCGTTTGGGCTCTCTGTAGCCTGCGCGAGTTTCTCGAACTTCGGCAGGGCATCTGCGCAGCGATTGGCTTGATACAGCTCCTGCGCCTCTTTGAATACCGTGCGGGCTTCGCCCGGACTCATTTTCTGAGCGGCCGCCGTGGGCGCAACGACAAGCGCCGCTAGCAGTGCAACAACGCAGACGCGCATAGCAACCGTTTATAGCCGATCTGGCTCGAACTCGCCGCCAGACTTGGGCTTCGGCGTTGGCTTCGCGGTTGGCGGGCGTGGAGCAGGGGGCTTGCGCGTCCAGGTTGGCTTGTTTGCGGCGGTAGTCTGCTTGGTAGTTGCCGGCGCCTCGGCAGCCGCATCCGGAGCGGTGGCCAGTGGCGCGGCGCTATCTTCGGGCGCGACCATTGGCTCTGCGCTTTCCTCTGGCGTCGGCTCCGTGGTTGGCTCAGGCGCGGGCGACGGCGTCGCGACGGCCGTCGGCGCTGCAGCGGCGGGCTCCGATAATGCTGGCTGCCGCCACACGACGGCCCACACCGCAATGGACGCCAAGATGAGCAGGAACAAACCGCCGCCAACCGCCGCGCCGACGCCAATGGCTGAAGTGCGCCGCGGCGCGGTGGGCGTGGCCACGGGGCCGACCGCACTGGCGCCGGTGCCCGTGGAAACGGGCATGGCGTTGATCAGCGATCCAACCCCGCTCGAGACATCGCGCGCCACCGTGGGCGCTTGGTCGTCCTCGAAACCCGCGGGGGGCAGCACCGGATCCGAATGTACGCCCGAAGGCGGCTGCGCGGCGTGCGGCGAGCTGGCGAAGTCCGCGGGGACCGAACCGGCGCCACCGTGCTCTTCAGGCACGATCAAGAGACCGTGTCGGCGCAGAGTCTCTTCGACGAATCGCCCCACCGCGCGTGGACTTGCCGGATGCACGCCGGATTTTTCGGCGGCCTCCTCCAGCGCGTCGGCAAACGCCGCCGCAGTTTGAAAGCGACTGCGGCTGTCACGCAGCGCCTGAGCGCACACCGCATCAATGGCAGACGGGATGTTCGGATCGACCTGCGCAGGGGTTGCGCGCGGTCCTGCCATCACGGCCGCAACGAGCGCGCCGTCGCTGGGAGCTTTGAACAGACGCTGCCCGGTGAGCAGCTCCCACAGCACGACGCCAATGGCGTACACGTCGCTGCGCCGGTCCAGCTCTTCGGCACGCAGCTGCTCCGGCGACATGTACGGCACTTTGCCCTTCACCTGGCTGCCGCGCGTGCTGGAGATACGTGCCTCGGCGCGAGCCACGCCAAAGTCCGTGATCCGGCTCACGCCGTCGATCCCCACTAGGATGTTCTGCGGGGACACGTCGCGATGGACCAAGCCAAGCGAGCGCCCGTCGGAACCGCGCAGCTCGTGGGCCGCGTGCAAGCCGGTAAGGGCGTCCAGGACGATGCGTAGCGTGACCTGCATCGGCAGCCGCACCTTGTCCTTTAGCGACGCCTTCATCAGGATGTTGGCCGCGCTGCCCTCGATGTATTCCATCACCAGGGCCAGCCCGTCTTGGCTTTGCTGGATGTCGATGGTCGCCACCACGTTGGGATGGCGGATGCCCGCGGCCAGGCGGGCCTCGTCCAAGAACATGTTGACGAAATCGGGATCTGCCGCGATGTGCGGGTGCATCACCTTGATGGCAACCAAGCGCTGGAATCCGCCTGCACCGACGACCCGCCCCAGGTGCACTGTGGCCATGCCTCCCGATGCGATCGGGCGGATGAGCTCGTAACGGCCAAATTGCTGCATTGGGCTGCTCGTGGGATCCGCTGAGAAGGATACACGTTGCGCGCGAGGCGGGCCACGGAACGCCAGAACAGCGATGACGCAGCGCAGTGTGCTAGGCTCGCGGGACGAGTGATGCTGCGAAGCCTGCTCTTTGCGCTGCTGGCCCTGGGAACGACGGCCGGGTGCAGCCACGATTGGGACAAGCTCTTGCCCGCTGAGGGCGGCGACGCATCCCTAGGCGGAGCGGGCGCCGGCGGATCCGGGGGCAACGGTGGCGCTTCAGGCAGTGGTGGCGGCGCGGGCCAGGCTGGGGATTCGGGCACTGGCGGCACGGCGTCCTGCACCGATCCGTCGATGATTGCGGTACCTGGCAGCACGGGCGGCTTCTATTGCGTGGACCGCACAGAAGTGACGAACACTGCCTACGAAGGCTTTCTGGCCGGGACGCCGGATCTCACGGGGCAACCCGCAGAATGTGGGTGGAACACAGACCTGACGCCGTCCGGTGGCTGGCCACCGGCCGTGGGCACTGGGGATCGACCCGTGAGCTTCGTGGACTTCTGCGACGCGACGGTGTTTTGCGCCACCGCGGGCAAACGCCTGTGCGGAGCGGTGGGCGGCGGCGCGCTGGGCTTTGGCTCCTTCGCCGATGCGGCCGCGAGCGAGTGGTACAACGCCTGCAGTGAGAACGGAAAGCGCGCATACCCCTACGGCCAGACCTATGACGGCACGGCCTGCAACGGCACGGAATACGGCGTGGCTGCCCCGGTCAAGACGGGCAGCGCGCCCAAATGCGAAGGCGGCTTCAGCGGGCTTTTGGACTTGAGCGGCAACGTATTCGAGTGGGAAAACTCCTGCGCGGACACGGCCGGTGCTACGGATAAGTGCCGCATCCGCGGCGGCGGCTACAACAGCAACGGCGCCAATCTCCAATGCGATGTTGCCGCGGACGCTGAACGATCCACGGCAACGGTCACCATCGGATTCCGCTGCTGTGCAGACGCGGTGATTTCCAACTAGAGGTTTCATGTTCCGACCCAGCGCTTGTCTTTTTGCCTTAGCCACTCTGAGCCTACCCGCGACGGCTTTTGGCCTGGCCCAGAGCAAACACAAATCTCTGAGCTACCAGGCTTGCCGCGCGGCCGGCCTGCCCATGGACTTCTGCGACGAGGTTGGCGCGGCGGCGTACAACGTAGACCGCCACGAGTGGGACGACTTGGCCGCCCATGCACAGCCCGAAGTGGGGCAGAGCCACTGCGAGGCTGCCCTGGCGGTGACTGGCCGCGTGCACACCTTGGCCGGGGAGCTGCGCACGTTGCTGACAGCTCCTGGCGCGACACAGACGCGCGAATCCATCGAAGACATCGCCAAAGCCTTCGGGCGTACGCTCCACACGCTGCAGGACAACTGCGCACATAGCGGCGTGCCCAACGCGCAGCACGCTTGGCTCTCGCTGTCAGACTCCTGCCTCGACACGGAGTCGAGCCCCGACGTGCAGCCGGCCGCGGTCGAGTGCGCCACCGCGCAGACGACCCTCGCCGTGAACGCCTTCGTGAGCGCGTACGAAGGGGCCTCGCTGAAGCCCAGCTCCTTCAAGATGTACAAAGAGGACAACGAGCAGCTCGCGCTGTTCTGGCCGCCCCGGGGCGGCGTGTGCGATTTCCTGAAGAGCGCGGATACCTGGAACGGGCAGGACTTCCGTTGGAACAACGACATCGTCGTGCCGGCGCTCGAAACGCAGTTCTACACCAACCTCGTGGTGGACCCGGCCACGCCGGCGGCTGATCTCTGCGCTGGTAACCCCGACGCCATCGTCACCGCAGCGGCCCCGGCAGTGGACGTGAGCCAGAAGATCGAATGGTGCACTTCGATCAAGCTGTACTGCGCCGGCAAAGCCGACGGCACCGAAGCGTCCCCACCCTGGGACCCCGAGGCGCCCAGTACGCCACCTACGACGGCGCAGAGCGGCGGCGAGGGCGGCGGTTGCAACCTTCGCAAGCACTCATCTTCCAACTGGCCCAGTCTGCTTTTGGGCGCACTCGGCATGAGCATCGGGTGGCGGCGACGGCGACGCCAGCGCTAACCACGGCGCGACGCGCCCAAGGAAATTCATGACAGCCCAACAACTTTTTGCAGTCTTCGGCACAGTCGTCGCGTTGCATTGCGTGGTGATGGCCGGTTGGACCGGCACGCTGCGCGTCATGCGCAAGCAGTGGATCAATCCCGAAGACGCCAAGATGAACAAGGGCGAGCAGGTGGAGCAGGACCACCCCGACGTCGCCCGCGCCAAGCGCGCCCACTACAACTTGCTAGAAAACGCGGTGCCGTTCTTTCTCGTCGGCTACCTCTATGCCGCCGTCGCGCCCAACGCGACCGCTGCATTGGTCTACTACGCCACCTTCGCCGGCACGCGCATCTTGCACAGCGCCTTCTACCTGTGGGGTCGCCAGCCGTTTCGCACGGCGATGTTCGCCATCGGCGTGATGTGCATCGTCGGCATGGCCACACAAGTCATCCGCACGGCGGTGTGAGCGGTGTGAGCGGGCGCAGGCGGGCCCTGGGGCAGCTCGCGCAGGAAGATCCGGGGTTGCGCCCACGCTATCCTTCTATCTGTCAATGACTTCGCCCCAGCGCCACCACCGCTACAGCTACGAGGAGTACCTCGCCTACGAGCAGGACTCCGGGCTCAAGCATGGTTTCGAGGACGGGGAGATCTTCGCGATGCCTGGCGGATCGCGGCGTCACAACGCGCTCGCTTTGCGTGTGGGAGCCGCAGTGGACGCGGGCCGACGCCCGGGATGCATTGCCTTTCAGTCGGACCAAAAGGTGCGGGTACTAGCCACCGGCAAGGCCACGTATCCCGACGTGTCGCTGGTCTGCGGTCCCATCGAGGGCGACCCGGCCGACCCTTCCGGGAACACGGTCACCAACCCGGCGTTGCTGGTCGAGGTGCTGTCGCCGTCCACCGAAGAGGAGGACCGCGGCAACAAGTGGCGGCAATACCAACTGATCCCGTCGCTGCAGGAATACGTGCTCGTGAGCCAGGGGCCACCGCGTGTGGAGTACTTCCGCCGCCTGCCGACTGGCGGGTGGGAGTATCACGACTTCTCAGAAGGCACAGTACGCCTCGAGAGCGGCGGCACGCTGGATCTCAGCGCCTTGTACGCCGACCTACCGGTGTGAACGGCAACGTTGACAGCTTGCCTGCCACAATTCGCGGTGCCAGGCATCCAACTTTGCTGCCCCTACCCCGTAGGCGCGGTCGTGCCCTGGATCTGAACGCCACAGTAGGGACACGGATGCGCGGTGCTGCCCTTGGGTACGGAAGAAGGCGCGCCGCAGCCTGGGCAGGGGAACTCGTGCGTGACGTCGACCTTTTTGCCGCAGCGAAAACAGATCACGCACTTGGCGCCTGTCACAACATCCAGCTGCCCCCCGCAACCACCACATCGACGCAGCTGCAGCGCCGGCGGCTGCGCTTCGATGTACTGATCCGTGAGGCCGGCGTCCTGGATCAGATGGTGCTGACAGTTCGCGGAGATGTACGGCAACCAGCCTTGGACAAACGCCGACACAGCCACGCGTTCGAGTAGCTGCACCGTCACTTCATCGGGATACTTCGCGAGGGCGCCGACTTCGCTGACGGCTTGCATCTGCGTCGCCATCTGGTTGCGAAACGCCTGATACACCGCCCAGAACAAATGGTCCGGGAACATCGGCTGCTGCTGCTGCACGCCGCCCAGGGCCACGGCGAAGAGCCCGAAGGACACGACTGCCATCTGCCCCATTTGTGACTGGCGCAGCTCCGCGATGCGCTGGTTCATGTACTGCGTCCACGCCACCACCCGCGGGTCCGTGTCGTGCACGGTCATGGTGTCTGTGTAGTAATCCAGGTAGCGCGCACGGAACTCCGGGTCGACGATGCGTGGCGAATACGACGACGGGCACAGCCCGATGTGCCGGTCGAACAGATACATATACTGCGCCTTGACAGTGGCGCGGTCGCCGCGTGCCGCGGCCATCTTGATGGTGGGCGCGAGCTGACGATGCAACGCTTCATAAGCTGGCCCGGGCAACGCATTGCCCTTCGAGCACGCCATGCTGAAGTCCCAATCCGAAAGTGCGCCGCAAAAGTCGCAGTACACATACGCTGTCGGCGACGGCAGCTGCTTCGGTCCTCCACAAGCATGACACTTGACGACTCGTACCCGCACGCCGGAAGCATATCGGGCTTTGGTCGCCATAGGAAATGCCAGGGGCGTACGCCCCGCTCGCTGATCTGCGAACCGCCAGCAGTTGGAGGTGGAGCCGTGGCTCAGGCTTGGCTCGGCTGCGACGGCTTCAACCTACTTTGCTTCTATGTCCACCCAAACCGGGAAGTGATCGCTCGGCACGTTTGTCAGTTCGTTGATCACCCCGCGATCGACGATGCGCACGCCGCGGGTGTAGGTGAAGTCGATTTGGTAGTTCAGGTTCGGTCGCGTGCGGCGCTCGGATTGCGGCATGTCGCCGTGAGGGTTTTCGAAGCAAGTCTTGTCCATCAGCTCAAACAGCGGAGCGTCCGGCACGGGCACACCGAGATCCGGGAACACGTTGAAGTCCCCAGCGATGCACGCGGCACGGCGTGGCAAGCCGTCGATGAGTGTGACGATCTCGCCAAGCTGATCGGCGCGTTCTTGGGCTTGGGAGCGGTTTTCCAAGTGGGCGGAGGCGACGTGCAATAGCGAGCTTCCGAAACGAATGTCGGCGCCAATGAAGGAGCGGCGCCCGGTGCGGATCTCGTCCTTGTCGAGGGCCCAGTCGTAGGGCGCGCGCAATTCACCCCGCTCGAGAGCGCCAACGTTGTGGAACGCATGCACCGGATTGAGCAGCGCGTAGCGCGACAAGATTGCGTTGCCCTCTTCACAGCCGCCCTGGCTGTGTTCCACGAATTCGACGCCAAAGGCCCAGTCCATGCCCCAGCGCTCCGCCAAGCTGCGCGCTTCATCCACCTGACCGGAGCGATCGCAACCGCGGTCCACTTCGACCAACAGCAGCACGTCGGCCTTCATTGCTTCCGGATGGTTCTCGAGCACGTCGATCACGCCGGGCAGGTCCGTGCCGAACTTGATGTTCCACTCGAGGATGCGCAGGCGCGTCGGTGGCGCCGCTGTTGCGTCCACGCCGGCTCCAAGACCGGAAGCGATGTCGCAGTGCAGATCCCACGGATTCGATAGCTCGGTGGGCAGCTTCTCTCCCTCTACGCAGAGCCGAACTTGCGTCGGGTCGTCGCTGGCATGCGCGCCGTCGATACGCTTTTGAGGCGCGTTCTTCGGCGGCGTGGGGCCGCAGCCGCTCGCAGCAGGCTCGGCAGGTTCGTCGCTGCTGCACGCCGCCAAGAACGGGATCAACGACCCAAGCAGCACAGTCCCAATCCGGTACATAGCCAACAGTGCCACAAACCGACTGTTCGGAAAACGCAGCTGCGCAGTGCACGCCCGCGGCATCTGTGGGCATGGGTGCTATGCTGCCGCCGATGCGACGCTCACCCAGCCGCACCGTCGAGCTGCCGCGACAGCTCATGCTTTGTCTAGCGACCCTGGCCCCCATCGGCTGCGGAGACGGCGAAGGTGGTGAGCCGCCGCTCGTCAACGAACCGATGCCGGAGCGGGTCGACCTGTTTCCAGCCATCGATCCCCGGATCGGCACCAGCGGCATTGGTTTTGGCGTGGGCTCCACCTACCCGGGCCCGGCGCTGCCGTTCGCCATGATCCATCCCAGCCCGGACACACGCACCCAAAACGGCGCGTTCAGTGCCTACCACTGTGCGGGATACTACGCGGACGACCCAATCATCGGGGGTTTTTCGCTACTGCACTTCGAAGGCACCGGCGTGCCGGACTACGGCACCGTTGGCCTAATGCCGACCCTGGGCATGACGGAAACGAAACGCAGCCAGGCCGGACACATGCGCCGTTTCGACAAGCCAAGCGAAGTCACGAAGACCGGCTACTATGCCGTGACTCTAGACGACGGGATCCGCATCGAGATCACGTCTGCACGACGCGCGGCGCTGTTTCGCTTCTCGTTTCCAGAAAGCACGGAGCCGGTGCTGTTGCTCGACCTGGCGCATCGCCTCGAGGGTCAGATCCCAGCAGCAGACGTGAGCCTGGATCCCGGCGGAAGCTTCGATGCGCACGTGCACCACTTGGGCAACATGAGCGGCCGCGCGGGGGGCTACAACGTGTATGCCCGCGGCGTGGTCAACGTGCAGCCCGTGAGCGTTGGCACCTTCGATGCGGCGGGCCTTGCGGCTGCCAGCACCACGGTGGCGGGGGCTCCCACCGGCGCGCCCGACAGCGGAGCCAAAGAGACGCCGCTGGGCGCGTGGTTGCAGTTCCCGCCGAACACCAAGCAAGTGACCCTGCGTGTCAGCGTGAGCTTCGTGGATGCCGCAGGTGCCAAGAAGAACTTGGACGCAGAAGCGCCCGACTTCGACTTTGAGAAGATGCGCGCCGCAGCGGAATCCACCTGGAAAAACGTCACTGACCAAGTCGAGATCTACGGCATCAACCCCCGTGAAACCACCATGCTGGCCACTGCGCTCTACCACGCAGCGCAGATGCCAACCCTGACCAGCGACGTCGACGGCCGCTTCATCGACGCCATGGGCAACATCAAGACCGGCAGCCGCGAACGGTTCAACGATTTTTCCCTCTGGGACACCTACCGCACGCTGCATCCATGGTGGATGTTGGTCGAAGATCCGCGCAACGAAGCCTTCGTGGCGTCGCTCGTCGACATGGCACAAGAAGGCGGAGCGGTGCCGGTGTGGGGCATCGCCCACGGCGACTCGAAAACGATGATTGGGTCGCCCGGCGAAATCGTGCTCAGCGAAGCCGCGCAAAAAGGCGTGCCTTTCGACGACGAGCAAAACGCGTACAAGCTGTCGCGGGTGGCAGCCTATGCGGCGTCTCCCGGCCCGGTTGGTGGCCGCGACGGCGATCTTCCCGACTACTTGAAGCTTGGCTACGTGCCCCAAGAAGCATCTGGCGGCTCCGTTTCCAAGACCCAGGAGTACGCCGTCGCAGACGCGGCGCTGGCGAGCTGGGCCAAGCGACTCGGCATCGAGAACGACGCCGAAGAGCTCGGCGCGCGCGGCAAGAACTACGCAGCGGTGTACGAGCCCGACAGCGGCTTCTTTCGAGCCAAGAAGAGCGACGGCAGCTTTGCCCCCATGGGCGCGCCCGAAGACATGAGTGATCACTATGTCGAGGGCAACGCCTGGCACTACTTGTGGATGGTGCCCCACGACCCTGACGGTCTCGCCGAGACCTTGGGTGGCAAGAGCAAGGCCCTCGAGCGGCTGCGCGAGTTTTTCGCGACGTCGAAGGACGAAGTCCCCCTGATTGGCGTGCGCAAACACTACTGGCCGTCGAACGAGCCGGACATCCACGCCCCGTTTCTGTTTGCCGCCTGGGGCTACCCCCACGAGAGCTACGACGCCGTGGACTGGATCGTGAACGACCTGTACGGCATCGACACCGGCGGCATTCCCGGCAACGACGACGGCGGCACCATGAGTGCGTGGCTCTTGCTCGCCGGCGCCGGGCTCTATCCCGTCTCGGGCACGGATCGCTACATTGTTTCTGTCCCGCGCTATCGACGCATGGTCTTGAAGCGAGCGGGCGGCGATCTCGTGATCGAGACGAACCGCGAGCCGAAACCCGGGCTGAAAGTGCGGCGCGTGATGTTGGACGGCAGGCGCCTGACCGGAACGACCGTGACCCATGGGGAACTCTCGGGCTCGCGTTTGTTGCGCTTCGAACTGGCTCCATAGCGGACCGACCATCTGCCGAGCGCCGTGAAGCTGCCGAAGTCCAAAGCCTCGCGTGCCCTAGCGGCCCTCGCGATTTGCGCACTCTGGCTGCTGCTGGGCCCTCGCCTACTAGCGGGCCGCTCGGCCGCCGCGCTCTACGCCGGACAGCTCGAGAGTCAGGAGCCCCTGGCCCAGCGCGTCGCCCAAAGTACCCTCGCCTTGCCAGGACTGCATTTCTACAACTCAGGCAACGACCGCTTCGATGGACAAAGCGCTATCGCCATCTACCAGATGACTCTGCTCGGTTTGGGCCAGTTGTTGGAGCAGCATCCGGAGCGAAAGGAAGCCTACCTGCCCGCGATGCGCCTTGCGGCCAAGCGCCTCGTGGATCCCAAGACGCACCGCTACGCAATCACCAAGTACGGCAGCCACGGCGCGGTGCACATGGCGCCGGGCACGGGACACGCGTACCTGGGCTACGTCAACTTTGGATTGGGCATGCTGCGCAAGTTCGACCCGGAAACGGAGTTGGCTCCTCAGCACGACCGCATCACGCAACGGCTAAAGCAGCGCCTCGACGCGTCCAAGCTGGGAATGATCGAGACCTACCCGGGCGAAACCTGGCCGCCAGATGTGGCTGCCGTCGCTGGCTCGATTGGGCTGCACGGAGAAGCGACAGGAACGGACCACAGCGCGATGTTGTCTCGTTGGGCCACGCGCTTCGAAAAATGCGCCATTCACGAAACTGGCTATCTGGTGCAGCGCCTGCAAACCGGGAGCTGTCGCGCCGTCGACGCGCCGCGAGGCTCCGGCACCGCGGTCGGCGCCTACTTCGTTAGCTTCGCAGCGCCCCAACTCGCGGCGCAGCTGTACCGTGGGGTCCAGAGTGGGCACCGCTCCTTGCTGGGATTCGGCGGTGTGCGGGAATACGCGCCGGGCTTCTCGGGCAACGGCGACGTCAACGCTGGACCGATCGTTTTTGGCATTTCCGTCGGGGCCACGGGATTCGCCATCGGTGCGGCCCGCGCCCACGGCGACCGCGCCGCCTTCGTGAGTCTGTATCGCACCGCACGCTTGTTCGGCGCGCCGACCTCGACCGACCATGGGACGCGGCATGCTGTAGGCGGAGCCCTCGGCGACGCCTTGCTCCTCGCCATGCTCACCGCGAGGCAGCGATGAAACGCGCGCAGCTCTGGAAGCGAGTTCGCGTCCCCGTTGTCGTGACGCTCGTCGTCTTGGCCCTCGAGCTCGGGCTGGGCTGGTTGATAGCTCGAGACGACGTCCTGGCGAGCATCGTGTCGCAACAGCAGTACTGGTGGCTGGGACTGGTGGGGCTGCTCGTGGTGTGTCGGCTGCTGCTCTACTTCGTGCTGCCACCGTGGCTGCTGTGGCGCGGTGCAGCCTTGTTGCTCGAGCCGAACGAATAGACACCGCCTTGGCGGTCCGCCGCACATTGACCCTTGACGCCGCCGCGCGTGGCCCAAAGTGTCTCGGTCGACGTCCCCCATGGATCCCAACGCACCGCCCCCTGCTCGTGCCGCGACGCGCTCCCTCGCGGTCGTGCTGTTGGTCGTGTTTGCGGGCGCGGCGCTGACCTGGCTGTGGCTACGGCCGCGATCAGCGGACAAGCAAGCCGCCGCGGCGGAGCGCCCCGCGCCCGTGGTCACTGCAAACGCGACACCGGGCCCGCTTCTCGTGGAAGAACGTTATTACGCTGAGCTGCGGGCGGTCACCGATGCAGAGCTAACCGCAGGCGAAGCGGGCCGCGTGCGCAGCGTCTCCG
>CBDUPW010000214.1:0-12524 GCA_965369205.1 uncultured Polyangiaceae bacterium | reverse complement strand
GCCTTTCTCCGCCCTCATGGCGAGCTACTCGACGCTCTGAGCGGTCGCTTGCGCCGCGGCGCTCCAGTCACTTTTGTGCTCGGAAATCATGATGCGGCCCTAGGACAGCCCGCAAGCGTGGACTCGCTGACCGAAGCGTTGGGGGTGAGCCGCGCGGCTCCGCTGCAGGTGGCGCCGTGGTTTGTGCGACGCGGTACGGTGCACATCGAACACGGACACGCGTACGATCCGGATAACGCCGACGTGCACCCGCTGGCCAGCGCTCCGACGGGGAGCGAACCCCTGGGTATCGCCTTGACCCGCAGGTTCCTCGCACCAAGTGGAGCGCTTTGGTTCAAACACCAGCACCACACCACTCCGCTCTCGGGGCTGATCTCCTGCTTCAAACGCTACGGTGTGCGTGCGCCAAAGATCGTGGGGCTTTACTTCTGGGTCGCGGCGCAGCTGTGCCTGGAAGCGCGCAACTCGGAGAGCACGCTGGACGCCCGCAGCAACGCGCACGCCCGGCTGGAGGAATTCTCAGAGCAGGTTGGGGTAGCACCGAATGCCCTCGACGCCCTCATTGAAGCCATGCTGCCGGCGCGGCACCTGGACGCTTGCGACACATTCCTTCGGCTCTATTTCGATCGCACCATCCCCACCGCCACGCTTGCGGTGGCTCTGCCCCTAGCGCTCGCTGGCAACGCCGTGGCCGCAGGCGTAGCGCTGGCATCCGCCGCCACGCTCGCGATTTCCTTGCGTGGCGGCGTCAGTCGCTACGACCGTGAAGCCGAGCAACGCCTGCAAGAGGGGGCGCGCTTCGTGCGGGAGCTCACGGACGCTTCCCACGTGGTACTGGGACACACCCATGTCGAGGCCCAAGAGCCCGGCTACACCAACTTGGGGTCCTTCGCCTTCTCTCGCCGCGACGGTCACGCTTACCTGCTCGTTGGCGCGGAAGGCACTCCCCAGCGAGAAATCCTCGGCGCGTAAGCGCGAGCCCTTGGTACGTGCGTTCGCCCGCGAGTTGTGCTGGGATCGGCGCCCGATGAGCGAGCAACCCTGCATCCTCGCGCCGCTGCCGGCGCGCAGCCGCTACCTGCAGTTCCAGCTGGCACCGGGTGCCGACGCCACAGCCGGGCTCAAGCGTCTGGTGCAGGCTGCGTCTTTAGAAGCACTCGTTGTCGGGCTCGGTCCATGCTTGATCCACGCGGTCGGCGCCAATGTCCCGGGGCTGCGCGAAAGCCCGGCCCTGTCGGGACCGGGCGTTTCGGTACCGTCCACGCCGGTAGCGCTGTGGCTCTGGCTGCGCGGAGACGACGCCGGCAAACTGCTGCACCACGGGCGCGAGCTTACGCGGCAGCTCGGCGGCGTTTTCGCGCTCGAAAGCGCATGGGACGGCTTCTACTTCGACGGCGGGCGTGACCTCACAGGCTACGAAGACGGCACGGAGAACCCGACCGGCGCCAAAGCGGCAGCGGCCGCGCTGGTCTCAAGCGGCGGCGGCGGGATGCACGGCTCGAGTTTCGTCGCCGTGCAGCGCTGGCAGCACGACCTAGATCAGTTCGCCGCCATGTCTCAGCTGGAGCAGGACCACAGCATCGGTCGGCGCCGTAGCGACAACGTCGAGCTCGAAGATGCGCCAGCGTCCGCCCACGTGAAGCGCACGGCTCAGGAAAGCTTCGACCCGGAGGCGTTCGTCGTGCGCCGCTCCGTGCCCTGGGTACGCGGCGCGGACGCGGGGCTGATGTTTGTGGCGTTTGGCAAGTCTTTCGACGCCTTTGAAGCACTGCTGCGGCGCATGTTGGGTCTAGAAGCAGACGGCATCACAGACGCGCTCTTTCGCTTCACGCGGCCCATCAGTAGCAGCTACCTGTGGTGTCCGCCGTGCGAAGACGGGCGTCTCGACCTGTCCGCGCTTGGCATGTGAAACGCGCCGCTAAGAACGAGATCCTGCAGGCCGTCTTAGGGACTCGAGCGCGCTCTACTTGCACTGATGGTTCGAGCAGACGCCGCTCTTGCAGTCCTTGCTGAAGTTGCAAGCCACGCCCGGCAGGCCTGGCTCGGCACAGAGGTCGAGGGCGGAGTTGCACAGGCCGCCCTGGCACTCCTTGTCGAAGTTGCACGGCGTCCCCAAGGGGCCGGGGTATGCACACACATCCGACTTGGAGTTGCAGATCTGCGTCGTGCATTCCTTGTCGAAATTGCACGGCGCGCCGAGGGGCCCCGGCACGGCGCACTGGTCCGTCTTGGAATTGCACAGTCCGCTCAGGCACTCTTGCCCAAAGTTGCAGGCCGTGCCGATCGGGCCGGGCACAGCACATTGATCCAGCTTGGAATTGCACAGGCCACTGACACACTCGTCACCGAAGTTGCACGCGCCACCGTTCGGTAGCTTCGGCTGACACGTATCGAGCTTCGAGTTGCACAGCAGCGGGGTGCACTCGCTATCGTTCTTGCACGGCTTGCCCGGATTGCCGGCGTTGCCACCCGTGCCCACGTTGCCCGTGCCGCCCAGGTTCGCGCCACCTGTGCCCACGTTGCCCGTGCCGCCCAGGTTCGCGCCACCCGTGCCCACGTTGCCCGTGCCGCCCAGGTTCGCTCCACCCGTGCCCACGTTGCCGGTGCCGCCCAGATTCGCGCCGCCCGTGCCCACGTTGCCCGTGCCGCCCAGGTTCGCGCCGCCCTGCCCACCGGCGGCGCCGCCCTGAGCGCCAACGCCCCCGCTACTGACGTTGCCGCCCGCCGCTTGAGCGCCAGCGCCGCCGGAACCGTACAACCCGCCGTTGTCCTCGCCGCCGCAGGCGAACAGCAGCGCAGCAACCCCTACCGTCCAGTACGTTCTCATGGGGGCCGGAGCCTAGCAGGCTACTCCTACTCCGCCACCGCCCCGCGGCCTCAGGCGACGATGTCGCCGAGCAACTTGCCGGTGTCCTTCACCATGCTCACGCTCTGATCGAGTCCCTGGACGATCAGCTTGAGGTGCAAGAGCAGCTTGGGGTTCAAGATTTGCGTCGGCGCGCTGGCGATCAGCGCCACACCCGTCTGTGCGGTTTCAGCGGCCTTTGCCGCCAGCTGCGCCCCGAGCTCCGCGCTGCTGATCCATAGCTTCGTGATCTTGTCCGAACCGTCCGCCACGCTGGACTCGAGTTCCTTGAGGGATCTCTCGATTTCGCCCTTGCGGATCTTGCGGTCACCGCGTTCCACGTCAGACGGTGGGTCTTCGCCTTTGACCTTGTAGTGCGCCAGGTGGACGTGGCGCCCGGTTTCCATCAACTGGTACGCGGTCGCGTACATCTCCGCTGACGCGCGGAAAAAATTGTCATACTCCGGCATGCCGATCTGCACGTACTTGAAGTCGTACTCTGCGTTCGGGTTCATGCTGGCGACCTTGATGTAGTCGTAGCGCACGTCGCCCTCGAAAGGCTTCAGTGAGGAAGCCAGTTGGCCCAGCTTGACTTGGCCAGGCGGCGGCGCTTCGACAAGCTTTTTTACGAGCTCCGACGTGGTGGCGCCGACCTTCTTGGCGAAGTCGCTGAAATCCGTCGCGACTTCCCCCATGGCTTGCTCGAACTCTTCCCAGTTCTTCGCTTCGCGGACGCGCGTCGTGGTCTTGCCGTTCTCGGTCTTCGTCGTCACGACGGTGGCTTTGAGCCCGATGGCTTCACAAGCGGCGGTCAGCCCGGAAAGGCCGGCCAGCCCAACGATGTTGCGGCGGGTGATCATCGCCCTGGGATACACCGTATTTGCCCCGCGCGGTGGGGTGTTTCGGGAGCTGGGAAGGTATGACATGCCCCCGTTACGGGAGCAGCTGCCTGGATCTTCCAGGGTGGCAACGATTTTTTAGTCGGCGCAGCGCGCGCCGCCCGGCCAGGTGTAAGTCACGGCATTTTCAGGCCGTTGACTGGTCATGACCAAGCAGCTTCCCTTACGGCACAAACTCGGACTCTTGACCTGCGGAGCGGCGGCGCTTGCGTCGGGCATCGCGGGTTGTGGCGGATTTGCCGGCAAGGCGGCGGCTCCGGAGTCCGTCGCCGCATCCGCCGCCCCGGGCTACCCAGCGCAGTACCCCCAGCCCGCGCCCCCTGCGGAAGCAGCGCTTTTGGACGAGGGCGAACCCAATACCGAAAGCTACGACCATGTCGTCGAAAACGCGTTCCTTGCGGTCACGAAGAATCCGCTCTCGACGTTCTCGGTCGACGTGGACACCGCTTCCTATGCCAATACGCGGCGCTTTCTGGCCCAGGGAAAACTGCCGCCCAAAGATGCGGTGCGCATCGAAGAGCTGATCAACTACTTCGACTACGATTACCCGGATCCTTCCGGCGCCGAGCCCTTCAGCGTGACCACGGAAGTGTCCGTTGCGCCTTGGAAGCCCGAACACCGATTGGTGCACATTGGACTGCAAGGCAAGCGCCTCGCGAAGAAGGACATGCCACCGCGCAATCTCGTATTTCTTCTCGATGTGTCGGGCAGCATGGGTGAACCCAATAAGCTGCCTCTGCTGAAGCGCTCATTGAAAGAGCTCACCGAAACCCTCACCCAGAAAGATCGCATCGCGATCGTGGTTTACGCGGGCGCGAGTGGGCAGGTATTGCCTTCCACTTCTGCCACGCAAAAGACGCAAATCCTGGACGCCCTGGAACGGCTTGAGGCGGGCGGCAGCACCAATGGCGGAGAGGGCATCGAGCTAGCGTACGAAATCGCGCGTCGTCACTTTCGCAAGGATGGCATCAATCGCGTGATCTTAGCCACGGATGGCGACTTCAACGTGGGTGTCAGCAGCCCGGCCGCTTTGTCTCGCTTGATCGAAGAAAAGCGAAAGACGGGCGTTTTCCTGACGGTGCTCGGATTCGGCATGGGCAACTACAAGGACTCCACACTGGAAAAGCTCGCCGACAAGGGCAACGGCAACTACGCCTATATCGACGACATCGCCGAAGCTCGCAAAGTGCTGGTGCAACAAGCAGGCGCAACCCTCGTCACGATCGCGAAAGACGTGAAGATCCAGGTCGAGTTCAATCCAAAGTGGGCCAGCTCCTATCGCTTGATCGGCTACGAAAACCGACTGCTGGCGAACGAAGACTTCAATAACGACAAGAAGGACGCCGGCGACATCGGCGCCGGCCACACCGTGACGGCCCTCTACGAAGTCGTCCCCGTCGGTGCCCCTTCTCCTGCCGGCTCGGTGGACGCATTGAAGTATCAGAAACCGGCAGCGCCAAGCGACGCGCAGGCTAGCGACGAACTGATGACCGTGAAGCTACGCTACAAGGCTCCCCAGGGCGATACGAGCAAGCTGATCTCAGAAGTCATAAAGGCTCGGAGCACGGAGCTCTCGAAGACGAGCAACACTTTCCGATACGCTGCCAGCGTGGCTGCATTTGGCATGCTCTTGCGAGACTCAGCCCACGCCGGCAACGCGGACTTCGGCATGGTCAAAGCACTGGCTGAAGGCGCGGAAAGTCGTGACCCGCACGGCTATTGGCGCGAGTATCTCGGCATGGTGCGTCAGGCGGAGCGCCTGAAGAAGCCAGTGCCCGCGCTGGCAAAGTAGACGAAGCCGCGCGCCTGGAATGCGCGCGTGTTCGCAGCGACTGCCCTAGCGTTCGCAGCGACTGCCCTACCAACCTGGCCCTACTTCCCCTACCAACCTGGAAGGCTAGCGCCCTCCATCCGAGGGCAGGCCCACCGCGAGAGGCGCTTGTTTTCCCAAGGGATCCGCCGCCGCAGGCGTGTGGCACGCCGGTTGCGATGGCCTGTGTCCGCACGCGCTTCAGCGCCACATCCCAACAGGAGAACTCCCATGACTTTACGAAGCTTTTTCTTTCTCGCGCTTGCCTTGGCCGCCAGCACCACCTTGGCCTGCAGCAGCGATGGCAGCAACGACGGTGCGGGCGCTGCCAGTGGCGGCGATGCTTGCTCCCAAGCGGAGCAGCGTTTCGCCGATTGCAAACCAGGTTCCGTACTCGATATCAACGGTGGCTGCACCGGCGGCAACCTCCAACGCGCAGAGTGTATCAACGCTGCAAGTTGCGCTGAGGTAGACCAATGCATCCTGCAGAGCGGTACTGGCGGAGCGGGCGGCACCGCGGGCACGGGCGGACTTCCCGGGTCCGGTGGACTCCCCGGCATCGGCGGCACGCCGGGCACAGGCGGTGGTAGCGCCGGTAGCGCCGGTAGCGCCGGTAGTGCCGGAACTCCCGGAACAGGAGGCACCACCAGCGGCTGCGCGGACATCTCCGGAACCTACGTGATGACCGGGACCTGCGCGGTGGCGCAATGTGTCGTCACCCAATCCGGCTGCACCGCGAACTTCAATTGCAACAATGGCGCGGCGTCCTACACGGGTGCCGTGGGTGGCAATTCCGTCACATTCGCGGGGGTCGCTGGAACCTGCCAAGGCATTCTCAGCGGAGATACCCTGGCCGGCACGTGCACGGATCCTCTCACGGCCGCGACCTGCCAGTATTCTGGAAAGCGCTGACCCGGAAGGTTGCACGGAGCTAAACGCACAACGCCGCCTGCCCTTGCGCGCAACTTTGCAAGCGCAGGCGGCGCCCACGCAGGGCAAGACGCCGCGAACCCGGTGGACGCCTCGGCAGCAGGTCCCCCGCGCGATGCTGCGGCGGCGCACACCGTGTTGGGAGCAGACGCCGCCAATTGTGCTGCGTTCCCGCGACGGTTTGCGCAATCTGTCACAGTCGATAGGCGAGGGTTCCGAGGTCAGGGTTGCATGCTATGTTCCGCGGTCATGGCGCGCGCGGGCACAGCCGCCACCGGCACTTGGCGCTGGGTGGATCTCGACGGGACTGAACAGGGCATCGCTCTTGGCGAACTGGCCCAACGCGTCAGCGATGAGCAGCTACCACCCTTTGTGCTGGTATGGCGGCCCGGCTTCGCCGAATGGTTGCCGGCGTACTTGGTCCCGGAGCTGGCGGAAACGCTGGGCGTCGATGCGCCCGACGCACCCTACGAAGACGACACGCAAACGCAGCCACCCCCGGCGCCGGTGGAGTGGTACATCGAGTGCCTCGGCCAGAGCTCGTCAAAGACGTTGGCACGCGTTCAAAAGCTGCCCCCGCCGCGCATGCTGCACCTTGACTGGAGTGACGCCTTCGCCTTCGAAGAATCGCCGACGCTGCCGCGAAAGCGACGCTTGCTGCCCGTCGGCGCGTTCCCGGATATCGACGCTTACCTGGCGCATCTGCGCCGCCTGCGGGACGCTCGTGAGCGCTGAGCCCGAGCCGGCGGCCGAGAAATATTGAATAATCTCGGCCTGAACACCATCGGACCCCGGCAGCCCGTGTGCATGGCCTGAAACTTCCGACCATGCTACGTACACCCAGGGAGTGGTGGCGATGAATCGACTCGTTTCTTGCTTGAGCATCGGACTTTTGGCGGCCATGAGCGGCACCGTATTTTCGTGCGCGACCAGCGACGGTGGCGGCCTGGGCGGCGGCGGCGGCGTTGGAAACACGGGCAATGCCGGTGGCCAGGGCGCATTAGGCGGCACGGGGGGCGCAACGGGCGGCTTCGGCGGCTTCGGCGCAACGGGCGCCTCCGGCGGCTTCGGCGGCTCCGGCGCCACGGGCGCATTTGGCGGAACCGGCGCGACAGGAGCAACGGGCGGAACAGGCGCGACGGGTGGCGGTACCGGCAACGGCCTCTTGGCGAGTGCATGCACCAGCAACGCCGAGTGCGGCGCCGGAACAACTTGCATCCTACCCAACTCCGGTGCGTGGGACGGCGAAGGGCCAGCGAAGGGCTACTGCACCAAGGAGTGCACCGCTTCCACGGATTGCACCTCCCTTGACGCGACCAGCGAGTGCGTCAGCTTCGACGGCACCAAGGGCTATTGCCTCAAGGGGTGTGTCGTAGGCACGCCCTTCGGCGCCGGCAAGTGCCACGGGCGAACCGACGTCGGCTGCAATACGTATCTGCGTAACACAGCCATGGGTGCGTGCGGCGCGGGCAATACCTGTCCGACGGGACAATCCTGCGCCACAGATGGTCAATGCCACCAAACTTTCGCTGCATGCTCGGCGATGTGTGCCGTCAACGCGGACTGCCCCTCGGGCATGGTCTGTAACCCGGGCACGGGACTCTGCGCCACCACGGCGCCAACGGGCAAGACGCTAGGGCAGTCTTGCGTGCAAGCCCCCAGCGGGCAGCCCGGAGAGTGTCAGGGCTTCTGTGTCGGCATGACCGGCACTACGAGCCGCTTCTGCAGCCAGCTGTGCGTGGTCGGTGTCCCGAACGCCTGCGGTTGGGCGGGCCCTGGAAACAAGGCGACGGCAATCTGTGGTTTGGTGTTCGACCAAGCCGCTACCACTGGGGACGTGGGAGCGTGCCAGTATCTGTGTGACTGCAACACTCAGTGCCCAACGGGCTACATCTGCCAAGCAGACACGGACATTGCGACGAACGCCTTGCGCAAGGGCTCCTGCGCGCCGGGCACCACGGGCGGCATCGTCAGCTGCAACTGACGACAATCGCAATCAAGGCAAGAATCGATACGTAAACGTGAGCAACGGCACCACAGGTGGCGGGTCTTCCGCCCCCAGTGGTCGCAACAGCGTCAGGTCGAGCGCCCAGGTGCGGTAGGGAAAGCGAAAGCCCGCGGACACGGCAGCGCCGTGGTACTCGCCGGCTTCGCTACCGATGGGCATGAGCGTGTCGGCCTCGAACAAGATCGCTCCCCAAGGCGCAACGCGCCAGATGAACCCAGCGCCAGGCACTGCCATGAGCGCAGGCCCCGCCAAAAGCACCGTCATGGCGACGTTTGCACTCGACTCGCACGCACGGTCGAAACACAGCTGGGTGACGGCGCCGGCGCGTCCCACCACGAACCCGCCCTCCTCGAATCCGAACAGACCCGTCAAGGAACCCAGCGCGGCGACCCGAACGGGACCCTCCGCGTGCAAGTTCGTCTTCAAGGTGAGATCGAGCGGGTAGATGGCGTCTTCGCCCAGCGGCGGTGTGCCCGTCAAAGTGATCTGCGTGGAGTCCGTGAAGGCATAGCCGAGCTGCAGAAACACGATGTCCGTACTGGACATGTAGAAGGTGCCCTCGGGGTGTGTCATCGCCGTGGGCTGGATCACCAAGCGATCCAGATGCGCGTCCGCAATGCGGGCCTTCGACGGGCCCCTGCTGCGCGCCGCGGTCAGTGGCGCCGCGGGTGGAGCAACGACCCCCGACCGCTGCGGACCGACGTAGGCGGGCGCCACATACGCGGGCGGAACCAAAGTGGGCGCCACGGCGACCGGGGGCGCCGGCGCGGTCGGGGGCGCCGGCGCGATCGGTTCGACCGGGGGTACAGGCTGCTCGGCATCCGCCGGTGTGAAGCCCGCGTCACTGTCTTGCGTGAAGGTGGGTGCACTCCCCGCTCCGGCATCCGGCTCCGCTTGCGCCTGCGCTACGCTGGTCCAGAGCAGCGCCGTCGCGAGCAGAACGCAGCACAAAACCCCAGAACTAATGCGGAGAAAGACACGCACCGGGGCGCGAGGATAGTCATCCTGAAACATGGCTGCTACGTTCTAAAGCGCATGGGGCGAGTTGGAATGGCTCCTGCTTGTATACACGTCGTGTTCCACCGCACTTTTCACGTGGGCGTGCTGGTCCTGGTCACGCTCGGGCTTTCGTGCGGGCGCAGCGGCTTGGACTTTGCGGGCGATGAGCTCGAAACGGACTCCGGGATTCCGTACCTCGACGCTGGCAGCGGTGGCACCGGTGGCGTCCTTGCCGACGGCAGCCCGAATACGTGTGTACCTAGCGAAGAGGTTTGCAACGGCAGTGACGACGACTGCGACGGGCTGATCGACGAGGTGCCTGCGCTGCCCTGCGATGATGGCGGCTTCAGCTATTGCATCTCGGGCCAGATGAGCGAGTGTCCGCGCCGCTGCGAGACCTGCATGCCGGGAAGCCAGCGGATCTGCTTCATCTCCTACTGCAAGTATTGGGCGGAACAGACCTGCACCGCAGACGGCAAGTCCTTCGGCAAGTGCCAGGAGCAGGATCCTCCACCGGAGTGCAAGGGCGTCGCCAAAGACAAGAAGTACTCAAAAGAGCTGGAGCAGTGCTGCCTAGACGCAGGCTACTGTTGCCTGGATGAGTTCGACCTCGACAAAGACGGCAACTCCTCGGAGATGATCGGCCAGTGCGACGACGTGCTCTGCTCGCCCTGAGTTCGGCGCTGCTGGCGACCGAGCTTTGCTCCGCGCCCGCGGTGGCGGCGCCGTGCGGCCGCCCAGACCTACTCGACGCGGTCCCGCCTGACGGTGCGGAGAACGTGCCCACCAACGCCCGGCTGTTTGCGCGCTACACGAGCATCGCAGAGTACTTGGGCGAAGACATCCTCTTCACGCCCGACGGCGAGGCGCCGATCTCTGTGAAAGGAAACTTCGACGCGACGGAGGGCATGCTCAGCGTGGATCCGCCTGAAGCGCTGGTTTCTGGGAAGTCCTACAGCGTCAGCTGGCCACGGCTGCGTGGATTTGGCACTGCCAACCTAGGACGCGGCAAAGACGTGAGCTTTCGCGTCGGAGCCGGCAGCGACGAAGCGCCCCCGATGTTTGCGGGAGTGCGCGCCGTGGACTGGGACGTGACTCGCGACCAGGACGACTGCACGGATCGCCTCGAGCGGCGCTACGTTTTCGACATCGAGCTCGAGCCAGCCAGCGACGACGGCGGACGCGATTCCCTGATGCTCGTGGTATTCCAAACCCGAGGCCCCGGGCTTTCCGCCCCGAAGCCGGTCAGCGTGCGGCGACTTCCCGCGGAAGGGCAGCCCGTCACCGTGAGGCAAACCATCGACGACGGCGCCGGTGAAGTCTGTTTTGCGGCCATCGTGCGCGATCTCACGGGCAAGGCCTCCGCCAGTGGCGCTCGGGAAGTCTGCATCGAAACCGTGGAACCACCGTTCTTCGAGGGCTGCGCGGTTCGGGCGCCCACGCGCCAGTCTTCCTCCGGCGCGTTCGCCTGGACCGCCCTGCTCGCCCTGTTGTGGGCACGCCGACGACGATGACGCCAGCCAGTCGCCACTCGCTCGCCTTCACGCTCTTGGTGCTGTGCGGCCACGCGCAGGCTCAGCACGCGCCGCCAACGCAGGGTGCGCCGCCACAGACACAACCCTACGCGCCCACCCCAGCTCCGTCGGCGCCGACCGTAGCATCGCCTGCGGCAATCAAGCCGCCCGCACAGCAGCGCGTCGCCGCGCCGCGCCTCGCGATTTTCGACGTGCTGCCCTTGGGTGCCGATCCGCGCCTCGCTGCAGATCTGACCCGTGCGCTGCGGGCAGCCGCGACACGCCTGGGGTACGCGCCCGTCGACGAAGCGACCCTACGTGTACACCCCTCCATTGCCGCCGGGCAGGGCATCACACCCGCATTGGCGGCGCGCATAGTGCGTGACTTTCGAGCAGATCGCGGCGTGTTTGCTAGCGTCGGTGTCGAGCCAGGCAAGTACAAATTGCGCCTGTTTGCGACCACTGCAGAGGGTGACTCCGAAGACCGCAGTGAAGCGGCGCTGCCCGCGGACGTATTCCGCGTCGCTGCACGTCTCTTGGGTGAGTTGATTCCGGAGGTGGAGCCACCGGAGCTCCTCGATCCCACCCAGCCTCCGTATACCGGACCCAGCCTACGACTGGCTGCCGGCACCGAGGGCGCTATCGGCCTTTCCGGTGCGGGCTTCTACAACCACATGGTGCATGCGCGCGTCGATCTCGCGTTCTCACCTGCAACGGCGGCAGGGTTCGAACTGGCGTACACGAATCTGAAGGGTCGTGATGGGCGCGCGCACAATGTGCTGCCCTCGGTGGTTTTGGAACACGCAATCGACCTGGGCGGCGGTTGGTCCATTCCAGTGGGTTTCGCGCCGGGATACCTGCCAAAGAACGGCCCAGTGCTGCAAGCCACAGCCGGAGCCGCCTATGCGTTTGACGACACGACCGAGCTTGCACTCACCCTGCTCGCGCCAACGGCGTGGATCACCAAGGACGAGACCGTGTACAGTCTGAACCTCGGCGCTGAGCTGCGCTTCGGGATGTGAATCGCCGTCCCGCGGACGGGTCCGACATCCGCCCAGCGCACCGGGCACTGTTCGCCAGCGCCGCTGGGCATGTCGGGTGGTGTTGCGTCGAAAATTCCGGGGAAAGCGGCAGTTTTCCATCCTGGATGGAATGTAGGCGCTAATCCGACATAAACCTACATCTTGAGCTTGACGGCGGGTGCTCTGGACGGTAGCCCTGCCCCGCTTTGGGAGGCACCACAAGATGAAGTTCACGAAGTTCGGATGGGTAGCAGTTCTAGGGTTTGCATTTGGTCCAGCGGCCTGCGCGTCTGAAGCAGACAGTGGGATCGGCGGCGCGAGCGGCTCTGGCAACACGGGCAACTACGGCGGCTTCGGCACGGGTGGTTTCTCCACGGGCGGCACAGGCGCGATCGCGACCGGCGGCACGGGCAACGTGGCCACGGGCGGCACAGGCAATGTGGGCACCGGCGGCACAGGCACCGGCGGCACAGGCACCGGCGGCACAGGCACCGGCG
>CBDUPW010000213.1:0-12545 GCA_965369205.1 uncultured Polyangiaceae bacterium | reverse complement strand
CCCTGGCACTTGGGCCGAAAGGCGTGCGGGTGAGCGCGATCGCCTTCGGCGGGATGCTGCTCTCGATCAGCGGCAAGCCTCCCGAAGACCAAGCCATGGCAACGGTGCATGCAGCCCTCGACGCGGGCATCACCCTGATCGACACGGCCGACGCCTACTGCACGGACGATCGCGACTTCAATCACAACGAGGCACTGCTGCGCACGCTGCTGGCGGACCGCAAAGAAGACGTGCTAGTGGCAACGAAGTGCGCGTGCCGCCGACCGGGGGGCGCCTGGACGGTGGACGGTCGGCCGGAAGTGCTGAAGGCCGCCGCCGAAGCCAGCCTCGCCGCGCTCGGTGTGGAGCGCTTGGCACTGCTGCAGCTGCACGCGCCGGACAATCACGTGCCTTTCGAAGACAGCGTCGGCGCCCTGGCGGAACTAGTGAAAGAGGGAAAGGTCGAGCGCGTCGGGCTGTCCAACGTTAGCGTCGCCGAGATCGAAAAGGCGCGAGGGATCGTTCCCATCGTCAGCGTGCAAAACCGTTGGAACGTCGACGACCGCTCCGCAGAGAAAGACGGCGTCCTGGACTATTGCGCCAAGCATCAGATCGCGTTCTTGGCCTACTCACCCTTCGGCGGCACCCGCGGGGCTCCCCTACTTTCCCGCGTCGGCAGGCTTTCCGACGAGGCCCGACGCCGCAAGGTCAGCGTCTACGAGCTCGTCCTGGCATGGATGCTCGCAAAGAGCCCCGTGGCCATCCCCATCGTCGGCGCCCGCCGGCCCGAAAGCATCACTGGTAGCGCAAGTGCAGCGGATTTGAATCTCGGTCGCGACGACATCCTTGCGATCGAGGCCGCGATGGGTAGCTGAAGTCGTGGCGGCTCCTGCAGCGTCCCGGCCACGGGTGGTGATCGTGGGCGGCGGCTTCGGCGGTTTGGCCACAGCAAGAGGGTTATCGGACTTCGACGCGGACATCGTGTTGGTAGATCGCGCTAACCACCACTTATTCCAGCCGCTACTGTATCAAGTGGCCATGGCCGGGCTATCGCCCGCCGACATCGCGGTCCCTATTCGCCGCGTGCTGCGCGATCAGCCCAATGTGCGCGTGCTACTCGCAGAAGTACAAGATCTGGATCTCGACGCGCGTAGCCTCAGCCTGGACGACGGCAGCAGACTCCATTTCGACACCCTCGTGCTCGCCGTCGGCGCGAAGACGAACTTCTTCGGCAAGGACAGCACCTTTGGCCGCCACGCATTGGGGCTGAAGACCGTAGACGAAGCGCTGGAGATCCGCCGTCGAGTGCTATGCGCGTTTGAAGCTGCCGAGCGTGAGCCCGACGAAGTCACGCGACGAAGACTGCTTTGCTTCGTGATCATCGGCGGCGGAGCCACGGGCGTCGAACTGGCGGGCGCGCTGAGCGACCTGTCGCGCACGGTATTGGCGGATGATTTCCGTGCCATTGACCCCAAAGAGGCGCGCGTGGTGTTGGTCGAGCGCGCAGAGCGGCTTCTGCCCGGGGCCTTCGGCGAGAAGCTACAGGAACGTGCCCAAGCACAGCTCGAAGAGCTGGGCGTCGAGGTTCTGTTGAAACGCAGCGTTACGGACATCAGCGCGCGCGGCGTGCGCATGGGTGAAAATGGAGAGGAGCGCCTGGAAAGCGCCACGGTGATTTGGACCGCCGGCGTGCGGGGGGTGGAGCTAGCGGCAAGTGCCGGAGTGGAACTCGACGCCTCGGACCGCATCCTGGTGGAACCCGACTGCAGTCTCAGGGGTTATCCCGAGGTATTCGCCATCGGCGACGTGGTGCGCTTCGTGCCCGAAGGCGAGCGCGACCCACTGCCAGGATTGGCGCCCGTCGCTGCGCAACAAGGACGCCATGTAGCCAAGTGCATCCTCCGCCGTGCGCGCGGAAAATCAACGACACCGTTTGTCTACGTCGACAAAGGCATCATGGCGACCATCGGCCGGAGCCGGGCCGTTGCGCAGACCTGGGGCGGCCGCGTGCGGCTGACGGGCTTCTTGGCGTGGCTAGCGTGGCTCTTCGTGCACATCTGGTTCCTGATCGACTTCCGCAATCGCGTTAGCGTGCTCCTGAACTGGTTCTGGAGCTACATCAGCTACCGACGCGGCGCGCGCTTGATCACCGGGCAGCGCCCCTGGGAGCTGGCCGAGCGCTTGGCAGCGCCTTTGCCTCCAAGCGGTGACGGAACAGGGCCGGAAGCCGGGGCAACGCCGGGCGCGCCTGCCGACGGGGTCGCAGGACAGCCCCGCGTCGGGTAACGTTCGGCCATGGCCGTGCCCGCTGAGCTTGCCCGAGACTCCTCGGTCGCCGGGCCGATCGGTTCCTTGGCGCTGTCCGTCGTGCGGCCCCACGCCGCAAGCATGGCGCTGCGCGCACTACGATGGCACCGCGACCTCGATCGCCTCGGCGTGCGCGTGCCCCTGTGTTTGGTACACGATTTGGGACTGTTGCTCGCAGCTTCCAACGAACAGCTCAGCCTGGGCCCGCGCACCGACGGCGCCCAGGTGCTGACTCAGAGCGGCGAGGACCCCAGGGTCTTCGAGCAGTATTCGGCGCTGATATCCGACGTCGCGGCCAGTGAGGCCGCTCAGCGCTCGCGCACGTTGCGCCTCAGCGACGACATTGTCGTGGTCCTGCTAGCGCGGTTGCTCGGCACCGTCGCGGCGCGCATTCCCACCGCGGCAGCGTACGTGAACGGCGTGCCTTACGACGCCAGTTTGCTCGAGGCAGTCGAGGCGCAGCTACCTAGCTTGTTCACTTCCGTTCGACGCACCTTCGACGTGCGCGCCCTGATCGAGCTGGTCAAAGCGCGGCTGTTCGTGCTGACGCTGATCGACGCCCTGGACCTCGACACGCTGCAGCTTTTCGGCATGCTGGGTGGCAATGCCTCCGAGGGCGCCCTGACCCAAGTCGATATCCTGGCCGCCCTGGACGCGCCGGAAGCCAACGACGTCGTGGACTTTTCCTTGGAGATACTGCCCAGCGTGCTCGAGACCAAGACGCGCCCTGGCGCCAGCACCTACTCGGCTTTTGGCTATGCCGGCCTGGCCCGCAAGGGCAGCATCGACAGCCTGGTGCTCACGGAGCTCGCTTGGGACGAAGCCGAGCTGATGCGGCGCATGGCCGACGACGAGGTGCTGTATTACTCCCGTGAGCAAGCCCGGGATGACGCAAGCCGGCTACATCACGTACTGATTGACGCCTCTGCCTCCATGCGAGGAGAGCGCGCCACCTTTGCGCGCGGCATGGCGATCGCCGTGTCGAAGAAGCTGCTGCTCTCAGGAGAGGACGTGTGTTTTCGCTTCTTCGATTCGCGGCTGTATGAGGCGCAATCGGCCCGCGGCGGACAATTGCCAATCGCGTACTTGCTGAGCTTCAAAGGAGAACGCGGACGCAACCCGGTGCGTGTCTTTGCCGACTTCCAGCGTTCTTTGGAACTGCAGTCCGCTCGGGATGTTCGGGAGCCGGTCGTGCACCTTTTCACTCACGGCTCCCTGTACATTCCCCGGGAGACCGTTGCCGCCATTGCCGCACGCGCAAAGATCAGCGGGGTCTTCATGATGCCCTCGGGTGGGCGGCTCAATCTTGACTATCTGGATCTGCTTGCGACCCACTACGTCGTGGACCAGGCTTCCCTGGGCTCGGGCAGCGAACGCAAGCGCGAAGCACACCGCATCTTGGACGACTCCGTCCCGCGCACGCCGGCGCAACCTGTCGTCGACGACAACTCCATGCACGGCGCTGCTCCAGACAGCACACGTTGGCGCCGGAGCGCGGTGCGCCATGGCTAAGCCGCTCAGCTGGTTCGCCGACATGCAAACCGAGTTCTCCATCGAGGACCGCATCAACCGCGGACGCACGCAGTTGCGCAGCAAGCGGTACGACGACGCCGCACGCATGCTGCTCTCAGGGATCTCGGCCACGCACAGTCGCGAGGAGGTCTATCGCGAAGCGGCCGTGCATCTAGCCGACACCTTCGAAGCAATGCGCGAGCCGCGCTATGCGCTTTCCGTCGCTTGGTATTTGGGAGACAACCCGCGCATCCAGCGCCTGATGCCCGACGTTCCGCCCGTGGACCGAGCCCGCAGCTACGCTGCCTGGGCCCACGAAAGCCCAACGCGCGCCGTCGAAATGCACCGGGCCGCCGCCCAAGAGCTCGAAAGCGGGGAGCTGCTCGTGCGCAGTGCCTTACACTACGAGCACGCCGGCGAGTTCAAGCTCGCACGTTCTCTGTGGTCGCGCCTGGCGGCGCGCATCGGCACGGAGCGCGACAGCTACGCAACCGGGCTGGCGCATTTCAACATCGCGCGCATGGCGCGGCAGCTGGGCGACGCCCGCGGCGAACAGGAGTCCATCGTCGCAGCAGTGCATCGCCTGGAAGAGGCGGCAGACCGCTACGAATCCGCCGGGCTACGGGAACGGGCTTTCGATTGCTACCATGTGCTGATCGCCGTCGGCGAGATGTCAGGCACTTTCGAGCACGTGCTGGAGGGTGCAGTGAACGCCGTGCGCATTCTGAGCGAAGACAACCTGCGCTATCACGCTTTGCGTCTTCAAGCGCACACCCTGCGCCTGGCCGAGAAGTCTGGCGAGCTTTCCGCCGCCGCCACATTGGCGCGCGAGATGACAGACTACGCGCGCCGCCAGGGGCTCGGACGAGTGGCTTCGTCGGGAGTCCTCAAGCAAGCCGAACTGTGGTCCCGAGTCGCGGACGCGACCCTCAAACGCAAAGGCCCACCGCAGCTCGCGGAAAACGCACTGGTCGCAAGTTTGCTGGCGTGTGCAGAAGCGGGCCACTATTCCCGAGTTGGCTCTTTGTACTCAAAGCTCGCGGAAATCGCTAGGGAGCCATCCCGGCGCGAGCACTATGCGCGCGCCGCCAAGCGCTACGCAAAGCTCACGGATCCGAATCAGACCGTCGAAGCCCTTGAGGATCGCGTGGGCCAGCACGTAGGGCCGCCGGACGTATGGCACGTAGACCTGATCGAGTGGGAAGAACGCGGCAGTGCGGCAGAAGCCTGCGCGGACGTGCTTTTAGATCCGGAAGAGGCCGACGAGCGCATCATGCGGCGCTCCGCACTCTTGGGCAGGCTCGCTGGCCTCGCGGAGGAAGACGCGACGCCGACCGAGAAGCCGCAGGCCCAGGTCATTGTGGCGCACTTTCTCGCGGGCGTCGGGCTGTACCAAATCTTGTCGCCCTTGGAACTGCTGTACCAAAGCAAGAGCGCCGATGTGCGACTCAGCGCGGTGCAGGCGCTTTCCCGCTATTTCTACAAACGCACGTTCGTCACCCTAGAGCGCGCGCTGGCAGACCCGCATGTGCCGGTAGTTCGGGAAGCCATCGATGCACTGGAGCGTTTGCGCTTCGATCATGCCTTTGAACCTCTGGCGCGGATCTACCGCACAGCCGCTCAAAACGACGCGCGGGTATCGGCACTCCGGGCGCTCTGTCGCATCGACGTCGTCGACGCCGCGGAGCTTTTGCTGGGTGTCCTGGAATTCGGCAGCGGCGAGGAAAAGTCAGCCGTGACTTCCTCGTTGAAGACGAGTCGAGGCAACCGCTTCTTCGAACTGGCACGTTCGGCGTATCCCCAAGCGTCCGAACAGCTCAAGCCGGCCCTGTCCGAGCTGCTTGCGGCGCGCGGTATCACCGTACAGTGAGCAAACGATCCCACAAGCAGCCCCGCTGGAAACACCGCGTTCTGGTCCTCGCGCTCAGCTGCCTCGTGAGCGTGCCGCTGCTGTGGCTGCTAGTACATCGCGTGCCCTGGCTGGGGCCGATGTTCGCGGACGGCTTGCGGGCCGTGGTGGGCACGCGCGCCGTGGAGCGGCTGGAGATCTTCGCCTACGGCGTCGAAGACCGCGCCAACCGTTTGCTGCGTTCCGACCAGCCCCCCGCACCGGCATGGAGCGCCCCGGAGATCCCTACGCCAGCCCCAAGCGCGTCTCTGGCCGCGGCCGCCACTGCCACGCCACGGCCCCCGTTCCGTGCGCCTGGCGTGGCGCCCATGCACGAAAAGACCAAGACCGCGGTGGACGGCGTGTGGGTGCCCATGGCCGATCCACGGCGCCCCACTGAGCCCAGCATGATGGCCAAGACGCTGCTACACCCCGATGCGTCGCGCCCCTGGGCGGAACTCTTTGTCGTGGCCTTCGATTTGGCGCGCGTGCGCATTTCCCTCGTGCCTGGCACCGTGGAGCCCAGGCCGAACGTTGTGGAAGCCCGGGATCTGGAACGACCCGGCCTCATCCCCAAGGCGCATCACGACGCCCTGCTCGCGGCCTTTAATGGAGGCTTCAAGACCCAGCACGGCCACTACGGGCTCGGGCTGCGAGGCACCACCGTGGTCAAGGCGCGCCCGCTGTCTTGCACCATTGCGTCATATGCCGACGGCAGCCTGCGCATCGCTACGCATAAATCCATCGCCCAAGACGAGGCCGAGTGGACATGGTGGCGCCAAGGCCCGCCCTGCGTGTACGAAGACGACCGCATGCACCCTTCGCTGTGGGACGCGGAAACACGCGGCTGGGGAGCTGCCCTCGGTGGGGAAACCGTGATCCGACGCTCGGCCGTCGGCGTGAACCGCGAAGGCAATATCCTGTTCGTGGGTGTGAGCAACCACACGACCGCGCGCGCCATGGCCGACGGCATGCAACACGCCGGCGCGAGCGACGTCGCACAACTCGACGTCAATTGGTCCTTTCCCAAGATTGTCTTGTTCCGGCAGGGGGAAAAGGGCGGGCTCGAAGCCGAAAGTGCTTTCAAGGGCTTCATAGTCGACAAAAAGGAACTGCTGCACACCGCTTCGCGTCGAGATTTCTTTTACGTGCACCGGCAGCAGCCCCTTGCCAGCAACTAGTGCGGAGTCAGGCTCGCTTCCGCTTGCCGCCGGTTTCGCCGACCATCCCGCGCAGCTTTTCGACGCCGTCTAGTTCACCCATGACGATCATCTGCACACCGGCTTCGAGGGGCAGGTCAGGCGAGGGATTGTAAATGTAGCGACCGTCGGGCTGGTGCAGGGCAATCACCAGCAAGTTGGTGCGATCGCGAATCGGCAGATCCCGCAGAGTCTGACCCACCCAGCGGGACCCTTCGTGGACCTCGACCTCTTCGAACCAGAGGTTTTCGGTCACCCGCAGCATATTGTCCAAGAAGCGCGTCACCTTCGGTCGCACGAGCTCGCTGACCAGCCGATGCCCGCCAATGCGATTGGGGCTGACCGTGGTGTCCGCTCCCGCGCGCAGCAGCTTGGGTTCGTTCTCCAGATCGATGGCTTTGGACACGATGCGCACGCGCGGGTTGAGGCTTCGGGTCGAGAGGGCAACGAATAGGTTGTCTTTATCGTCCGATAGCGCAGCCACGAGGCCACCGGCCGTCTTGATGCCCGCGTCGAGCAGGGTGTGGTCTTCGGTTGCGTCACCGACCACGTACAGCATCTTGCCGCCCAAGGCAGTGGCCAACTCCTCCAAGAGGTCGCGGTCACGATCCACCACAACGTAGTCTCGCCCAGTCGCGGCCAGTTCTTCGACGACGTACTTCCCCGTGCGACCGCAGCCCGCGACTACGAAGTGCCCGCTCAAGTTCTTGATCTGCCGTTGCATGCGTCGTCTCCGCCAGACTCGACCAATGACACCCTCAATCAAAAGCGCCGTCAGAGTAGATTGAAAATACGCGATGGCACCGATGCCCGCGATGATGAACCCGCCAGTGTAGACTCGCGCGAGCGGGTGTTTATCCAAATGGGGCAGCTCCCCATAGCCGACCGTGGAGATCGTGATGATCGCGAAATAGATCGCTTCGAAAAGCGAGTACTCCCCGGCGCCGAGTAGCCAGATGCCGAATGCGCCGACGTGGATGACGACGGCTAGCAGCCCAAGGGCACTGAGTACGCGACGCGTTGATAAATCCACGGCTTCTACAGCAGTGCTGCCTCCAACGCGCCTCGCAACTCCGGATGACGGAAGGCGTAGCCGCTGCTCTGCAATGCCTTGGGCAAAGCCCGCTGCCCCATCAGCAGTGGGTCGGCGCCCTCGCCAAAACGTGCCCGCAACGCGAACGCGGGCACGCGCAACCACGACGGCCGCGCCAGGACGGCTCCGATGCAGGCCGACAGCTCGGCGTTGCTCACGGCATTCGGCGCCACCACGTTCACCGGCCCAGAAAGCGATTCGCGATCGACCATGTGGAGCAAGGCATGCACGACATCGTCGAGCGAGACCCACGACACCATTTGCTCCCCCGAACCGATCGGTCCGCCTGCAAAAGCGCGAAACGGCTTGGCCATCTCCTCCAAGGCGCCGCCATCGGGCCCGAGTACAATCCCGATCCGCGCGTTGACCACCCGCACGCCAGCCACGCGCGCGGGCTCGGCGGCCGCTTCCCATGCGGCGCACACCTGCGCCAGGAAGTCGTTGCCGGCCGGCGCAGTCTCATCCGCCGGCTGCGAGCTCGGCCGGTCACCGTAGAAGCCCACCGCAGAGGCGCATACAAATACCGCGGGCTTGTCCTTGGCCTGCGCAATGGCTTCGACGATGCGTGCGGTGCTTTGCACGCGACTGTCGAGGATGCGCGCCTTCACCGCCTTGGTCCAGCGCGCCCCCACCGCCCGCTCACCGGCCAAATGCACAACCGCGTTTGCGCCATCCATCGCGCGGTACCATTCGCCCGGGCGGGTGGGATCCCATCCATGCACCCGGCCACCGGGCGGTGCGCGGGTTGTATCGGGACTGCGGGTGAGCACCGTGGCTTCGTCACCGCGCGCGGCGAGTGCCGCGACCAGTGGACGACCGATGAACCCGGTGGCTCCGCTGACGATGACTTTTCCCATGTTGCGTGAAACCCGAAATGCGGCCAGACACGATGGTTCTACTAGGGTTTTGGTGGATTCGGGAGGCCCCGGGCCGGAGTGCTTTACGGCTGACCGAAATCTGTCTACGTAAAAGCCCCATGAAAAGCGCATACGCTCTGACGGTTGTACTCGTGTTGGCCGCAACGTCGGCCTGCTCGAAGAAGCCGGCAGCCCCCTTTGACACGCTGCCCACTTCCAATCTGACGGCATTCCGACTGCAAAACTACGAGCCGCCGCCCCCGCCCGCTGGCGCGGCGCCACAGCCCGGCATGATCCCGGGGCTGCCGCCGGAGATCCAGCAGTGGGTGCAGCAAGGGGCGCAAGGTTTGCAGCAGCTGATCCCTCCGGGGTTGATTCCGCCTGGCATGATCCCCGGCGTCGGCGCACCGGCTCCCACGGCCGCGCCAACCCCAGAGAACGTGCCGCGCTTTCACGGCTTCCGCATCTTAGGTCAGACCCAGGTGATCGATGAGGGGCTGAAGGAAGAGCTGGCAGATATCTTGGGCAAGGAAGGCAACTTCGAGGGCGCGCCCACAAACTGCATGTACGCCGAAATGGGTCTTTCGTTCTCCGCAGGCGGCCCGCCCAATGACGTGTTGATCTCGTTCTCTTGCAACCAGGTCAACGCCCGCACCTTCGCGTGGCCGCACCCCTCCACAGGCATGACGCCCAGTGCGGTGAAAGAACTCTCAGAGGTCGTCCAGAATCTCTGGCCCCCTGGCATGTGAGGATCCCATGGAGGAACTGCTGCCCTTAAAGGACCTGGCAGGCAGCGACCAAGTCGCCCTGGCGGCGCTGTTGCGCCTAATGGTTCGCCTCGACGGGCGCTTCACGGACGCGGAACAAGAAGCGCTAGGCGACTTGGCACTCGCCATGGGCGAACGGCGCTTCTGGCAAGTCATGGACGAGGCCGCCCAGCGCCTGCCCGATGAAGAATCGATCCGCAAGGCAGCCACTCAGGTCACGGACCAAACGTCCCGAGAGACGCTTTACGTCGCTCTAGTGCGTGTCGCCGAAAGCGATGTGATCCAGTCGACCGAGGCCGGATTGCTGGCGTGGCTGCGGGAGCAGTGGGGCATCCTCGAAACGCCCGCCTAGCATGAGTCGCGCACCCTTCAGCACCGTCCGTATTCGCTACCGCGCGGCGGACGTGTTCCTCACGGAGGGGCAGTATCTAATGGGCCGCAGCGCGTCGTGCCAGATTGTCCTCGATCACCCCCGAGTGTCGCGCAAACACGCCCGGCTGACGGTGGAAGCCGAAAAAGTCGTACTCGAAGACCTGGGCAGCGTGAACGGCGTGTACGTCAACGGCGAACGCATCGTGATCCCACAGCTGCTGAAGGACGGGGACAGCATCGTGGTTGGAGGGGAACAGCTCGAACTGCACATCGAGGGCGCGCCGCCGGTGGCGCCAGACCGTCAGACCCAACACGGCCTCGACAGCATTCCACCCGCTCCGCCAAGCACGCGTTGGGATGCGGTCACGGGCGGAGTCGGCACGCAGAAGGCGGATGTATTCGAGCTGGTGGGCAAGATCGCGGATCGCTCCTTGGCCGAAGGCCGACCGGACGAGGCCGAGAACCTATTGCGCTCCCATCTGGCGAAGGTGTTGGAGCAGGCCAAACGTACGGGGGAAGTCGCGGACAGCACCCGCCAATCCTCGATTCACTATGCGTTGGAGCTGGCGCTGGCCGTGAAAAGCCCGCGTTGGATCACGTACACCATCGACCTGCTCGCTCACTGCCGCGTGCTACTGCCCGAGGCGCTCGCGCGTGACATCCAGTCCGCAATGACCCGAGTGCCTGGCGTGCAAGCCGATCGCCTCGACGCCTATCTGCACGCTCTCTCGCTTCTCGAAAACAGTCTTGAGAAGTCCCAAGCCATCGCGCGGGTTGAAGGGCTCAAGCGCGCTGCCGCCGGGATCCGCTAGGCCATCTGCTACGCCAATCCACGGGCGAGGTCAGCGGGGACCCGGCACACCAGACAGCGAGACGCGCCGCCGGCCTTTTCGCACAGCTCGCTCATCACGATGCTGCGCACGCGCATGCCCAATTCGCCGACGAGGCGCAACACCCGCGCAGGCACTACGCTGGGTACGATCCAGCTATCACCGATGGGCAGTCCGTTCGTCGCATACTGACGGATCTCCAGCTCCGTGACTGGAATCAAGCGCTCGGCGCCAAAGCGCTGCGCCAGCAGCTGCATGCCCGGCGCCACAATGACTTCGGGGCAGACCAAGACCCGATCGGCTGCCGGCAACGGCAACAGCGCCATGTTGCCGTGAAAGGCTGGGTCTCGGATTTCGATCTCGAGGAGATCGCCGCCCAAATGCCCGCGCGCGGCGCGCAGCCCGGCGTAGTCCGTGCGGCCGCCGTAGAATAGCAGCGTCGTGCCGCGAAACTCGGCCACGTCCCCCTGCGCTTCCCACACGCCCTCGCCCAGGGTCACCACGTCGAAGCCAAGTTGCGTGACAAACGCACTCCACAACGCGGCTTCTCCCCGACGGTGTGCCGACGCCATCCGTGGAATCAAAAACCGCGGCGGTGATCCCGCTTCCGTGCCGGCAGTGGGCTGTCCCGCTTCAGCCGCGAAAGGCAGACCCGTCAACGCATCCTCCGGCGGCAGCACGCGCACTCGCCCACCGCAGTCTTCAATCGCTGCCCGAAGCAGCTCCCATTCTCGCCTCGCGCGCACCGCGTCGACATCCGGCGCGACCGCACTTCTGAAGTTTGCGCGACCACGCAAGCGAAAGCTCGCGCCTGGCGGACTCATCAAGAAAAGATCCGACTCCATATTCGTCGTAGACAAATTCTCACTCCGACCACGCAGAGCGTAAAGCACTGAAATGCTTCATGGATCCCCATCGCGACGGCCACGACCTGAATAGCCGCCACATTGCGCGCGTCGGACTAAGTGAAACACTTAGAAAAGAGGACGCTCATGAAACGTCCCAAAACCTTCATCGGCGTTTGGGACGACCAAAACGCATACTTCCCCCACCTCGACGGCCTTTCCGTCATGATCTTCGAGCATAAAGACTTGCCCGTAGACAGACGATTCGTAAAAAGCGCCGCCGACATCTTCTCGTGGATCACCTTCGTGTGGCGACACACGGACTCACAAGTGGTGCTCACAAAAGAAGGCAACTAGGGATCGCATAAGTAACCATCCTTCGGATTGCTACTTATGGGCTCTTCTGATCGCCGCGCCGGAGCGCGAGTCGGCCTTCGCACCGCGGCGAAATTGAGAGATTCTCGGCCAAAGCGCGCTTTTTTTTGCAAGCCCGTCTGCGCACAGGGCTCTGCCCTGTATGACGCAAGGAATTCGACGCAATGCCGCCGCATTGCTGGCGCTGAGCCCAGGGCTGCTCCTGCTTGGCTGCGCAGTATCGAGCGAAGACGCCGATCCGGTGGCCGAAACCACCGTCCGCCTGGGCAGCGGCGGAGCTGGCAGCGGCGGAGTTGGCACGGGCGGAACCGGAACCGTCGGCGGCAACGGAGCCAGCGGCGGTAGCAGTGGCAGCGCTGCTTCGGGCGGCACGGGCGGCACGGGTGGCAGCAACGACGCGGGTAGCGACGCAGACGCCGATGCCGGCGAAGCGGGCGCGGGCGGCTCGGGCAACAGCGGCGGCTTCGGCAACAGCGGCGGCTTCGGCAACAGCGGCGGCTTCGGCAACAGCGGCGGCTTCG
>CBDUPW010000212.1:0-12554 GCA_965369205.1 uncultured Polyangiaceae bacterium | reverse complement strand
TCGACGAAGCCGGCAAAGCGCTGCCCGGCAAAGTCCGGGTGGACCGCCTTGGGCGAAAATCTGCTGTATTCGGAGACGATGGAGGCATTGCGGGCGCGGATCGGTTCGCATGGACCGGTAACGGCGTGCTGGACATCAGCCTCGAACCCGGACGCTACGTGCTTCTGTTCACAGCTGGCATCGAGCGCGAGGCCGTGCAAAAGACCGTCGACATCCGCGCCAATAAGAGCGCGGACTTCGACATCGCGCTGCCACAGGTCGTGTCGACGCCAGGTTGGATCTCCGCAGATCTGCATCTGCATCAGGCGCCGAGCGTGGATGCGGATATTGGGCTTGCGCAGCGTGTGATCAGCATTGCGGCGGAGGGTGTCGAGCTTGCCGTGGCCACGGACCACTACGTGGTCACGGACCTAACTCCCACGGTGCGCTGGCTCACCAGTCGCGGACTGTTAACGCGACCGCTCTCGACCATTGCCGGGTGCGAAGTCAGCACCCTGGGGCACCGCTATGGGCATTTCAACGTGTTCCCGCTGACTCAGGCGCGCAACGTCAGCTACTGGAACACGACACCAACGCAGCTGTTCGCGGATGCGCGCAAGAAGTCTCCGGGCGGCGTGGTGCAAGTGAACCATCCGCGCTGGGACCCGGCCATTGGCTACTTCTCGTATTACGGGAAGAGTGACAAGACGGCGGACTTCACGCGGGCGGGATATGATCCGAACTACGACGCGCTAGAAGTGTACAACGGTGACGACGCCCGCGACCTGAAGAAGGTCAAAGAGGTCTTTACGGACTGGATGCACTTGCTATCCGCCGGCCGGCGCTACGTCGCCACGGGGAGCAGCGACTCACACAAGCTCGCGTTCCTGGATCCGGGACTACCGCGCACGTACATACGCCATGGCGGAGCGAGCGCAGACGTCGATGACGTGCGCGCTTCCCACAAGAGCGTGCTTGCAGCCCTGAAGGCGGGCCGCGCCTTCGTGACCAGCGGCCCGATCCTGGACGTGCAGGTGAACGGGAAGGGCCCGGGAGAAACCGTGGCCACGGGGGGCCGCGCGCCCGTGCGCGTGCAAGTGCGGGCGCCCTCCTGGGTGGACGTGCGTGCCGTCGAGGTTTTTGTGGGCGGGAAACGCGTTGCGTACCAGAACGTGCCGCGCAGCAAGAACGTCCTGCGCCTGGACAAGACCTTCAACGTAAAGGTGCCTTCCGACAGCTACGTGATCGTCACCGCGCAAGGAGAGCGTGGCTTGCCCAACGCCTCCCGGGAAGCAACGCAACCCTTCGCGTTTTCAAACCCGATCTGGCTAAAGCCCTGACTCCCCACTCCAAAGCGCGCTACCCTGCCGGCATGAATCGGGCTTGGGGAGGCGCACTTATTCTGATCAGTTGTGGTTCTCTGGCGCCCTTGGGTTGCGGCGACAGCGAGGAGGGTGCCGGAGCCACGAGCGCGGCATTCTGCGAGAAGACGCCCGCCGGCTCCGCCGAGAACGTGCGCGTCGGCTGTGACCAGCGCTGCCCAGGCACCGCGGACTGCGCGGCCAGTTCCGACCCCACGCTTTCCGCAGGCGCAGCAGTCGAAGACGTCACTCCAAGCGTGGACTACGTCGTGGTGACGGTGCCCGGGGGCAAGGTCCACGAGTTCAATCCGCTCGGCGGGGACGTCTGTGTCAAGAAGGGCAGCTGCGACGCTTCCGACTTGACGAAGTGCGTTCCAGAGGACCCCGACAAATGCACCTGGATTGCGGGCTTCGGCGCAGGAAGGGCTGCCACCGGGAACGCGGACCCCACAACTGTGCGCTGCACCGTTCTGAAGCAAGGCAACACGGCGGTTGGTCTGTGCGCCGTCGACAATGTCGGTTGGTTCTACAACGAGGTGGAAAAAACCCGCGAAGAGCTGGCCGCGGCGCATCCAGACGTGGAGCTGGACTTCTTGCTCGTCGGCGCCACCCACGTCCACGAGACCCAAGACACCATGGGGATCTGGGGCCCGACGGATTCGCGGTCCGGCGTCAAGAAGACATACAACGCCCTCGTCCGCCAGAAGACCGTCGCCGCTTTGGCCAAGGCTTATGCAGCGTTGGAGCCGGTCAACGTCGAATTCGGCAAGAGCGTCGTCGATGGCCATATCCCAGGAACCGATCCCGGCGGCCACAAGACCGCCGCCTTCGTCAGCGACACCCGGGATCCCGTCGTGATCGACAACGAGCTGCGCACGATCCGCTTTGTCCGGAAGGACGACACCAAAACCGTCGCAACGCTGATCAACTTCTCGAGCCACCCGGAGTTTGCCGGTGACGAGAACCTGCTCACCAGCAGCGACTTCGTGCACACGCTACGTGAAAGTGTGGAAAACGGGCTGGACGTGAAGGATGCCGCGGGCAAAAGCCTGATGAAACGCCCGGGCGTCGGTGGCGTGGCGATCTTTTTCAATGGCGCGCTTGGCGGGCAGGTCGGGCCAGGCAAGGTGAATCACGTCGATTTCGAAGGCAACGATGTCCCGGAGTCGCTGGAGCGCGCTTACAACAACGGGCGACTGCTCTCGGTGTACGCCCACGAGGCACTTCAAGAGGGCGTCGAGAGTCTGGAGACGGCCGCACTTGGTTTCCGTGCGCGCGAGATCTATGTCGGCATCGAAAATGGCGCGTACCACATCGCTTTGGCGCAGCAGTTGTTCGACCGGGAAGGTTATTTCTACGACACGGGTCGCGAGCTCTCCTCGGACAACTTCCCCTACATCCGCTCCCAGGTGGCCGTGATTGACATCGGGCCCGCGGAGCTCGTGACGCTACCCGGCGAGATGCATGCCGAGTTGCTCCTGGCCACGGCGGACGGCACCTCGGCGCTGGACGCGCCGTTTCCCTTTACGCCCGCGCCGTTTTCGGTGTTGAACGACCTGAAGACCAACCCCAACTGCGGCAGCGACGGCTACTCGAAGTGTGACGATGGCCCCCCGGACCTAGCCGCAATGGATCGCAGCAAGATCATCGACCTGTCCCGAGATGCGAAGGCGAAGTACCGCTGGGCGATCGGGCTTGGCCAAGACCAGTTCGGTTACATCGTGCCCAGCTACGATTTCAAACTGGACGCCCAGAACCCCTACTTCGAGGAATTCAGTCCCGGCGAGCACTACGAAGAGACAAATTCCGTGGGCAAGGCCGTGCAAACAGACGTCGTCGATCCGATCTTGCAGCTGCTTGCCTCGCCTCCGGTCGTGCGCCGCTGAATACGACTGCATGGACGCGGCCGGCTAGATATCGCCCCAGACCGTGAGCGCGGCGCCCGTGTCTGGATCGATACTGGCGGGCTCGCGCGGCACGCGGCGCAGTTTCGCGGCGCGGCTCCATTCCGTGAAGGTCCACATCCAGATTGCCTGCCCGGCGATGGGCAAGGTGTCGAATACGTCGTTCAAACACGCCGGGTCTACGTCCAGCCGGCACAACTTGGGTTGTTTCCCAATCGTGCCGGTCAGCTGGTACTGGCCCAAGCGAGCGGCGTAGTGATCGGCCAACGTGGACAGCATGACTCGGCCGAGCAGGGGCTTGAGCCCGGCGGCGGCGGCGAATAGGTCGTTTCCTTCGACGCCCTCGGGCGGTTTCAGCCCGAACGCATGCATCACGGTAAGAGCAACGTCGACGGACGTCACATCCGTCAGCGCTTCCGTGCCGGCGTGTTTACGCCCGGGGAAATGCACCCAAAGCGGGGCGTACACATGCTCTTCGACCAGGCGCCCAGCGGGGTCGAAGGGCGGCTCTGGTCCTTCACCCGGAGGCACGTCGCCCGCGACGATCAAGAGCGTGCTGTCCCACTCGCCCTTCTCCTTTAGGGTCGTGATCAACTGGGCCAGAGCTTCATCCTGTTTCAGGAGCGACGACTGCTCGAGCCCGCGCAGCCGCAGCCAATCCACGTCATCGAGGCGTCGCTGGGCGCGACTGCGCCGCTGCCGCAAGCGGGATAGAATGATGCCGCCGCGGCGAGGGTCCAGCACCCCGCTGTACTCGGGAGGCGGAAGCCGGGCGGCTTCCTCTTTGGGTACATCCCAAGGCGGATGCGCCCCCCGGGAGTGCACGAACAAGAAGCGACGCGGAGCCCGACCGTCTCCCAACTCGGATTCGAGCCACGCCCGTGCTCGCTTGAGCGGTTCCGCGGCAGGAGCGTCAGTGACGGGTGAGACTTCGACGAATGTATCCCACCCGTTGTCAAAGCCGAACGCCTTGAAAGTGGTGGGCGCGCCGGTGAACATCGCAGTGCGACCGCTGGACTCTTTCACGATTTCGCTGATCAAACGCGCGGCTTTCGGTAGCCGCGCCGCAGGGTCTTCCATGGCGTGCGCGTGCGGGGGCAAGCCGGTGAGCATCGAAGCGGCAACAGAGCCAGGCACGGTGGTGGGTGTTCGGTAGCGACTGAACGCCGTCCCAACACGGCTTAGGTTCGACAGTGCCGTCAGCTTTTGCTTCGGACCCCAGGGCGGAACGCGACGGCGATCGATGCCCGAAAGTAAGACGATGATCGCGGTCGTGGCTGTCGGGCTGACCAGCTTTTCCTTGGCCCCGACGCGAGTAATCGCCGGATCCCCAAACACCACGCGCCCGCCCCGGTTGGTGTCGAGAGCGCGTAGTTCGAGTATTGCGGCCTTCTCAGAGTGCGCACCGAGGGGCAACGCAACGGGGATCCAAGTCGAACCACCGCCGCCGCTGACTTTGCGTTCGACCAAGGTCACTGGCTCCGCGTCGTCGGTGATGATTCGAATGGCTGCCTTGCCAACGCCACTGCCCCAGAATCCGAGGTCGACGTGTAGCTTGGCATCGGGAGCGAGCACCACTGGGCAGCGCACGGCCGCCGGCGCCTTGAGGGCCAAGGAACGCTTGGGCACGTTGTCGATAGCCACGTCGTTCAAGATGTTGCGCAGGGTGGGGGCCGCATAGGTCGTGGACAGGTCGTCCTCTACTCCCAGGCGCAGCCAAAATAGCTCCGCGTGCGGCTCCGTCACGCCTCGAGGTCGACCGCTGAAGCGCAACGTCACCACGTGGCGCCCAGGCTTGAGTTCGCCCTTGTACGCCGGCAGCCGGTGCGATCCACTCTGCCCCGGGACCAACTTCACCGAACCGAGTCGCCGGTCTCCAAGGCTCGCGCTCATGCGCTTGGCTTGGCCGGCATGCACGGACACCTCGACGAAGGGATCCGCAACGGTTTGCTCCAACCAAAAGTCGAAACTGACGACGTTGTCCAGCACCTTGGCAACGACCTTGCCGTCGCGCTCCGCACTTTCGATGTCGTCGAAGGGAGGAAGCCGAAACCCTCGATGGGCGCTGCCCGCCTCCGTGCCCACATCCAGCGACAGCCCCCGGTGCCGAACCTCGCATCGCGCCAAGGAGTCGATCAGCTCCAAACGGTCGGGCTGGGGCTTGACCCCTTCATCAAGAGTTGGAGCCGCTGCGGACGGAGCTGGCGCGGGCGCTTCTTTCGAGCTCTTGTCACAAGCGGCCAGGGCGAGCAAGGCGCCGAAACAGGCCGTAGAAAAAACCCGCGTGTGCATGACAGGACGAAGCAGTCAGCCGGTGGTCCGCCATTGCGTCAAGGGGACTTCAGATCGAGCCTCGATCCGGCGCGGCTGTGCCCCTGAACGCCTGAGCTACTTCGGATCTTCCTGAGACAGCCGAGTGCGGCTGCCAGCTTCGATCTTGACGCTATGCGTGACTTCCTCGCCTGGCTTGCGCAGCTTCACGCTGTGCTCACCGGGCTCCAAGGGCACCCGCTTCAGCGGGCCTCGGCCCACGAAGGTGTCATCCACGTAGATGGCATCCTTTTCCGAGATCGATATCTCTAGCAGCCCCTTGCCGCTGGCCAATTCGATCCCCGGAGGAAGCGGAAGTGACTCCACCTTCACTCCCTTGGGCGGCGCCGCGACTTCCTTTTTCGGCGCGGGCGGCGCGGCTGCGGGAGCGATGAGTCCCGGCACGGACGCCTGGGCAGCGGGGCCCGTTGGCACGTCGCCACCCGCACCACGCACCCAACTGACCAACATGAAGCTTGCCACTCCCGCCGCGCCCATCACCGCGGCAACTTTGGCGAAACCCAGCAATTTGCTCTCGCCCGCGGGGGCGGCAGCCTTCGCTTCGGAGCTGGCATCGCTCTTCTTGAATTCGCGATCCGGGAGCGGAACCTCTTCTTTCTTCTTTGCCTGCTGCGCCTTTGAGGGAAAGGCGATGGATTTGGTCTTCGGCAGAGTGGGTTCTGAACGTTGAGTTTCGGGAATCATCTTTCTACCTCCGGCCTCCACGGATCCGCTCGAATCGCTCGGGGCTGCGTCGACCGCGTCGCTGTCTTCGTCATCGGAGTCGACCGCGTCGCTGTCTTCGTCATCGGAGTCGGCTTGCGCGTCTGCGTCCGCCCGCGCGTTGGCGGCGGCGTCCGCGTCTACGTGCGCGTCCGCGTCCGCTGGCGCGTCTTCGACTGCGTCTGCTCTCGCACCGACCGACGGGGCCGCACTTTCGCTTGCTTTGTCCGCGGCCGACGACGCCGCGATGCTCGGTTCGTGGTCCGCCGGGACTGGAGCCTCGGAGCTGTCGCTGTCATCCAGCGCCTCAACGTCTTTCGGCTCCGCCTTGGAACGCAACGGCGTTGGCAATCGCACTTCCTTGACCCTGGGGAAGCCGTCGATCGCGGCAGGCGCTGCGGGGTCGGGCCGAGGCACGTGGGGCGCTGGCTGCACAGGGTGCGCGGCGCTGGCCGCGGTGGTTGCTAGCGGATGGGCCGACTTTGACTTTTGCGGTTCTTCGGCTTGCCCCGGGTCCCAGGACTCGTCGATGGCTTTGGCATCTCCGGATGTCGGAGCCTGCGCTCCACTGCTTGCTTCCACCGGGGCGGCGTCGCCGGCTACGTCTTTAGTGACTACGTCCCGGACATTTTCGGCTGCTTCTTTCGAACCGACCGCGGCATCCTGGACGGGCGCCAACATCGCGCGAGCGCTGCCGGGGCCCACTCCCGGAAAGGTTCCGCTCTCGTCTCGAAAGCCCGTTGCATGCTCTTGGAAGTCCAGTCCGGGCGTCACGTTGGGGTCCATCGGCCACTTTGGGGAAAGCTCCGTACTAGGCGGCAGCGGGACCGCTTCGCCGCCCCCAGGAGAAAGCTCCAACGTGAACTGCGGGGGTGCCGAGGCTGGCTGCTCCGCCTCGGGCTCGTCGACGGGAGCATCCAGATCGATGGCGCGCCCCGAGACAGTCAGATCGAGGATCGCGCCGCGCCGTGCGGTATCGAGTAGCACCGCTTCGAGGGCCTGCCTGTCCGTTTCCGGGTCACGGGCGAGCTCTGCTGGGCTGTGGCCGCTCGTGAGACGCTGCAGCAAGTGCAGCGCAGGGTCGGGGGTTGCTGCCAAATAGGCACTGATCGCTTCCACATCGATTTGAATGGAGTCGATTCGATCCAAGCCGCCGACCACCGCATCTTGTGCGCGCCGGGCCCGCATGACGTGCGGCGACAGGAGGTCTGTAAGGGATTTGTTCAGGTTGTCGCGGCAGACCATGGACTCTGGAGCGACACTGAATCGCCCCGCACCGATCCCAAGCAGCGCAGCGACGACCTTTTCACCACGTGCGAAACCACCGTCGGTTGCGGTGCGCGTCGCGTTCACCGGATGACCACCACGGATGTCCACTTCGTACAGATAAACGGAGTCACGAAACGAAACGCGGCAGTCACGGTGGCGCCCGCAAGCAAGCTCCAACACCAATCGGGGGGTGAGTCCGTCGAGCCGACCGCGAACCACGCCTCCAGTAACCATGCGGGCTTCCACGCGAGCGCGTGGACGAAGCACCTCGCGAATGCGCTCCAGGACCGTCGTGCCCGCAGCTTCTTTTCGCAAGTAGGCGTCCGCGTCAGCGCCCAGTTCACGGAGCCGCTGGAGCAGATCTTCCTTCCAGGACAGCAGCACGACGGGCACATCCCGAACGGCAACGTCCCGCTTGATGGCGCGGCAAAGAGAAAAGCCGTCCATCTTCGGCATGAGCACATCGCTGACCACTAGATCCGGCCAGCGCGAAAGTGTGAGTTCCAGCGCGCGTTTCCCGTCGTGGGCCTCCAGCACGTCGACCCCGGCGGTCTTGAGCAGGCCCGACAGGAACCAAACGACCGACGGATCATCATCGGCGACGACGGCCAATCTGCCTTCCAGGCGCACTCCGTCATGTCCGCGAGAGCCGCGAGTGTTGCGTTCACCTGCGCGGCGGTCCGGCGAGGCCCAAGGAGCCAACGGGACGGCACCCTCCGGACCGGTGGCTTCGAAGCGCAGCGAGCCCCCGGAGCGAAGCGTGGCGATCTCTCGAACGCGGGCGACGGCAGACCAAACAGCGGCCAGCACGTCCACGCCTTCACCGAAAGGGACCGTGGCTCCCAGACTGCCTTGGCGCTGTGACTCGACCAATCCCCGATGCACCTCTGCCGCGATACGGGCGGAAAGCTCCTCGATGGTGACATCACCCAAGGCCTCGTGGGCCGCCGCCAAATCCGTGCCCCGGCGAGCCACACCTAAGATCGCGCGCTCTAGGGTTTCAGGACTGACTGGTTTCGGCAGCACGCGCTTCGCGCCACGCGCCACGAACGTCGCAGCTGCCTCGGCCCCCTGCAGCGTGCCGACCACGACCAGCGCAAAGGGTTCGACGAGATCGTCCGTCAGCAGCAAATCCACTAGATCCGAGGCGCCGTCTTTGTCGATGTCTACGATCACGACGTCCGGACCTGTGGCGCGGACGAGATCAATCGCACGCACCGCGTCGCTGGCCGCGTCATATTCGAAGTTCGCCTCGGGATCGTTGGCTTCCATGGCGCGCTCGAGGGAGGAGTCGACAAATGCAACCACGTGGACGGGATGCCCCTCGGTGCTGGACTCCACGCCACTGGCCGGCGTGGCATCGGGCGTGCCGCCCCAAACTAGCGACGGGACTTGGTCAATCGCCCGCAGCACTTCAGCCAGGTCGCGTACCAATACCTCGCCCGTTGCCGCGCTTCGGTAAAGGGAGTTTTCAGCGTTACCCAACGCCTCGGCGGCGGCGTCGAAGCCGAGCACTCGACTCGCAGCGCCCAGGGCGTGCAATCGGCGCAGCACGACGTCTCGACGACTGGCGGAGCGCGGTTCGGCCTCCAACTCACGCAGACCCGTGCGCACTGCTGACAGCCTGCGGCCGATACTGGAAACGAATTCAGCACGCGGGTCGGATGCGTCGCCGGCCGCGAGCGCGGTTTCTTGAGCCTCCATCATGCCCGAGGCCGTATCACACGCCGGGATTTTGGCAGAGTTTTAGGGGATTCTCGGACGGCCGCGTCGGGTTTTCGTGGAAAACCTCAGGTCTCGGCGATCAGGCGGCGCACGGCCGCGCCGGCCTCTTGAGTGCGCAGCTTCCCGCCGACGTCAGCGGTGCACTCCCCGGCGTCGATGGCCCGGGCGACCGCCGCCTCGATGCGGGCCTCCTCCTCAGGCCACCCCAAATACGCCAACATCATGCCGACGGTAAGAAACGAAGCACAGGGATTCGCCAAATTTTTCCCAGCCAGGGTGGGCGCGGAACCGTGCACCGGCTCGAAGAGCCCGACCCTACCCGGATCCGCCGGATGAATATTGGCGCTCGCGGCCATCCCGAGCCCTCCCTGGAGCGCAGCGCCCAGGTCCGTGACGATGTCCCCGAACAGGTTGCACGTGACGATGACGTCGAACTGACTCGGATCCTGCAACAGGTACAGGCAGAGGGCGTCCACGTACACGTGCACCGCTTCGATATCCGAGTACTCCCGACGCACTTCGTTGAATACGCGCAGCCAGAGCTCATGGGCGTGGCGCAGAGCGTTGCTCTTGTCGGCCATGTGGACTCGACGTCGTCCCGTCTGCTTTGCGTATTCGAAAGCCGCTCGGATGATGCGCTCGACACCTTTGCGCGTATTGATGTCTTCGTTGATGGCCACTTCGTCTGGAGTACCGCGCTTCAGCTGACCACCAGCCCCGGCGTATGCACCCTCCGTGTTCTCGCGAAACACGACGATGTTGACGTCCTTCTTGCCACGTCCTTTCAAGGGAACGAGGCGGTCGGCCAAGCTGCGTATTGGACGGATGTTGGCGTACAGGTCGAATCCGAAGCGCATCCCGAACAGAATGTCGCGTGCGTGCTCCATATTCGGGACCCGAGCGTCTCCGAGAGCACCCAGCATGACCGCGGCACATTCCTTCTGAATGGCAACGCGGATTTCTTTGGGAAAGGTCGTGCCGTCGCGAAGAAAGCGCTCAGCGCCGAGGTCCAACTCCCACAGCTCGATGGGCAGTTTCTTCTCCGAGATGTACCACTCAAGGAGGAGTGTTGCTTCACGGACCACCTCAGGTCCGATGCCATCTCCACCAATGATGGCGATGCGTTTCTTGGCGGCGTCGTCCTGGCCCGGCATTGCTCCGGATCTTTATTTGCGTCCGCTCGCGGCGTCGAGCGCTTCGCGCATTAGGCGGGCTAACTGCGAGGGATCCGCCACATCTGTGCCCTGGAGATCCCGCTCCAGGGGGATGCCTCCGGCGGCGCAGGCCTCGTCAAGTTCCGCTCCAGGCGCGGACTGCAGCGAGATGACCACCGCGGCGCCAGCGATGCTCATCGGCCACAAGGGGGCAAAGGCCGGAAGGAGTGGCAAGCCGACGAGCTCGATATCCACGCCCTCGTTGAGTCGCAGCGTAGCCAGGACGTGAGGCACCGGCGCCGCCGGAGATCCGTCACTCAGTTGGGAGGCCTCCACAATGCGGCGCAGTGCATGGGAGGCCGCCGCCAGTTGCGAGGAAGAACCCGCCAACACGAGGCGGGCGCCACCCTCGAACCCGACGCCGACGAGCCGGGACGCCATGGCACCCAGCAGCGCCGCCTGCTCGCCGTCCGCGAACGGAACACGCTCCGCGCCAGACGCGATCGTGCGCACGCGACTTTCGCCAAGCAGCTGAGCAACCACCCGAAGGATCTCCAAATCCAGCGCAGGGACTTCGTCGAGGACTTCTTCGATGGACCGAGGGGACTGCGTGCACAGCAGAATCGAACGCGCGACTTCGGGTTCGTCATCCGCGGGAGCGGCTGTGGCCAAAATCGCGTCTCCTTCCCGGCACAGTTCCCCTCGCTTGCGCTTCACCTCGTCCTGCTGACGCAGGCCCTCCATCAAGAGGTTGTTCAAGGGCTGGTCGATGCGCCGCAGGGCAGCGGGCTGGCCGGAGGAAAAGGCAAATGTACCGTCCACTTCCCCCAACAGCCGATTCAAAGCCTTTTCGCCTTCGAGGCGACGGTAGGCGGCATCGGTCACCTCGCCCTCGGTGAAACGGATCTCGCCAGCGCCCGCCGGGGTCGTCAGCATCAGTGTTCCGGTCCGGCGATTCATGCCTAGGAGCTGCAACAGATCGATCAAGCTCACCTTGGCCAGGTCGCCGCGGAAGTCGCCCTTGTCCGCAGCGACCGGGGCTCGGCGTGGCGGAATCGCGAGTAGCCGACGCGCGACCTCATCGGCGTCGTTGCGCACGCTGCTTTCGTCTGCCTCGGGTCCGTCCAAGAGCAGACAGGGAATGCCCACGCTCTCGCCGGGCAGCACGCTCGCGGCGCACAGCAACGCGTCAGGTGCCACTGCGCGGATGCGCGCCTTGGCGGATTCCCAACTGTCCGCCACGGTGACGGTCAAGCCGCGGGCGCGAAGGGCGGACGCCAGGGCGCCCAGGGAGTCCAGGTCCGGATCGATTAGGACGACGCTTCGCGACATCACTCGGCTCCGTATTCGAGAAGTTCCAGCACCAGGTCCGTCAACGACGGATCCGAGGCGTGGACGGCACGTACCAATGTGCGTTCCTTGCGCCCTAGGAAGGCGTAGGTGCCGTGCTCGGCGATCACGGCCAAGGCTTCGACTTCCGCGCCTAAGCGCGCATTGTCGACCACGCGAAGCTCCAAGCGATCTGGATCTTGCAGGGCGGATCGCACGATGGCTCCGAGGCTCACCCCTTTGCCCTGAGTTGCGACGACCAAGCACGTGCCGCCCCGAGTCGCTTCCTGCACCACCGTCGTCGCCAAGCCGACCAGGTCCATCAAAGGCAGTTCGATCAAGCGGGGCCCGTCGAGCTCCGAGTGTGTGCCCAACTCCGCGACGGCCCAGAACAACGCATCCAGAGATTCCCCCGGGCGGATAGGATCCAGCTTGACGCTGCGGGTTCGTGCCTTCGCCCCGGCATCCGCACGACGTTTCGCGCGCCGTAACAGCGCGGACAAATCGGCGCCGTCATGAGGGAACGTGGCCGTGCCAAGAGTGACGGGGAGCCGAACGCCCTCCCCCCGCCGCGCAGCCCGTGAAGCGAGCTTGGCCAGCAAGCGAGCGTCGCGTTGATCGCACTTTCGCTCGTTGGTGTAGATGGCGCGTAGCTTGCGGGCATTGGCGACGATGACTTCCGATCCCTCTTCCAACAGAAGGCGGCTGATCCAAGGGCTGTGGGTGCCCACTTCAATTGCGACAAGGGATTGGGGATACCCCTCGGCCAGCTTTTTCAATTCGCTAGCCCGGTTGCGGAT
>CBDUPW010000211.1:0-12604 GCA_965369205.1 uncultured Polyangiaceae bacterium | reverse complement strand
CTGGGTCGAAGATGTCGCTGAAGCCGCGAACGTAGGAGCCCCGGTCCGACCAAGTCGCGTCGGGTCGCGGACGGCTTGGCGCGCATACGACCTGCTCCGGCGCGACCCGCCAACGGTCGGTGGGCACGGCGCTGATCGAATCGCGCTCCGCGTGGACCAGATCCCAAAGCTGCGCTGGGCTCGACGCTCCAGGCAAGAGACAGGACCGGCCGACAATGGCAATCGGCACGAACGGCATGGGACCTCACGCCTGCGGAAGCAGGTGGACCTCCACGCCTTCTAGTTCGGCAATGACCTCACCGAGGCCATTGCGGAAGACCACGTCAGAGACCGTGCGCTGGCCCGAGGCATCTCGTCCTGTCAGTGTGCAGTGCAGCGGACCGTCGCTGGGCCGGTCCGTAAAAGTGCGCACCTCGCCGATGCCCGTCGGCAGCGACGCGCGCCCCAGTACGTGATGACTCCAGAGCAGCGCCAGCTGCAAACCGCCGTCGAGTGCTCGGGGGTCCGTGCACCAACTCTGGGGCCAGCCCGCCTCAAGCACGCCGCTGAGCGCAGCGGCGATCCCGCTCTGGCTCACACCATCGATGCTGCGGATCATCTGGAAGTCCGGACCGTGAAAGAGCACCTGCCCGTCATAGACCACACGATCCCCCCAAGCCTCGAGGCCCAAATCGTTCGCTCCACCTTTGCTAGGTGCAGGGCGCGTCTCTACCATCTGAGCCGTGGCCCGGTAGTACGGCGTGCCCGAATCGTCGACCAGCTCGAGATCCAGAATTGCACCGCTGCCGTTGGAGCGTAGCGCGCAGTTGACCACTAGCCGCAATTCGTCTTGCTCGAAGTTCTTCAACGGAATGCCCCGCAAGACCTTCAGATTCTGAATGCCGCTGAGCACCAAGTTCGGGCGAAACGCGCGCGCGGCGCGGCTGAACCACTCGATGGCCATCACCACCGGAACCACAGGTGTGCCGTGTATGCTGTGATCCGCCAAGAACGGGTGGCTCCTGCGGTCGACCACCACTTCGAGGGAGAGGCCGGGCGCCCCCGCCTTCGGGGCCAGCGCCTCGGGACGCGGCTCCCCACCGAGCACCAGTTCAACCTGCTCGGGCTGAGAGCCGGAGAGTTCGTCGACCAACATACGCGCGCCCACATGCAGCGGAATCAGCGGCACGCCCATGCGCTCGAAGTGAAGCTTCAGCTCTGGACTCACCATGCCTCCTTCCCAGGGGCCCCAACCCAGAGACTTCACCAGGCAGCCCTTCCGGGATCGCGCTTCGGCCCAGGCCACCTTGTTGAGGACTTCGTTGGCCATGGCGTAGTCAGATTGACCGACATTGCCGCAGCGGCCCGCCACGGAAGAGAAGAAGCACAACAGCTTGATTGGATCCGCCTGCGTGGCGTGCAGAAGCGCGCGCAGCCCCGCGACCTTCGTGTCGAACACGCGATCGAAGTGCTCCGTGGTCTTGTCCACAAGCAGTTTGTCGTGAATGACGCCTGCGCCGTGCACGATGGCAGCGATGGGTCCCCAGTGCTTGCGCACGTCGTACAGCGCGGCTTGCAACGCCCCCGTATCCGTAACGTCTACGGGAACGTAGCGCGCCTCGGAACCCGTCTCTTCGATGGCCCGCAGCGTGGCACCGATCTCGCGTGCCGCAACGATTCCGCTGACCTGCGCGCCTAGTTCCGCGGGACTCGGCATCCTCCCGGCAGCGCGAGCTTCAGCGAGCAGCGCGCGCTTGAGCTCGGCGTCCCCTAGGATGCCCGTGACACAGGGAGGCTCTGCCACTAGCGCCGTGCGCCCGAGGAGCACGAAACGCAACTTCGCTTGAGTGGCGAGCTCGATCAGGGTCGCGGCAGTGACGCCCCGAGCCCCGCCGGATGCCACCACGACATCCCCGTCCTGCCAAGGGCTTGCACCGACCGCTACTGGAACCCGAGCGCTGTGCAAGACCAGACGGCGGCCGTCGACGGGCAGCCCTACGTCGAGTTCTGGCCCGCCCAACAGCAGCTCGTCGGCCAGGGATTTCGCCAGCACTTCGCTGCTATTGCCGCCGCGCTCCAAGTCGATGGCCTTGGTGGCCACATCAGACCATTCCTGCGCCACGCTGCGCGTCAATCCCGCAAGTCCGGACAGCCATGCACGCACGCTTTCGATGTGGGTGGTGGCAAAGCAGCCACCGGTGTCCTGCACCGTCACGAAAACGCCTTTGCCCGAACGCTGACGGGCGAAGGATTGCGCGGCGGCGAAGGCCTCACGATTGACCTGAACGGCTTCGTCAATATCGGTGACAGATCGCATCCCACCCAGGAACAGCAGAGCGTCCAACCCTGGAGACGACGCGGGGTCGACGAGCTCCGCGCGCACGCCGCGAGCACACAGCTCTGTGACGAGGGTGGCCGCGAGATCCGTGCCATCCGACGTAACGCCCACGCGCTGTGCGCCGAGCAGACCACGCATCGCCATGCCGATAGCGGGTCGCTCTTGGGTGGTCAGCACGAAGCGTCCGAGACTCGGAGTGGTGACGGGATCGGCGCTGGGTGTGGCTGTTTCCGTTGCGCCTTCTGCTGTAGCGCCCTGCCGCGCGGGTGGTGGAGCGTTCGGCTCCGGGGGACCACCGCCGAGCAGTCCCTGCATGTACTCGATGATCTCACCGAGGGTCTGCAGCTTCGCCATCACTGCCGTATCCACCTCGGGCAGTTCCGGCGCTTGCTCGCGCATCGCTGACAGGATCTCCACCCGTTTGATGGAGTCGATCCCGAGATCCCCTTCCAACTGCATCTCTGCGCTCAGCATCTCCGTCGGGTAGCCCGTCTTGTCCGACACGATCTGCAGCATCAAGCCATGCAGATCCCGCACGGGTGCTGCTGGCCGAGCCGCGCCGTTCACGGAGACGCCTTCCGCCGGACCGGACGGCGCGGAGCCGAGCAGTCCCTGCATGTACTCGATGATCTCACCGAGGGTTTGCAGCTTGGCCATCACCGCGGTGTCCACCTCGGGCAACTCCGGCGCTTGCTCGCGCATCGCCGATAGGATCTCGACCCGCTTGATCGAGTCGATCCCGAGGTCGCCTTCCAGCTGCATCTCTGCGCTGAGCATCTCCGTCGGGTAGCCCGTCTTGTCCGACACGATCTGCAGCATCAAGCCATGCAGATCCCGCACGGCAGCCGCCGGCTGAGCCGGGCTCACGGAAACCCTTGGAGCGGTACCGGGCGGCACGGAGCCAAGCAGTCCTTGCATGTACTCGACGATTTCACCAAGGGTTTGCAGCTTTGCCATCACCGCGGTGTCCACCTCGGGCAGCTCCGGCGCTCGCTCGCGCATCGCCGATAGGATCTCGACCCGCTTGATCGAGTCGATCCCTAGATCGCCTTCGAGCTGCATCTCCACGCTCAGCATCTCTGTCGGGTAGCCCGTCTTGTCCGACACAATCTGCAGCATCAGCCCGTGCAGATCGCGCACAGGGGCCGCAGCCGCGGCAGGAAGCGTCATCTCGGCCGCAGCCGGCGGCGGCGGCGCGACTGGCGCCAGGGGCGCGGCAGGCGTGGGGGTGTGCGCCGGCGCGGCCGCGTGGGTCGATGCGGGTTCAGGCGCGGGCGGCGGCGCGGCTTGCGACACGGCGGGCGGCACGGCGAGCGCGGACGTTATAGGTTGCAGGGTCGGCGTCACGGGAAGCGGAAGCCCGCTGAGGGCACCGAAGCCGTGTTCGATGGTTTGGAGAAAGGCCATGTGGCTCTGCGCCATGGCGGCCATGTACGCGGAATGCGCTTCCGCGGTGTGGCGCTGCGCCTCTTGATAGGCATGCGCCCAGCCGGGCTCCGCGGTGTGGGGCAAGCGTGAGCCGCCCGCGCTCGGGGGCGCGGCAGCAACCGCAACGGGCGACGCAGCAGGAATCGAAGCGTTCCCGTCGAATGCGACACTGCCGCCGTTGCTCGGTACGGCACGTCCAGCGCCGTTGCTTGGCGCGGAGAGGGAGGCGCCACTAGTAGGAGCTGAGGATTGCGAGGGCGCTTGCGACGGCACAGAGGTCTGCCCCGCTGCCGCCATGGCAACCTCAGGCCGTGGACCGTTCGGCCGCGGCAGCTGCTGCGCTCCGCCCGGAGGTGGGTACGGCTTGCCGTAGTTCGCACCGTCGAGGCCAATGCTGAGCTTCGGCTTGGCAACGGCACGAGGGTCCGACGGAGCTGCGTAGTCACTCCATAGCGCTTCCAGACGCAGTGAGTGCCCCGCGGCGACGAGGGCGCCAAGCGCGTCCAAAAGCGCGGTTCGGGAACTGACACCCTTCCGGTCCAGGCTCACAGCTTGATGCGGCTTGCCTTCGAGGATGCCTTTGATCAACCCAGTGAGCACGGCGCCGGGACCGACCTCGACGAAGGTGCGAACGCCATCGGCGTACATCGCCTCAATCATTCCTACGAATTGCACCGGGCGCGCCAATTGCTCAGCGAGTAGCGCGCGTATCTTTTCGGGCGCTTCCGGATAGGGCCTGGCGAGGGTGTTCGAATACACGGGCAGCGACGCCGTCGCGAAAGACTGCTCGGCCAGGAAGGCAGATAGCCCAGCGCTTGCGTCCGCGACCACTTCCGAATGGAAAGCCGTAGCAACGGGAAGGCGCCGAGCTTGAATGCCTTCGGCAGCCAGCTTGGCTTCGACGGCTTCGATGGCCGATGTGATGCCTGACAGCACGACTTGCGCGGGACCATTGTGGTTGGCGACGACTACATTTTCCCCGAACTTCTCGAGCAAAGCACGCACCTCGTCGAGGGGCCGCGGCACTGCACACATCGCGCCCGGATGCACGGCCGCCTCGGCCATGAGCTCGCCGCGGCGACGTGCCACACGGAGCATCTGACTTTCGTCGAGCACGCCCGCGGCGTGCAGCGCGGTCACTTCGCCGAAGCTGTGACCCGCGACGCAGCTGGGTTTGAGCTCAAGTTCTCCAAGCAGGTTCAGTAATGAGAGGCTCGAGCAACCGATAGCGGGCTGCGCCCACTCGGTGTCCGACAATCTGCGGGCTTGTTCCGCCGCGGCGGCGTCGTCGAAGGCGGTGCGAGGAAATACAACCTCCTGCAGCCGCAAGTCTCCGTCTCGCACGATTTCCGCTGCTGTGTCCCAGGCCGCGAGGGCGGCGGAGAAGTGCATGGCAAGATCGGCGCCCATGTCGATGTACTGGCTGCCTTGACCTGGAAACACGAATGCAAGGCGTCCCTCGGGCTGGCCGCACCCCACATGGATGCCGTTCGGCGTCGACAAGGCCTGACTTGGTTTCGCTTCGATGAGTTGCGCGGCTTGATTGAGTTTCTGCGCCAGATCCCCGTCGCTGTCCGCAACGATCGAAAGACGATGCTCAAACAGCGCGCTGCCGCGGCTCGTCGCCGAAAGCCACTTCAGCATTCCGGGCTGTGCGCAATCCAGTGCGACCTCTTTGGCTTTTGTGGCGAGCGCAGCGCTGGTGTCCGCGGAAAGCACCACCAACTCGGCGCCGGCGGCTCGTAAGCGAGGCGCCTCTGGACGCTTGCCTGGCGGCGGAACGAACTCTTCGAGCGCCAAGTGGAAGTTGGAACCGCCAAAACCAAAGGCGCTGACCGACGCGCGGCGCGGGTGATCTGCGGTGCGCACCCAGGGCCGTGCGCGCGTCGTGAGGTGAAAGGGGGAAGACTCAAGCTGCAGCGCCGGATTGGGGCGATCGATCTTGATCGTCGGCGGGAGCACTTTGTGGTGCAGCGCCATCACGACTTTGAAAAGGCCAGCCGCACCCGCCGCTGCTTTGGCGTGACCGATCTGCGATTTCACCGATCCCAGCTGGCACCACTGGCGATCCTGGCGTGCGGTTGCGCCGAAAACCATCTCGAGTCCGCCAAACTCCGCAGCGTCTCCTGCTTTCGTTCCCGTGCCGTGGGCTTCGACGAGCTCCACGCTGTCTGGGCCGTAGCCCGCCTGAGTGTAGGCCCGGGTCAGGCTCTTGGCCTGTCCGGCGGAAACCGGCGCATACACGCTTTTGGAGCGCCCGTCCGATGAAGCGCCAACACCGCGGATGACCGCGTAAATGCGGTCGCCGGCACGCTCGGCGTCTTCAAGCCGCTTGAGCGCGACCATGCCGAGGCCCTCGCCGAGCATGGTGCCGTCCGCTTGATCGCTGAAGGGGCGGCAGTCCCCGCTCATGGACAGCGCTGGCGTCTTCGAAAAACACATGAACATGAAGATGTCGTTCATGGTGTCCACGCCACCGGTGATGACCAAGTCCGAGTCGCCGAGCTGGAGTTCGTTCACGGCCATGGAAAGCGCGCTCATGGTCGACGCGCAAGCCGCGTCGCTGACGCAATTCGTCCCCCCGAGGTTCAAGCGATTCGCGATACGCCCCGCGACCACATTCCCCAGCAGGCCGGGAAACGTGCTTTCCTTCCAGTCGGTGTAGTGCGCAGCGATGCGTTCACAGACGTCGACCACTTCGCTCTCGGGTAGTCCGGCCTCGCGGAGCGCCTTGGTCCATACAGGGCGCTGCAGGCGACTCACCATGGAACCGAGCAGCTCCTGGCCAGAAGTTACACCGAGAATCACGGAAGTGCGCGCGAGGTCGAGCCGCTCGGGATCGCCTGCGGACGCGTCCTCGAGCACCTTCTGCGCGACGATCAACGCGAGCAACTGCGAGGTGTCCGTCTCCGGAACGAGCGCCGGCGGCACACCCCAGTGCATCGCATCGAAGTCCACCTTCGGCAGGAACGCGCCCCGCTTCGCGTAGGTCTTGTCGGGTACGCTCGGGTCCGGATCGTAGTAGTCGTCGATCAGCCAGTGGCTCGGCGGCACATCCGTGATGAGGTCGGAACCCGCCAGAATGTCGGACCAGAAGCCGGTGGCGTCGACGGAGCCCGGGAAGAGCGCGCTGACGCCGACGACGGCAATGGCGGGACGTGGAGGAGTGTGTGATTCGTTCATGGCGGTTGTCCAATCGGTCAAGCGAGGGGCCGGGGGCGGAAGTCGAACGCGGCGTGGGGCATGGGCACACCAAAGCTGCGCAATTGTTGGGCGCGAGTGATCACCGCGGCGCCCTCCATCAGGTTCAATGCGATTTGCACGACGCGGCGGTTTTCTGGTTTCGCAAGGAAGGAGCCCGAAGTCCAAGCGTTGAACGCTCCCATCGCCGGCCCACACCAGATTTGATAGTCCGCGACGCGCTCCTGCGTTCCGTTGATCGCCCAGCGACTAGAAAGGCCCAGGTAGGCGCGGAACACCAATGCCATCTTGTGATGAGGGTCCGCTTCTGCCTTGTCGATCTCGCCGGGGTCACGCTTGGCCCAGAACTCTGCCGTGGATCTCCAGGCGTCTGCGAAGCCGGCACGCAAGATGTCGGTTTCGACCTTTGCGGCAATGGACCCAGGCACTTCGTCCCAGCTGCGGTGCGCCCGGTAGAGCTCTCGCAGCTTTCGGGCGCGGCTGGCGAACAACGTCCCGCGCTTCAAGACTTGAACCTCGACGCCTTGTTCGAACATGTCGGCAGCGGGCGCCATGATCACGTCGCCGAGCCCGGCCTGGGCCAGGAGCTGCTTTCCAGCGGAGTGCAATCCGGACTCGACCGCCGCCTGATTGACGGAGCCGGTGAGCACGTAGGCCGCTCCCAGGGCAAAAGCTGCTGCCACCGCGCTGGGCGTGCCCAAGCCACCGGCGGCGCCGACGCGGATCGGTCGATCGTAGTTGCGCTCAGCTTGGATCGCGTCGCGAAGGGAGGCGATCGTCGGGAAGAGCGCAGCAAGCGGACGATTGTCCGTATGGCCACCGGAGTCCGACTCCACCGTGATGTCCTCGGCCAGCGGGATGCGGGCAGCCAGCCGGGCTTCTTGCTCTGTCAGGTCACCGCCGGCTACCAGTTGTTCGAGCAGCGCCTGCGGCGCGGGCTCCATGAACGGTCTCGCAGTTCCTGGATGGGAGATCTTCGCAAATAGAAAGTTACGTCGCAGGACCCGGCCATTCGCAGACTCGGAGAGCCCAGTGCATGCGTAGCGCACAACATGTTTGGAGAGCGCGATGTACGCCGCAGCGGAAACTCTACGTACGCCACGGCGAAGGTACAAATCGGCAACGGCAGCTTCCAGGCTCGGTTCGTTGGGCGAGTGGATCAGGTTCGCGCCCCAGGGCAGGCCGCCTGAATCAGCACGACCGAGCGTAGACTCCAGAACATCCAACGCCTGCTCGACTCGTTCGAGGGAAAGCCCGGCCGCGCCAAAGAATCCCAACATGCCCGCGCGCGCCATGGCAACGACGATGTCCGTTGACCCAATGCCATTGGCCATAGCGCCGGCGATGTACGGAAAGCGCACTCCGTGTACTTCCGCAAAGGTGCGATCCCCCAGCCATTCCGGGTAGGTCGGGGGTAGCGTGGCAAGCAGTGGCCATGACGGCGCGCCATTGGGCGCTCCGGCGCTGGCGCCGCCGTGCGCTACGCCCAGCCCGCCGGACTCAGGGTCTTGCACGACGTAGGTCGTGTCGCGCACGTTGTGAACGCTGCGCAAGAGCTGCGTCTGGCTGAAGCTTGGGGCTTGGTTGCTTGCGGTCCACACACCGATTGATCGCATGGGATTCCCGACATCGGTGTACGGGTGTGCACCGAAATACTGGAGAGGTCGGGGACTATCCTCACCGAAGCCCATCGGGTCAACGCGGGTTTTGATTTCGTGATGCATCTGTGACGAACGGGAGGTCGTCGCGCAGACAGCTGATCAATGGTGTACGCTTGTACACGGAAGTCCCCAATGAGCAGCCGCGCCGCGCAAAAAGAGCAAACCCGCCGAGCCATTGTCGACGCGGCCTTGCGCCTCAGTTCCGCCCGCGGCTTTGCGAGCGTGAGCCTGCGTGCCATCGCGAAGGAGGCAAATATCGCCCCAAACGCCTTCTATCGACACTTCAAGGACCTGGACGATCTCGGGCTGGCGCTGGCAGACCAGGTCGGGCTGTCATTGCGCCAACTGGTCCGCCAAGCCCGCCGACGCGTGCTCGACGCCGGAGACGGCAGTGTCGTGCGCAACTCTATTCAGATGTTCATGGAGTTCGCGGAGAACGACTCCGATCTGTTTCGGCTGCTCTTGGGCGGGGGGGCAGGCGCGTCCCCGGCGTTTCGCCGAGCCATTCACCTGGAGGTCAAGCGTTTCACCTCGGATCTCGTCGAAGACCTCATCCGCGAGGCAGAAGCTTCGCGCCGCCCCATCGCCCACCCAGAGCTCGCGGCGGAAGCCATGGTCACGATCGCGTTCAACCTCGGAGCCAACGCCCTCGACTTGCCTGCGGATCAACGCCTTGCCGTGCTGGAGCGCATTGTCGCAGAGGTACGCATCATCATGCGCGGCGCCGAGGCAATGGCGGCGGGCTGGGGATCGCCCGCAAAGGACTGATTCAACTCAAGGACACAGATTTGTGAGCGCAGCGAACTCACTGAGCAGTTCGGTGTAGGCCTCGATGCGCCGAGAGCCGTGGGTGCCATCCGTATACCGGTACATGATGCGGTGGCTAGCAGGCTGGATGTTGCCCAAGAAGAACGCCTCCGCATCTGAATCCGTGTTTCCGAACCCATAGTCGACGAAGAGTCCCTTCCCGGTCATGCCGTCAACTTCAGGGCGTTTGAAGCCGACCGCTGCGGAGCCAAGCGCACCAAGCCCGGTCGTCGTACGCACGACGCCAAGAGGGTATCCGTGTTTCTTGATGAACTCACGGGTGCGGCCCACGAGGAATTCCGGACGCGCAGTCAAGTACATGGGCCGGTACCCGCGCGCCGCCAAGAGCGACAGCGCGGCCGGGGCGTCGGTGTTGGAGTCCGAGACGCTCGCCGTCAATAGCGCGCTGTATTCTTCGGTCTCCTTGGTCGTGAGGGTACCGTCCACGTCCGTCACGAAATAGTGCGTATTGGGGGGAACGACTTCAATATACAAGTCAGCGCCGCTCAGATCGCCCGCAACCACCAAGCGGAAGCGGTGCCGACCGAGACCAAGCTTCTTCGCGGCGGGGATCTTGTAGTAGACGCGGCCGCCGCTATCCGTGACGTCATACACCGTCGGGTGCGTGCCATCTTTGGGCGTCGTGATCGCGGTGCCGAGCTTTTCCCAGTTCGCGCCGCAGTCGCGGTTCAGCCAAATGTCGACTTCCTCGCCCTTGAGGTCCTTGTCGATCACGCCGTAGGCGAACTTGCCGATCACCCACTGTTCTTCGTTTTCGAGCAACACCAGGTCGCGGCCGCGGTGATTGTCAAACCCCGTCGCGGTGATCAGCGTGGACCCTATCGTATCTTTCCAGCTGCGCTTCGGCCCGACGTTCGGCAGCGCGCCGTTACACGCCGGCATGGGAAGACAGCCCGTCGCGGCGCCCGCACCACCGCTGCCCCCCGCACCCGCCTGCCCTGCGCCGCCCCCGGTCGCGCCGCCGCTGCCTCCGGACGGCAGTCCGCCGCCGCCAAAATTCCCCGCACCGCCGCTGCCTCCGGTGGGGAGGGCACCACCGCTGCCTCCCGAGGTGGATGCGCCACCCAGAGAACTGCCGCCGCCCGCAGGAGTGAAGCCTTCGTCCGACGCGGCGTCGCCGCAGCCCAAGGCAAGGAAAAGGCCCCCCAGTTCCAAGATTCGGCGGATTTGCAACTGGACCTCCAGACTCTAGAGTCTAGCTCATTTCGAGCGGACGCCACGACGCATTCGCGCCCGGGCGCTCCGTTCACTAGAAGCGCAACGTGCGCTGCATGCGGCATGCACCCCCATTCGATTTTCCCTCACGGTAATTTTCGCGGCGCCGCAGATCACGCCCGGCGCGGCGACCGACAAGAGCTGCGCCGCGTGCACTGCAAATCGCAGGTCCAGCGCCATGCCGCGGGAGCGTGGCTCGCCCGAGCGCTGGGCGCGCTCATCCTGGCGAGCGTGGGAACAAGCTGCGACCGTAGCGCCGAGCACAGCCCGGCCCCCCGGGGCTCGACTGCTGCAACAGCGGCTGCGCCCCCCACCACCACACTCAGCTCGGTCGTGGTGCTCACGGGCAATGCGCAAGCGAGCCAACGGCTACCCCTAGTGGTTGCACTCCACGGACTCGGGGACCGACCGGAGAGCTTTGCGACGCTCTTCGACGGGATCTCTTGGCAAGCGCGCATCGTGCTGCTGCGCGCGCCGCTGCCCTTCGGTGATGGGTACTCCTGGTTTCCGTATCGGCCAGGACAGAGTGACGAAGAACGCGCCCGCGTGCTGCAAGCGCCCGCCGCGCTGGTGGCCAAAGAGATCGGGGCGATGGCGACGCGCTACCCAACCCTAGGCCGCCCGATGGTCACAGGGTTTTCGCAAGGCGGCATGCTCGCTTTCGCGATCGCAAGCCAGCACCCGACCCGCGTTGGCGCTGCGTTTCCAGTTGGCGGCCTGCTGCCACGCCCGCTGCTGCCCAAGAACTCCGCGGCAGCGCCATTGGTGGTCGCGCTCCACGGTGCCAACGATACCCGCGTGCCGACCGCCGACGGCGAGCACACCGTGAGCGAGCTGAAATCCGTGGGCTACGACGCACGATTCGAGGCGTTCCCGGACGTGGGCCACAGCATCAGTCCGGCGATGCGGCAGCGGCTGCACGCACTGATCCACGAACAGATACAGCGCGCTCGCTAAGCGTGCGCGGGAACGCGCGCGCGTCGCTGCCCGGGTGCGCGGTGACCGCTCCGGCGGGAACTCACCGGAACCGACGCTGTCGAACGCTGCATGTTTGGGCGCCTTCCCCGATTTCTGCTTCTGTTTTCACCGGCAGCGCTGGTGCTGGCTTGCGCGCGCCCGGCCCATCTGCCGGCGGCAACGTCCCAGCCTCGGCTCACGAAGCCAGTCACAGCTGCGGATCAGCCGTCGAACGTCCAGCCGAAAGCACACGACGCCGGCATCGCCGATGATGCGACGCGGGACGCGGCTGTGAATGGGCGTGCGATGCTGCACGCCGCCATCGCCGAGCGCATCCGCGGCGCAGCCGGCGGCGCAATCCAAAACCAGCGCGGAGAAGACGCCGTGGCGCGAGACGCACGCATGCTGGCGCTCCTCGAACCGTTGCAGCGCGATGGCGCGCGGCCCGACGGTCCCGCTGCGCGCAGCGTCCACTCACGAGTGCCGCCTCAGGCGATCCGTCGTATCGTTCGTCAGCAGACCGGCAGATTCCGCCAGTGCTACCTCGAGGGCATGCCTCGCGCCGCCGGCTTGGAGGGTCGCGTCATGATTGAGTTCGAGATCGGATCCGACGGCCGCGTCTGGCGCACCCGGGAAAGCGCGGCAACGCTTCCAGATCGCGAAGTACGGCGCTGCCTGCTGCGGAGTATGTTCGAGCTGACGTTTCCCAATCCGCATCGGCAGACCATCTACGTGGAGTACCCGATCGTCTTTTCGCGGAGCGGCAAAACCAAGCTGGACACTTTGACCGATGCAGCCCGCGCTGCTCAAGCGCCTCCGCCGGGGTTTGTTGAAGCCTACCTGGCCGGCAAGCCCGTGTCGCAACCGAACACAACACCGCGCACGGACCCGGTCGCGCCAGAGCGCGCGGCGTCTCGTTGCCGCGCCGGGGATCCACTGTGCACTGACGATCCGCCGACGCAGTAGCCCGCGGCTCACGTGCGCGCAGACGCACGTG